>CAYIHQ010000564.1:0-2183 GCA_964362905.1 uncultured Ignavibacteriaceae bacterium
TGGTCGTTAGGAGTTCGACGAGCGCAAACAGCGCCATCGGGACATCTTTGAACGGCGGCGTGTAGAAACACTTCGCCAGCTCCTCGGCCTCCATATCGGTCTCGTTCCACCTACCAGGCGCCATCTTGGCTTGAGATGGCAGTTTCGCAGTCTTGGCCTTAAACCCGCCCTGCAGAGCAGCCCATGCAGCATTATCCAGAATGACACGCAGAGCGCCAGTCGCTGCCTTGCCAAGACCAGCGGCCAGATGAAGCAGCCCGAACCCATAGAACCCGTCGCCTCTGATAAACGGGAAATGGACAACCTGGACTCTCCTACGTCTGTCCTGATCGGTTTCCTTCCATCCCCTCCTGATGGCCAGAACCTTGAGCGAATCCCGCTCGACCGAGATCACGCAGGGCAATACCTGATCGCCCTCGACGCCCGGCACCTTATAATCCAGCGTCATCTCATAGACGACGTGTTCCCGGTCCTCCTCTCTGAGGTCGGCATCAACCTTGCCTTCCGCCTTGTCCTGGGCGTCCCTGAGTTCCTGCGAATCATCGGCCTCGCGGGTTGACGATGGAATGCCCAACTCGACATCGGAGTAAAACTTGAGATCCTGCAACTGCTTCATCTCGTGTTGCGAATACGGGATGATGTGCGTGTAACGACTGGCGTCCTCCAGCGTCGTCGCGCTGTAGGGCACCAGGAAGTCAGCAGCCTTGATTAGCCTGGCGATGTTGCGCTTCAGGATGGGGTCGCTGTAGGACTTACGGAACATGCTGCCGGCGTAAGCCACCGACCACAGCAGTTTGTCCGACTCCGGGTAATAGGTCTTGTCTAACACCGTGAGCTGGTAGTTCATGTAGTTTTCAACGCGCTTGGACTGGGCCTCAAGTTCCTTTGAGCTTTCACCCATCACCACACCCTTGGCGGGACCGGTGGCCGGGAACAACTCTGCCAAAGCGCGTGACTGGAACTGGACAATCGCCTCCGCAATCAGGGGATGCACTGCGGTACTGGCCCCCTCGAACGGCGGGTCAACGTCGGCCTCATCCACGATCCCCAGCAACTCCATGCCCTTGGTAAGCCGTTGAAACCACGGCGCCCGGCTCTCCCGGTCCGCCCGCACCATCTCGTCAACGTCCTGGGCGATAGCGTTTAATTGGGCTTCCGTTAATCCTTTAGCTAGGTTGGCGTAGTGGTCGCCGTCGTCAACCGTTTCCTGAGATTCCATTTCCGGATCGAAATCCACCTCGATCCCACCGCCATCCAGCATGGTCATCAGCGCGCCGGGCATGGACATCGTTTGCGGCCCGCCAACGTCTACCGTGATTTCCTCCGGCAGTTCGGCGCCGTCGTCGACTTCGTCGAACGGAATGAAGGGGTGGAGCGAGGCCATTATGCTCCAGGACTCCAAATCTTGATGCCGCACGCATCCAACCACCACTCGTCACAATTGGTAATGGCGCGATTCATGACGACTACAATATCGGTCTGATACTCATCACGCATGGCGTCCCTTATTGCGGTACTGTGCGCCTCGATATACAACCACGGCCCAACGGTTAAACGATAGGCCGCAGGGATTCTGGTGGCGAGTTTGTTGATCCAGTTGGCCGCATCCATCGCGGAATAGAGCGACATGTCGACATCTATTTCCAGACGCCGTGTATACACGACAGGATCAAATATTGGCTCCATCTTGGCCAACGCCACGACGGGGATCGCTGCAGCGCCAGCCATCACACCGAAAAATTTACGGCGATTCATGTGATCGGCCACATTCCGCGCCCCAACCTTGACAGCGCCCAGTAGTGCCACGCCAACCACGGGGTGCGCCCGTCGGCGACAAGGCCATCCGGAGATTTACAGCGCCACATCGGGGCATGCGGCCACTTTACAATTCTAGGTTTCATCAATGCACCATCCCCTTGGCTGATACCCGCGCCATGTCGGACGTGACTCGATCCTCGGGCTCTCCTCGTAGGTGGTCAAGCATCTCGGCTTGACCGACCGCACGGCCTGAGTTGTAACCGCTAACGTAGGCTTGCGCCAGCAGACGCTCAGACTCCATGCGCGCACGGTCAATCTCGGCGCGGGTAAGCCAGCGGATCAGACGTGAAATCATTGGTTGGGAATCAAGTAAGTAATTTTCGTCGGCTGGAACGCCAGGGGTTTGGCCGGATCAACTTCATGCA
>CAYIHQ010000565.1:0-564 GCA_964362905.1 uncultured Ignavibacteriaceae bacterium
GACCGACGATGCAGGACGGCGGGGAAGTGGCATCCACCCCTCTCGCCATGATGGGTGCCGCTCGCTACTGTGCCCTCGTCGGGCGGGTGTACTGCAAGGTGGTGTGAAGAGAGTAGGGAGTAGTCAGTATTCAGTAGTCAGACGGCAAGTGAACGAAGGTCCGGGGATATGGCCCGGGCCTTCGCGTTTTCACACCTCCGTTAGTCCGACAGCCCTCCCTGCAATCGCCGAACATGGGATTATCACACCTCCATTTCTCCAACACTCCATTCCTCCAGAACTCCATCCCTCCAACACTCTTCTCATGGTCTTCCTCCGGTCACCTCCAAATTCCAATAATTGCGGCGAACTTTCGTCCCAATTCCTCCACACCTGAGGCCCACCGGCCCTTCTTCTTCAAAATTTCCTATCTCCAATCTCCAATTTTCAATGTTTTGTGGCACGGATTCTGCCCCTGCAGAAATGCTGAAATGTGCCTCCCCATGCGATTCTCATCTCTGAAATATCAGCTCTTTGCCGGTGCCGCAGTCCTGCTGATGGTCTTTTTCTGCCTGTACCTCCAGG
>CAYIHQ010000565.1:574-2177 GCA_964362905.1 uncultured Ignavibacteriaceae bacterium
AGATGACCACCATGGTCCGCGACCGCGCGGTGGGTATCGCCGACTTCATCAAGTCGTCCACGCATTACAGCATGTTGCAGAATCGCAAGGACGACGTCTACCAGACCATGCGCTCCATTGCCCGGTCGCCGGGCATCGCCGGATTGCGCCTCTACAACAAGAGGGGGGAGATCACATTCTCCAGCGACACATCGGAACAGGCCACGATGGTCGACCTTCAGGCCGAAGCGTGCGTCGATTGCCACGCCGCCGACGAGCCCCTGCATTCCCTTCCCACCGGGAACCGGATCCGCATCTACGAAGTGGGGCAAGGACGAATCATGGGGCTCATCAGTACCATCCGGAACGAAGAATCGTGTTCGGCCGAGGGGTGCCACACATCTCCGGCGGAGAAGACGGTCCTCGGCGTGCTCGACGTGCGCATGACCCTGACGGGACTCGACGCCGAGATCTCTCGTGTGCAGACGATCGCTGTCGCAGCGGCTGCATCGGCGCTCGTGTTCCTCTTCCTGCTCATCCGTTGGTTTCTTCGGCGCACTGTCCTCCAGCCGCTTGATGCGCTCATGGAAGGAACGCGTCAGGTTGCGTCGGGGAACCTGGACCACCAGGTTCTCGTGACCGCACGACATGAACTGGGCGAACTGGCGCGCAGTTTCAACGCCATGACGGACAGCGTGCGGGCGGCGCAGGAACACGACCGGAAATGGTCGGAGACGCTCGCGCAACGCGTGCAGGAGAAGACCGATGAGCTGACCGCCATCCACAACCGCATTCTGCACGTCGAGAAGATGGCCTCGCTCGGCCGATTGTCGGCTACCGTCGCGCACGAACTCAACAATCCGCTCGCAGGCATCCTGACGTACACCAAACTTCTCCGGCGTCAATTGCAGGCGGAACGCGACCGGCTGCAGAATCCGGAAGAGCTCCTGGAGGACGCTGACATCATCATCCGCGAGACGAATCGAAGCGGCGAAATCGTCAAGAACCTGCTCCTCTTCTCCAAGAAGGAAAGCGGCGAGTTCGCCTTCGAATCGCTGGGCGAGATCGTGCGGCGGGCCTATCTGTTGGTGCGCCACCACCTGGAGATCCGGGAACTGCGGTTCGAAGAGAGATCTCCCGACGGTGACGTGCAGATCCTCTGCGATGCGCAACAGATCCAACAGGCCCTCGTCGCGATGTTTGTGAACGGAGCGGATGCGATGCACGAGGGAGGAACCCTGGCAGTCGAGTACGGACTGGACACCGCCTCAGGCGGAGCACGCTTGTCAGTGAGTGACACAGGCGTGGGTATCGCCCCGGAACATCTGACGAAGATCTTCGAGCCCTTTTTCACGACCAGAGAAGAAGGGCAAGGGACCGGATTGGGGCTCTCGGTGGTGTACGGGATCGTTGAACGCCATCACGGAACGATCGCCGTCGACTCGCAGCCCGACAAGGGAACAACGTTTACGATCGTGTTTGCACCGCCGAAGGGAGAGCCAGAGGTGGAACGGAAAAACTCCAGACTCCAGACAATCAAACTCCAAACAGACGTCCAAAGCTCCAAAGGGCCAAACCGCTAGGGCCACTCACAGGTCTGCTGCGCTCGCTGCCTGCCCTCGAC
>CAYIHQ010000566.1:0-2175 GCA_964362905.1 uncultured Ignavibacteriaceae bacterium
GCTTCCGTCCCTCTCCCGGCAAGATCCTGACCCTCCATTTCCCGAGCGGTTTCGGCGTCCGTGTCGACACGCACGCCTACGACGGCTACGAGATCCCGCCGTACTATGATTCGCTGATCGCAAAACTCATCGTGCGGAGCACCACGCGCGAGGAGGCGATCGCCAAGATGTCCGGAGCCCTCGAAGAGTTCGTGATCGAAGGGCCGAAGACCACCATTCCGTTCCACCAGAAGCTCATGCGTAACGACCGGTTCCGCAGCGGACACTTCGATACGACGTTCGTCGAGAGTTTCGATTTCAAAGACTGAACCCAGCGAAAGGCAGAACATGCAATTCCCCGAGAACTTGAAGTACACGAAAGACCACGAGTGGATGAGGGTTGATGGCACCACCGGCACCATCGGCATCACCGAGTACGCCCAGGGCGAGCTCGGCGACGTGGTGTTCGTCGAACTTCCCAAGGTTGGCGCGAAGCTGGAGAAGGGGAAGGCCTTCGGCACCATCGAGGCCGTCAAGGCGGTCTCCGATCTGTACGCTCCCGTGAGCGGCGAGGTGGTCGAGATCAATGCGGCCATTGCCGCGGCTCCGGAATCAGTGAACAAGGACCCGTACGGCGCGGGATGGATGGTCAAGATCCGCCTGTCCAATGCCGCCGATGCTGCGACGCTTCTCGACGCAGCCGCGTATCGTGCCCTCACCGGCAAGTAAGCCGTCCTGAGCGACGTCGCTCTCCGGCCCTCGTCACCAAGGAATGATCCGACAGTTCCGTTTTCCCCTCACGCTCGCTGTCTGGGCGATCCTCCTGGGCGCTGGCGCCCTCTTGGCAGTCTTCTTTGTCGGCTTTCGGGACTCCATCAACCAGGAGCGGGAGGCCTATCTCCGTCTCGCCCAGCAAGATTCCCTCCTGCAGGTGGCGTACTCCACGTCGTGGGATGCATACCATCTGGCCCGACGGACCTACGCCACTCCCGGCAGTCACCCCCATGCGCGTCAGTCGTTTGCTGCGCAGATCCGCCGGTTGGACAGCGTCCGACGGGACATCGCCGCGTCGTTCTCCCCGAGCGACCATTCAGCCCGGTTGCAGAAACTCTTTCAGGAATCGATCGATACGGTCACAGCGGAGCTCACCGCCTTCTTTGACCCCGCGAGATCCAATGCGGGGCGCACCATCCTGGGGCGTCGTCTGTTCGGGGGCGAAATCCCGAGATCCATGGCGCGCTTGCGTGAGCTCAAAGAGCCCTTTCATCACGCCATTGTGAGCGAGAATATCGGCCGCATCGCCTTGGTGGACCAGCTCATTGAGGAGAAGTACTCCGCGTGGGCCTTCACTTCTTTCGGCTTCGTGGTGATGGGTGTCCTCCTGACGGTCGTGGTGAGACGCTTGGAGCGGCGCCAGCTCCTCCGTAACCGGCAGCTCATGACGGGTGAGGAGCAGTTCCGAGCCATCGTCGAGAACGCACAGGACGGTATTATGGTACTGCAGGGCACCAGGCCTGTCTTCGCCAACTCAGCGGCCATCACCCTGTTTGGTTTCACAAACCTGGAGGAGATGCAGGTGGCGGACCTCCCCGGACTCCTCGGCCCCGCCGCGCGCGCGGCTCTGCTGGACCGGATGGAAGGTCGAAATCCGGGTGAGGAGATCGCGCGGCACGAAGAATTCCGATGCATGACAAAACAAGGCCGCATGCTGGACCTTGAGGGGAATGCGCGGATGGTATCCTGGAACGATGCGGCGGTCGTGCAGGTTGCCTTCCGGGACATCACGGACCGGAAAATGCATGAACGAGAGCAGGCGTTGCTGCTCTGGGAGCAGGAGTCCCTCAGCCAGATCGACCGGCGACTCGTGGGCGTGATCGACCTGAACCGCATCTTCGATGCGATCCTGGCGCAGGTGGTGACCCTCACCAAGGCGCCGTGGGCGGGTGTGCTCATGCGGGAAGGGCAGTCCAACCGATTGCGATGGCGTTCCATGCATGGGGCGTTCCGTCCGATGCGGGCGGAACCCTTCATGATGCTTCCGCCGTTGCGGGCCGTACTGACGGGGACCGAACCGTTTGTGATGCAGGAAATGGGCGTAGCCCGAGCCGACCGCCTGACCTCGTTGGCCCAGCTGTCCGATGAAGAACTTGTGTCCTCCGTCTGGATCCCTCTGAAAGGTGAGCAAGAGGCGCGGGG
>CAYIHQ010000567.1:0-2167 GCA_964362905.1 uncultured Ignavibacteriaceae bacterium
TCCGGATCGAACAACGCGCTCGTCGCGATCTCGTCGATGAATAAGGATCCGAACAGATTGATGCCGTACCCCGGATTGACATCGGCGCTCAGGAAGAACTGAGCGTTGTCGGTGTCCTTGTTGTAGTGCTCACCCGACTTGAAAAACATGACGGGGATGATGTACATCATCTGCGGATTCTTGTCGCTGTAGACAATCGATTCACCAAAGGAAACGTCCAGCCAGTCCGTGACCGACGCCTCGAGCACGTGCGCGGCCATGTACTTCTGCCGATAGACGGGCCGGAAGAAGTTGACGGACGGCGAAGAATATGCGCTATACGAGCGGGAGGAATCGAGGACGTTCGAACTGAGGTCCGCGTGGATGTATGTGAAATCCAGCCAGTCGGCCAGCGCCGCGCGAAACCGGATCTGAGGCGCCGCAGGAGCCTTCGGCGACAACATGAGGCTTCCGCGACGACCGGTCGACCACCACATGGGGATCTTCTCCAGTGCAAACGTCAGGCCGCCGGTCTGGTAGGTGAACTCCACCTCCGCAAAGTCGTACTCGAACGAGGTGGCCGTCGGTTTGCTGACGATGAGTCCGTCTTCGGGCGACAGCGCCCGGACCCGGTCCAACCGGGTGCCGATCTCACGATTGTCCGCAAAATGGAAGGCGAATCCGAAGTGTTCGAATGCGTATCCGTACATGCGGAGGCCGTTCGACACCCGCTGCGACCAGTCGTTCTGCGATTGCGTGTAACGAAAGGCCAGGTTCAGGTCGACATTGAGGACCCCGCCGTCCAGGACGAAGGTCAGCGGATGCCAGCGTCGCGGCACCTCTGTCCACGACGGATCGGTCATGCCGAGTTCGTCGCCGAATTCTTCCTTGAAGAACGTCAGTCGACGCAGGTCCACATCGCTCAGGGCCGATGCGGATCGTTCGACTTCCAGGAGGAGATGAGCCGCTTGAAGCCTCGAGATGGGTCGAATGATGTCCCGGTAGCCGGTCACGAGCCCCCGAGCCTCCATTTTCTTGAGGAACTCATACACTTCATGGCGGACGGGAACGGAGACGGACTGCGCGCTCGCTCCCGCAACGGCAATGATGAGGACGAATAGAACGGTTCGAAGGCGCATGGTAGTCACGGTCAAGGTTTGGCAGATTGCCAGAAAAGGCCTCGAATGAGAGAAACGTGAACCGCCAAGGACGCCAAGTAGACACGGCAAGCGGTTTGAAAATAATTCAGAATCGCCTTGGCGAACTTGTCGTTATGAGTTCTCATCTGCGCTTGGCGGCCTTGGCGGTACATTCTTCCCCCTATTCAGAGGTTTCTTCCAACCGCCAGTTAGCCCCTGCTCAGAAGCGCGATGCGTGCTTCTTCCAATTGATCAGGAGTATTGATGCCCCGGATCTCGTCGGGATGCGATGCGAGGAGGGCGGACACGGTCTGATGGTGTTTCCAGAAATCCTCGAAGACGTCCGTCAGGTAGTATTCTCCCTGCGCATTCGCCGGGGTGAGATGGTGGAGCGCCTCGTACAGGCGCCGGCAGTCGAACACATAGATCCCCGAGTTGATCTCGTCGATCCGACGCTCTTCCTCCGTCGCGTCTTTGTGCTCGACGATGCGGCGTACGGAACCGTCCGGATTTCGCAGAACCCGTCCGTAACCGGTCGGGTCGTTCAGCTTGGCGGTGAGGATCGTGCCCACCGCTCGCGTGGACCGATGATGCCGGATCAATTCCCGCATGCTCTCGGCGGTCAGCAAGGGCACGTCTCCTGAGAGAACCACCACATCCCCCTCAAACGGCGCCAATGCCTTCTCGGCCTGCAGGACGGCATGGCCGGTGCCGAGCTGTTGGTCCTGGACCGCTGTTTCGACGTCCGGATGCTCGCGGCGAAGAAAGTCGACCACCACATCCCTCTGATGGCCGACGATGACGATGACCCGCGACGTTTTCAACTCGTAGGCGAGGTCGGCCACGTAATGGATCAGCGGCATTCCGTTCAAGTCATACATCACCTTGGCCTTGGTCGGGTCCTTCATGCGGGTGCCTCTTCCCGCAGCCATGACCACGGCAGCCAACGGACGATCTGTCATGTGCGACGCTCCATCGTGTGCAACATACCATTGTCCAACAGCCTCGTACTTCCAAACTGCACCGCCACGATCGCCAATGCTCCGCCC
>CAYIHQ010000568.1:0-2152 GCA_964362905.1 uncultured Ignavibacteriaceae bacterium
GTCCGCCCAGCTCTGCCCATCCTGCCTAAAAGGGGAACTCAAGCAGTTGTCGTTCGGGACGCAGCAGGTGCATGAAGAATTGCAGGCGCTCTTCCCGAAGGCGCGGATCCTCCGCATGGACCGGGACACAACGCGGCGGAAAGGATCGCACGAAACGCTGCTCCGGCGCTTTGGAGCGGGCGAGGCGGATATTCTATTGGGCACCCAGATGGTGGCCAAGGGGCTGGACTTTCCGCGCGTGACGCTCGTCGGAGTGGTGTCGGCGGAGACGCAGTTGCTGCTTCCTGATTTCCGTTCGGCGGAAACGACGTTTCAACTGCTCACGCAGGTTGCCGGCCGTGCCGGTCGGAGCACGTTGCGCGGCGAAGTCCTCATTCAGACGGTGCAGCCGCAGCACTACAGTCTGCGACATGCCGTACGGCACGACTATCGGTCGTTCTATGATGAGGAAGTGCGATTCCGGACGGAGCTGCGCTATCCGCCCGTGACGCGGCTGGTGTTGGTGGAAGTAACGGGCAGCGACGAAGCAGCCGTCCAGAAGGCGGCGGAAGAAGCGGCACGCAGAATTCGGCGCTCCACATTCGAAGGGATCGAGGTGTTGGGCCCGGCGGAACCGCCGATTCCGCGGTTGCGCAA
Source organism: uncultured Ignavibacteriaceae bacterium (assembly GCA_964362905.1). GTDB lineage: Bacteria > Bacteroidota > Ignavibacteria > UBA10030 > UBA10030 > 2-02-FULL-55-14. The sequence continues at coordinate 637 of CAYIHQ010000568.1, forward strand.
TCTGTACCGCAGGCACATCCTGATCAAAGGGGACAAACGATCAGACCCTTCGGGAGAGCGTGTGCGGACACTCCTGGCGCCGCTGGTGGAAGAAGAGGGAGGATGGGAGCGGAGGAAAGTGCGGGTGACGGTGGATGTGGATCCGTACGGAATGCTTTAAGGATAAACACCCCAAACTCCAAACGATCCAAACCCCAAACAAATCTCCAAACCAGCAAACGCCAAACCCCGGGCGGAGGGCCATGACGGTCTTCACTCGGGGTTTGTCAGTTTGGCGTCTGGCAGTTTGTTTGGGGTTTGGGATGTTTGGAGTCTGGAACGTTTACTGCTTCATCTTCACAAACCTCTCTCCCCACTCCAGCATTTCCGCCAGCGTGTGCAGCACGGATTCCCGCCCGCTGTAGCCGTGGCTCTCGTAGGGAAGAATGACGAGTTTCGCCGTGCCACCATTCCCGCTAATAGCCTGGAACAAGCGTTCAGATTGGATCGGGAATGTGCCGGTGTTGTTGTCGGCCTCGCCGTGGATCAGAAGCAACGGTTCGTTGATCTTGTCCGCGTACATGAACGGGGAGACCTTCAGGTAGATTTCTTTTGCTTCCCAGAAGGACCGCCGCTCACTCTGGAAGCCGAACGGCGTGAGCGTACGGTTGTACGCGCCGCTCCGGGCGATGCCTGCCGCGAATAGGTCCGAATGTGCCAAAAGGTTCGCCGTCATGAACGCTCCGTAGGAGTGTCCCGACACCGCTACGCGCTTCGGGTCGATGACGCCCATCGCGTCAAGTGTATCGATCGCCGCTTTCGCCGCTCCAACGATCTGCTCGATGAACGTATTGTTCATCGTCTCCGGGTCGCCCACCACCGGCATGGTCGCATCCATGAGCACGGCGTACCCTTGCGTCACGAAAAACAATGGCGTGGTGCCGCGGAAGAACGTGAACTGATGCGGAGACGTGCGAACCTGTCCCGCCGTGGCGGGGTCTGAAAACTCCAACGGATAGGCCCAGATCAGAAGGGGGAGTCGAGCTCCGGGGACCGTTCCTATGGGGAGATACAACGTCCCCGAAAGAGGAACGCCGTCGGACCGGCGATACTTAAGTAACTGACGCGACATCCCGGTCAGTTGAGGAGCGGGATCCTGGAACGACGTGAGCCGGATGCGACCGCCTCCGGCGATGTTCCGCAGAAAGTAATTCGGCACGTCCGTGGAAGATTCGGACCGGACGATGAACGCGCCGCGATCGCGCCCGGCAAAGGCGACAAACTGTTCCAATGCTCCGTCAGCGCTCTGGAACAGCCGCTCCGTGGCCTTGGTCCCAAGGTTGAACCGGTCGAGGAACGGGCGATCACCCTGGTCGCTGGCGCCGCGCCCCGAGAGATAGATCCAATCCCCCTCACGCACCGCCACCTGGTCGCCGTTCGGCAGCGTCGTTTGCACCGGCGATCCGGGGTTACTGTAGGCGTCGTTCACGGAAAGATCGAACAGGACCTTGCGCGTGCGTTCCGGGTCCGTGAGGGT
>CAYIHQ010000569.1:0-2146 GCA_964362905.1 uncultured Ignavibacteriaceae bacterium
ACCCAAAGATACACACCGCGCACGAGGCTTACGTGTTTAACATAGGGTCTGCCGGCAGGCAGGTAGGAAGGCGAAAGCGCGCTCCAGTCCGACTACTGTGAACTGCCTACTGGCTACTCTCTTGCTGCCGATACTGCAGTTCATACAGGCGCTTGTAAATGCCGTTCTGGGCGAGCAGTTCCGCATGCGTTCCGGATTCCCGGACCTCGCCCTTGTGGAGCACAATGATCCGGTCGGCCGTCCGGATGGTCGACAACCGGTGCGCAATGACGATGGAGGTCCGGTTCGAGAGGAGTTTCCGGATCGCTGCCTGAATGAGCAGCTCCGTATCGGTGTCGACACTCGACGTGGCTTCGTCCAGAATGAGGATCCGCGGATTGTGAGCCAGGGCGCGGGCGAACGACAAAAGCTGTTTCTGCCCGACGGACAATGTCGCGCCCCGCTCTTTCACTTCGGCATCGTACATCCCCGGCAGTTGTTCGATGAACCGGTGCGCGCCCACGACGCGGGCAGCGGCCTTCACGCGGTCGATGGTGATCTCCTCGTTGCCAAGGTCGATATTCTCGTGGATGGTCCCGGAAAAGAGAAAGACATCCTGGAGAACCACCCCGATGTGCTTCCGCAGGATCTGCGGATCGACGTCCCGGATATTGATGCTGTCGACCAGGATGTCGCCGCGCTGGATGTCGTAGAACCGGCTGAGGAGACTGATGACCGACGTCTTGCCGGCGCCTGTATGTCCCACAATGGCCACGGTCTGGCCGGCCCGGATGGTGAACGACACGTCGCGCAGCACCCATTCGGGCGATGCCTCACCGTTCGAAGGGGCGCCATAGGCGAACCAGACGTTCCGGAATTCCACATGACCGTTGACGTGTGCGAGGGATATCGGGCGGTCGGGAGCGGCGACGCTGGTCTGATCGTCCAGGAGGTGGAAGATCCGCTCCGACGAGGCCATGGCCGTTTGGAGGATGTTATACTTCTCCGACAGGTCGCGGATCGGTCGCCAGAACATTTCGTGGAACTCCACGACCGCCATGACGGGGCCGAGCGTCACCGTCCCTTCCAGCCCATCCAGGCCCGCGTACCACACGATCAGCCCCACCGACACGGCGCTGATGAGGTCCACGCCCGGGTAAAAGATCGCATAATAGAAGATTGACCGCATGTTGGCGTCGCGGTGGGCCGCGTTCACGTCGGCAAACTGCCGGGCCGAGCGCCCTTCACGCGCGAAGATCTGGTCCACCGACATGCCGGTGATGTGTTCCTGCATGAAAGTGTTGATGCGCGCAACCTGGAACCGGACGTCCCGATAGGCCTCGCGTGCCTTCTTTCGGAACAAAAACGTACCCCAGATGAGGATCGGCATGACGCTGAGCGTCACGAGCGAGAGATTCACGTCCATGGCGAACATGAAGTAGAAGATGCCGATGATCGTGAACACGTCCGAGAAAACCATGACGATGCCCGACGAGAACATTTCGTTGAGCACCTCGACGTCGTTCGTGACGCGCGTAATGAGACGACCGATGGGATTCTTGTCGTAGAAACGGAGGGAGCGCGACTGGAGGTGCCGGAAGACCTCCATCCGCAGGTCAAAGATGGTCTGCTGACCGATCCACTGCGTCAGGTAGGCGCTCACGTACTGGACGAGACCGCGAACGACGAGGACGCTGAGAAAGAGGAGTGTCGTCACCAGCAAGCCCTGCTTGTCGCCGTTGGCGATGTCCACGTCGACGGCCAGCTTGGTGAAGTACGGACGCACCGCCTCCAGGCCGCTGATGAGCAGGCTCAGCAGGATGCCGATGGCGACCTGCAACCGGTATGGACGGAGATACCGGAGCAAGCGCCGCATCAGGCGCGCGTCGTAGGCTTTACCGAGGACGTCTTCTTCTTGCATCGGACTCCCAGTTCAATCAAAAGATTTACCGCCAAGCCTGCCTGCCGACAGGCAGGGTCGCCAAGGACGAATTGAGGGAAAAGATCGTCAATGTCGAGTGGTCCTGCAGTCATTTGTGGTACATCCTCCTCACGCGACGCACTACAGTTCCACAAGTTCCTGTTCCAGCAACTGGCGCCGGTAGAGGTTGGCGTAGCGTCCGTTCAGGGCCAGCAAGGATTCGTGCGATCCGCGTTCCACGATAGC
>CAYIHQ010000570.1:0-2143 GCA_964362905.1 uncultured Ignavibacteriaceae bacterium
TTACTAGGACGTCGTCATTCGGGTCAGTCAATGACGAACCATAGTGTATGTCCATGTCACTAGGGTTACTCAGGCCATTTCTAAGCACGGAATAGGTGTCGAATACCCTCGTGCTGCTATTGTAATGGAGTTTCAATACTCGACCCGCTCCTCCGTCGAGAACATAGACGTAACCTAACCGATCAGCAACCAGCGCCTTTGCTACGTTCACATCACCAAGAGTTGTCCGAGAAAATTCGAAGTACCTTATTGGATTGTCTGCAGAAGTTTTGTATGCAATAAACCCTCCGACCCTGTCGAGAACGAACAATACATCCTCACCAGAGGCATAGCCCACTCGTTCTGCATCAACGGGTTGATAAAGAACTCGCCGACCAAACTTGATCTGCGCATCAGCTTCCGAAAGAACGTTGTCCGCATTCTGGTCTATTTCAGATGGAATGGTTTTTGCCGCCAGGGTATTGTTCGTGAATTGAAATGCAAGAGTAGTAGTGGTCTTGGCCTCCATACCTTGCATTGATTCCGATGCGGCGACATTTGCAACCGCCGATCCATTGTTCGGAAGAGCTGAACTGTCACTCACCGAGAGCAGGGCTTGTTCGAGGTCCTTGCTATCAACCAGCCTCACGCCCTGCCGATCTTGACAAATCTTGACGGAACCCGACCCGCTCCATCGGGGTGATTTAGATGAGTCGCTTTCCCACGAACTCCGAAATAATACAATCAGAGTGTCACCAACTCGATGATGAGACATGAGCGAGAGAGAGAAATCTGATGTGCTGCGGACGGACGCGGAGGAAAGCCGACCAGTCCTATTGATTCTTCCAAACAGCTGCGAAAATCGGTTTGGCAACCGTTCTGCGGTTCTTCCGGAAAGGACATAAGTAAGTAATTGAATGTCTTGGTTACGAATCGACTGGCCCAGTATTGCCAGCACCTGCTCTGCGATGTACTGATCGCTTGCCTTTCCCTCTGGCTCGGGAATGGTCTGGCCCCAAGTTGAAACAAACAAGAAGCCTAAGTTGAGAAAGCAGATTGTGACTTTTCGAGTAGCAGCAAGTCGAACAAACCAATGAGATGATTTCACTTTTGTTCTCCTCGGCTAATTTCTTTGCGCGCAGTCCTTACAATTACCGAATCTTGGCGTCCCAATAGAGATTCGATTGATCGAAGGAAACTCTGACGTTCCTCACCTTTTGGGATTCGTCGAATCGTTCCACTTAAGAATCCGGGGACCAGGGCTATTTCTGGATGCTTGATGAGTGCAGCCTTGCTAGCCTCTTGAGCTGCCGAAGGATTGTCAAGTGAAAATCTAAGCCACGCTGGAACGATTGATGAGGCGACGCTTGCATATGGACTCGATGGAATGCGACCTTCGATCTCTTGAAAACTCAATATGGCCTGCTCTCGAGTCATTTGACGGAAGGACAAACTCCGCAAAGTTGCTTTCAAGTCATCGAACATTTGCTTCTCTGTTCCTGTTGGAGCCAAAACGTGAACGGCTTGTGAAGCCGAAAGTTTGGTCTCAGCATTAGCTGCATATGTCATCTCTAGGATATATTCGCCAGGGGGGAGCGCCTTCCACGTCGACGCATTTGATATTCTATCCCCATAGAGATAGTCCAACTGAATTGTCTCAGTCACTTCTTGGCCAGTAAGCAATTTGATTTTTCGTCCGGCCACAACATTCACGGAGGGACCTGTGTATCGAATGACGACACCTGAACGAGTTCTGCAAACGTAGGCGATGTCATTCCCCCACGGATCTGGCGGCGAAATCTCTACTACGGCACTTCCCTCGTTTTTCACCCTCAATTCCAGGAATATCCATTCGCCCTCTACATGTCGGGATTTTCGGGATTCCAAAGTGAATGAAATGGATTGAGCGACAATGTGAATGCTGCCAACAAGCAACAAAAGAAAGCATCTAAGGATGGTATGAACCATGACATTGTCCTTTCTTACCAAGAGATATTGCCTATGTAATTCGCGTGATTAGGGCAAAAATATGGGTTGTTGTAGTCCGCGGTGAACGATGGCAGATTTGTTCGAGCGAGGCCTTCCCATGTAGGATACATCGTGCAGCCATAGTAGTTGTTTCCACCGTGTGTCGGTGACATGTTCTGACCATCGCCTGTTATCC
>CAYIHQ010000571.1:0-2140 GCA_964362905.1 uncultured Ignavibacteriaceae bacterium
GGCCACATCCCTACCCACAGTCACGATCAACATACCGCCCCCTTCCCCGAGGGCAAAGCCACTCCCCGAAAATTACCTCACGAGACGGAACAGCGCTCATCCGTTCTTGGTGAAGACACCAACTAACTCCAACACGTGGAACCCTCCATTTCGAATCGCCTGCTTCCCCCGCAGATATTCGTGGTGAATCACCACAGGAATCGAGTTGTTGCAATCTTCTGCTAACAGAAGGGGTTTATCATCTCAGTGCCTCTGCCCGTCAAGCGCCGATCTCATTGCGTTGAACAGTTCCTTCAGTCCAGCAGTCTTTACGACATAGCCATCAGCCCCTTCGACCATCGCTCGCTTGATATTCAGGTCGTCCTCATTGATCGTCAGGATGATGATCTTTGATTCGGGTGCTTTCTGCTTCAGCTGTGGAATTGCCCTGATGCCACTTATTCCAGGCAATTTTATATCAAGCAGTATTACTTCAGGAGGTTCGGCGCCCTGCGCAAGAGCCTCAAAGGCCTCTTCGCACGAGCCGAACGAAGTAGGGATGAACTCGTTGGTAACACGCAATCCGTCAACGAGCACATCTCGAAACGTCTCGTTGTCTTCAATAAGCCAGGTGGGGATTTTTCGAGGCATTGCGGGCCTGCAAGTGAAGGACTGCTATGAGCGTACTCCAAACGGAAACGCCCGCATGCCGGCATTGAGCTTACCGACCTGCGAGCGTTTTTCTGTTGGGGGGATGGGCATATGTTTCCAACGCATATCCCCCCGGATACCGGGCGTAAGAAGCGGAGAATTTCAGGCGAAGTCAAGACGGAGAGAATTTGCAGCCGGCGATCCCAGACGCCAACTCGGACCATGCTTCCTACGACAGGCCTCAGGACCATGCTTGCATGTGAGACGAGTGAGCACGAAATCGCAGAAACGGGAATCCAGGGAACTGACCACAGAGAGAAGGGGGCAGTCCTGCAATCGGTAGGGGCCAAGAGACCCGCGATTGCGATTGTTGCTGCCTCGAACTACATTTGCATTCGACCTTGACGACTACTGTGACGAAGTTCCACCGAATCCAATCCGCTACCCTCGCAATTCTACCAAGATCACCTCGATGAAGACGCCCACCATCCTCTTGGCCGTCATTTGGCTGGTTCAGACCACACAATCGCAGACCCTCAAGGATTCCGCTATTGGCCGAGTTGAAGTCTCTTCATCAGTTCTATCACGACTACCTGTTCGGAACCTGGATGAGCTCTGGTCGATTTTGCCTGGGGGTATCGTGGAGGGCGCTCAGACCTATGTACGCAGTTCGCAGTGGTGGGCCAAGGAGACATCGATCAATGGTTTCTCGCTCACGAACCCCCACACAGGAACTGCCATCGTCCCGATCATTCGAGAGGGTCTGGAGCAAGCGACATTCTACAAGACAGTCTACGGAGCAAAAGGGCACACTCACTTCCCTGCCTCAGCCAGATACACCATGATGACGGGGGGAGACCAACTGGAGTTCTTTCTCATGGGTGCAACCGACGATCTCGCGACTGGAGGCAGCAGATTCTGGGGCTCCTCTGTCCAAGGCTACCGACAAGCTGTTGCAACTCTCTCGGGACCGATCAATCCTGTGATTCGATTCTTCGTCGCAGGTGAATATTCCCGCACAGAGAACAAACAGGCTATCCGGCTGACACCCTTCGCATTCGACAGCCTCGAAACCGACGCACTGGGCGCGTATCCCTCGGGCATCCCCCTTCCCGGAGCCCTCCGCTTCAACTCGGATTTCCTGCAGAACAACTATCTGCAGCGATCTACACTTCAAGGCAATGTCCTTGCGGACTTCTCACCTCTGGTGGTCAGATTTACTGCAGCCATGAGTGCCAGCGAATCGCCCATCGGTAATGATTGGCCAATCGCACTTCGCAACTACTACCGCCGGGACCGCTCCCTGTTGCTCCGCCAGTCATCCATGCTGCTCGGAGGCTCGGCTGCTTACCGCGTTAGCGACCTGTCTGAGGTGGAGGTATCGATCGCATACCTCGAACACCACGAGCGGACCTCAGACCCAGCCTTTGGCGACTCCTGGCAGCTTTTTGTCGACAGCACCGCGAATGCTCAGAAGGGGTTCCGAGGCTTCACGAGCACGTTCAGGGGT
>CAYIHQ010000572.1:0-2138 GCA_964362905.1 uncultured Ignavibacteriaceae bacterium
AAGGCATCGTACGACGCGGCAGACGCGCAGAACAAGATGTCAGAGATGAATGTCGAGAAGCAGAAGAAGGTCTACGACGAACAGGGCATCAGCGAACTTCAGTACCGCAACCTCCAGTACAGCCACGACGCCGCCAAGGCGAACGCCGATCTGATGAGGGCACGATGGGAACGCACGCAACTCCGGAGCCCGATCAATGGTGTGCTCGATGACGCGGTCTTCGAGCAAGGCGAGTTTGCGCCGCCAGGCCAGCCCATTGCTCACATCGTAAACCTCTCACGCATGAAGGTCCAGGCGGAGATCCCGGAACGCAGCGCAGCGTCCATCACGCCGGGTACGACGGGCATCCTGACGTTTGACGCACTTCCCGGAGACACGGTGCTCGGAACGGTCAGCTTCGTCGGCTCCACGGTGTCCACCGCGAATCGGACACTCCTCGTGGAGATCAGCATCCCCAACCCGGGCGGCAAGCTAAAGCCGGAGATGATCGCCAAGGTGCGATTGGTGCGGAAGGCCCGGGAGCAGGCCATCCTTGTCAGCGGGAATATCATCCAACTCGTCGACCGCGATCGCCATATCGTGTATGTGGAACGGGACGGGAGGGCGGAAGAGCGAAGGTTGACACTGGGCGGGCGCGAAGGAAACTACATTGAGGTGGTGGCGGGCCTGGCGGCCGGCGACCGACTTATCACAGAGGGGTACCAGCGGCTCGTGAACGGGCAGCCGGTCCTCGTGACGGACTAAAGGACGGCACCATGAAGATCTGGAATATTGCCGTCGACAACAGGATCGCCGTCTACATCCTGATGGTGCTCATCGTCCTCTTCGGGTACCGTTCGTACGTGGGTCTCCCCCGCGAGGCCACCCCCGATATCACGATCCCGCTCGTGATCGTCGCCACGCCCTATATCGGCGTCTCACCCGTGGACATCGAGGGGCTCGTGAGCCAGCCGCTCGAGCGCGCCCTCAAGGGCCTCAAGGATCTCAAGCAGATCACGTCTGTGTCGAAGGAAGGTCTCTCGACCGTTCGCGTGGAATTCAACACGGGGGTTGACACCGATGAGGCGTTGCGTCGTGTCCGGGACAAGGTCAATTCCGCCCGGCCGAACTTGCCCGCGGACATCCTCGACCCGGTCGTCACGGAGATCAATTTCAGCGAGTTTCCAATCATGTTCGTCAACGTCGGCGGCAACGTCGGGCTCGTACGGTTGAAGAAGACCGCCGAGCGGCTCCAGGACCGCATCGAGGGCATTCCCGGCGTCCTCCGGGCAGACGTCGTCGGCGGTCTCGAGCCGGAGGTGCACGTCTACGCCGACGTGTACCGATTGAACGCCTACCAGGTGAGCTTTGACGATATCGCGGGGGCCATCCGGTCGGAGAACCTCTCCATCCCCGGCGGCACCATCGATACGAAGGTGCAGAATCTCACCATCCGGGTACCGGGGGAGTTTAAGCAGGTACGCCCCCTTGAGGATATCGTAGTCAAGGTGCAGAACGGCCGGCCCATCTATATTCGCGACGTCGCGACGGTGAACTATTCCTTTGAGGACCGGCAGACATTCGCCCGATTGAATGGGATGGAGGTCGTTTCGGTGGCGGTCCGAAAACGCGGCGGAGAGAACCTCCTCGACATTGCAGACGACGTGAAGCGTATCGTCCAGGAGGAACAAGCCCAGATCCCCTCCGGGATCCGGCTCGACATTTCGAACGACCAATCGCGCTTTATCACGCGGATGGTGAAGGAACTCGAGAACAGCATTATGACAGGCATGGTGCTCGTTGTGTTCTCGCTGTTCATGTTCTTTGGGTTCAAGAATTCCCTGCTCATTTCGACCGCGATTCCGCTCTCGATGTTCATCGGGTTCATCGTTCTGGCGGCATTTGGAATCACGCTCAACATCGTCGTCCTCTTTGCCCTCGTCCTTGTTTTGGGTATCGTGGTCGACGACGCCATCGTTGTCATCGAAAACACGTACCGGCACCAGCAACAGTACGATCAGGATCCGGCAACGGCTGCCAAGAAGGCTGCAGGCGAGGTGTTCGTCCCCGTGCTCACGTCAACGATTACCACGCTGGCCGCGTTCTTTCCGCTAATCTTCTGGCCGGGTAGCGGCGGCGAGTTCATGAAATACCTCCCG
>CAYIHQ010000573.1:0-2133 GCA_964362905.1 uncultured Ignavibacteriaceae bacterium
GCGCAGTCGCGAACCTTCTCGTGGCAGGACTCGATGCCCGCGCCGTACATGACAGCTCTCTATAGGGCGGACCTGGTATTGGAGGAGATTGCAGGAAATGAGTTCAAGCGGACTCGGTTCCTTGACAATCCAATCAAGCTCGAGTTTCCTAGCAAACGATGAAAGGGAATCCGGCGTCCTGATACGGTGACAATGGGCAGTTGGTTCAGACCCAGACTGGCAATCCAAGGATGCTGTCGAATTAGGCCTGAAATGACACGATGCCTGCTTTGGTAAGCGTGCGCAACGGCGGCAAGTGCCCGATCGATGGTAGAACTCAAACCCGATTCATGAACGCTTGGTTGTTCTTGGAGGGGAAGGGATATGTCGCCTATTTGACTACCCCAATCCGCGTTTGTGAACGTCTTGTCGAAACCATAACGGATGGTAGGAAATGTTTAGGAGGCTCCGATGAAAAAAGTAGAGTGTGTGCTATTAATGTCGATTTGCTTCACCGCCACTGCGCAGCTCTCTTCTGTTTCCCCCGCTACACGGATTGCGGCGACGATTAACGACGCCGCAACCGGAAGGGTTTCAGCCTCCGTCGTTCAAGAGAACATTGGAGGAAGCGATGATTCAACTGTGTCTTTGCTTCGCTCCTACATCATGGATCTTCCTGCCAAGTCCTCTGATGAAGTTACCGACTTTCTGACAAAGCGTGCGGTCCTGGTGACAAAGGCACTGCTTTGGATTGGCAATTCGCGCTCGGTGCTCACCCTACTCGAGGTGTCTACCTCCTGCGCCAACGAGCAGGTGCGAAGCCAAGCCTTGGACGCTATTGCGAGGGAGTTCTATTCAGCATCGCTATCAAGCGACGCGACGCCTCCAAAGGAGATTGTCCATGCACTTCTCACGTCTGTGGACGATGACTCATATGTTGGGGATCTGCAGGTTCGAGTAGGTGACATTGCTCGTGAAGGGTTGTCCAATTGGCTGGGAATGGATTTTGGAGAACCTCGAGGGAGCGCCGTCAGGATCAAAGTCGGCAAAGAGAAGCAAGAAATGACCTTACGCGAGTACCGCGAATGGTGGTGGAATCGCAACTCCGGTAATTTGGAGTGGGACAGGATCACCGGACGCTTTATCATTCGAACTGAGAAATGAAACTCAAAGCTACCCAAGGTGTGATGGGGACCCGCGACGAATTGAAGGGCGGAATACGGTCGCAGAAATCGCAGACGAATTCGCGTGGGGCTGGATTCTCACTTACAGAACTCATGGTGGTTCTTGTCATCATCGGTGTGCTCGTTTTGTTAGCCATGCCTCGTCTCATGCCATTGGTGACAAAGGCAAAGACCACTGAAGCCAAAGTCATGCTCAAGCAGGTTCACATGCTTCAGCAAAGCTACAAGATGGAGTATGACCGGTTCGGCACGGCTCCTACGGATATTGGCTTCGAACAGTCGTTGCTCGTCAGCCAGGGAGGGCAGGCACGCTACGTCATAGAGATTACGGCAGCAGACGAGAAGTCGTTCGCGGCAAAAGCGACATCAGTCGTGGATTTTGACAATGACGGACAGTTCAACGTCTGGACAGTGGATCAGACGGGTGCCATCAAGGAAACGGTACCCGATTGAACGCTGTACTTAAATACTCCATTCTAGGCCTGGTGGGAGCCTCGATCGGGAGCTTCATCGCTACCTTCTCTGACCGATGGCCACGGGGGAAATCCTTGTTGAGTCGATCGAGATGTTCAGCATGTCACGAGCGTATTCGTTTCTCTGATCTCGTGCCCATATTCAGCTACATCGCGCTTAGCGGTCGGTGTCGGGCTTGTGGAGCGTGGATTCCACTTCAGTTGTTTGTGGTGGAAGCCCTGGCCCTCGGGATCACAGCAAGAGTCTTCGGCGGTATCGGAATCTCATGGAGTTCTCTTGTGCTCGCTTTGGCGCTCCTGTCCCTTCTGGCCATGTCCGAGCTATACGCCATTTCGAAAGAGAATTTGATCCTCAACGAGCATCGTCTCGATTCTCGAGCTTGGTATGGCTATGACCGACGAAATAGTGCTGGACGACTTATAGGCTTGTATGGCCCAGTAATGTCGAGGGCCATCTCATTCCCCAGGGTGGGTCATAAGTATTCCCCACCTGTTGC
>CAYIHQ010000574.1:0-2131 GCA_964362905.1 uncultured Ignavibacteriaceae bacterium
AAGATGCTGCAATTTGTGAGGGTGATTGTCACCGGGACGTTCCCTCCCCCCATCATGATTCCGGCATTCTTCGAGAAGGACACATCGCAAGCCCTCATGGTGAGGGTACCCGTGTGGGCGAAGAGATTGGCCGCGTCACCGGGGAAGGACGTCGAGCCACCGTATCGAACGAAACAAGTATCGAAGGTGGCGCTGCCGGCAGTATTCCATTCGCCCACCTGGATCTGGTTCCAATCGCCACGGAGCGGAGTGCCTCCGACCGTATCCTTCCTGGATGTGAAGAGCGCGTGCCGGGCGTTCATTGTCCCATAGACGATGAGTCCTGTGTTGTCGGCGAAACGCACGACGACGCCGGAGTCGACTGTCAGAGTTCTGGATGCGGCAACGGTGACGTTGCCCGCGACAATGTATGGGCTGGCTGCCAGCGTCCAGGTGCTGTCCTGGTTGATGGTTCCAGAAACGGAGGTCTGCGCCTGGATTGGCAGGGCGATGACAATGAGGGCACACAGGGTGGCAAGAAGCTTCATGGCGGGTCTCCTGATGATGGGGGCGCGTAGCATCGAAGGCGAAAGGAGCCGCGACAGGGAGGCGGCGGGACTGAGAAGGGAATTACGGCCGCCAGGTCGGGTCGTGGTTGTATAGAATACCGAAGGCAGGGCTGAGAAGCAACAGAGAGAACAGCTCAGTTGACGGTGGGCACACCATCCGTGCGAAAGATGGAGTTGCACTGCCCGGTCCCAGAGGTACGTCGTACGGTTACAGACTTGTAACACTGATTGGACGGGAGGTGATATCAGTCTTGGGAGAATGGCGAGAGGTGCGGCGGAAATTCTCCAGATGCAGGATGTGCGAGGCTCGTTGAGGTCTGGTTCGCGAAACTCCGTCTCAGGTCGGCTTCCGCAGGGGCCCTTTGTTGTTTCTACGACGATACGTCGCGTTGTTGGAAGAGCCGGAGTTGGACAACTGCGAGAGCAACACCGGCCGCAATGATCGTTCCCGAAACGAACAGTCGGATTGTGAAGAGCTCTCCGAGGAAAGCAACGCCTCCGACTGCGGCCAACAGCGGCACGAGGAGTTGCGCGACGGCGGCCTGGGTGGCGGTGGTGGAGCGAAGCGCGTGGTACCAAGTGGTTTTCAATTCCGTGGCAAGGCGGTTATGTCCCCGGGTGTCTCGGTCAGGGCTCGGGAGGTCTGTCATGTGCATTAACTGTTTTTCTGGGCTCAAAGTCCCTCTCGGGCTGGCAATCCCGGTCATGATTTGATATCATGGACTTCAAGGCCATTACTGCTCCCGATTCGAAATCTTCTGACCTGAGCCATCGACGCAGACGTGCGATTCCATGAACTGGCGACACAATTGATAAGGACTCAAATGGACGAAGAAAAGAAAGCAGCCCAGCCAGAGATAACAGAGTTCAAAGGTAAGCCAGTGCTACGGATACCCGTCGTCGACGACCCGTCGCCCGACACCACCTGGCATTGGCTTGCATTCGGAAAGAACAAAGCGAAGGCCATCGTCAAGCACTTCGAAGCGATCAAGAAGTTTGCGGAGGAGTGAGAACCCCCAACCCACCGGCGCAGTCTAGCTCCGGCCCTTCAGAGTCCGGGTTCCCATTGTGATCGGCCTCTGATCGTTTCGGGTTGCTGGGAGCAATCCGAGGCAAAAAGACTTACCCTAATATTTCACATCCACCCTCAATCCAACCAAAGAGGATCGACAATGGCCAAGCCGAACTATGCGCTCGAAAAACGTCAGAGAGATATCGCCAAGAAAAAGAAGCAGGAAGAAAAGCGACAGCGGAAAACTGAGGCACAGGCGCCTCCCGCCAAGGAGGACACGCCCAAGCCGCCTACAGATGAGACGCGCCTAGCAGCTGATCGTCAGTAAACCCTAAACCTCAATCAGCATCCCGTCTGCGCAGGCGAAGCACTCCAGGCTCGAACCGGCCTTCGTGATCCGTTCCTGGCATCTCTCCACCTCGCGGTCGATCTCGTCGTCGGAACAATCGGGGTCATGATGGAAGAGCCCCAGGCGTGGGACGCCCGCTTCCATGGCGAGTTCGACCGCATCCACGAAGGTTGAATGTCCCCAGCCTCGCTTTTGGGAGTATTCGTCCTCGGTGTACTGAGC
>CAYIHQ010000575.1:0-2130 GCA_964362905.1 uncultured Ignavibacteriaceae bacterium
GTTCGCGGCAGCTCTTTCCCCATGCTGTTCTTGTAGACCACCATCGTATAGCCGGAACAGTCCATGCCTTGGTCCGTTGAACCACCCAGCGCGTACGGAACTCCCATGTGCCGCGAGATCTCCCGCATTATGCGGCTCTGGTCGAGCGCAGGGATCGCGGTGTTCTTCTCCGTGCGAAAACTCCTGGTCCCCGACGCGACGCGCTCGATCTCTTCGGGCGCCGGACGTTTGTCGTCCTCCCGCCGTTCCTCCTCCGCCTCGCGACTCGCGAATCGGTGTCCGCCCTTGGCCGACGCCGCAGGCTTCGATGTGCGTCCTGACCCGCTGCTGAATCGTGGGGACGAGGCGGAACAGCCCGCGATCATCAGCAGGGCCATGAGGGCGACCACCCCCGGAGAAAAAAAGCCCCGCGGTGCGGGGCTCCCAACTTCTCCGACCCTGCGGTCAGCCGAGATACGCACGCAACGCCTTGCTGCGCGACGCATGCCGAAGCCTCCGGATGGCTTTCTCTTTGATCTGCCGCACGCGTTCGCGCGTCAGGTTGAATTTTTCGCCGATCTCCTCGAGCGTCAGCGAATGCTCCTGGTCGAGCCCGAAATAGAGGCGGATGACCTGCGCCTCGCGCTCGCTGAGCGTGTTGAGAGCGCGTCGCACTTCCTCGCGCAGCGATTCCTCCATCAGCCCGGAATCCGGGGACGGTTGGCGGGAGTCCTGGATGACGTCGAGGAGACGATTGTCTTCGCCCTGCGCGAACGGGGCGTCCATCGACAGATGCCGTCCCGAGATCTTGAGCGTATCCGAGACCTCGAAGAGCGACATGTCGAGCTCTTCGGCCAGCTCGCTCGCGCTCGGCTCACGCTCGAATTCCTGCTCGAGGGTGCTGAACGCCTTGCCGATCTTGTTCAGTGCGCCGACACGGTTGAGCGGCAGGCGCACGATGCGCGACTGCTCCGCCAGCGCCTGGAGGATCGACTGCCGGATCCACCACACGGCGTAGGAAATGAACTTGAACCCGCGGGTCTCGTCGAACCGTTTGGCCGCTTTGATGAGGCCGAGATTGCCTTCGTTGATCAGGTCGCCGAGGGAGAGCCCCTGGTTCTGGTATTGCTTGGCGACGCTGACGACGAATCGCAGGTTCGCTTTCGTGAGCTTCTCGAGCGCCTTCTGGTCCCCCTTCTTGATCCGCCGCGCAAGGTCGATCTCTTCCTGCGGCACAAGGAGTTCGACCTTCCCGATCTCCTGCAGATACTTGTCGAGGGACTGGCTTTCGCGATTCGTGTATTGCTTGCTGATCTTCACAGGGTGATCTCCGTGGGTGCCTCCGCGGTACCACGCAAAGCCGCGGCGGATGGGTCTGACTTCAAAGGCCTTACCGGGACCGGCCCGGTGTCATGCTGTCTGAACGGGAACGCGACCGGATCGTGCTCCATCTAGACGAGCTGCGTGTAGAAACTGTTTCCTGCCAGGCCATCGGCAGGGACCTTCAGGTGTTCCAGGATCGTTGCTCCGATATCGGC
Source organism: uncultured Ignavibacteriaceae bacterium (assembly GCA_964362905.1). Lineage (GTDB taxonomy): Bacteria > Bacteroidota > Ignavibacteria > UBA10030 > UBA10030 > 2-02-FULL-55-14. The sequence continues at coordinate 1,518 of CAYIHQ010000575.1, forward strand.
GAACGCCGACCGGGTGCCGAGGTCCACGCCCGCGGCGCCTCCCGCAAGGGTGGCGATGATCGGCACATATTCCCGCGAGTGATCCGTGCTGGCGTCCGTCGGATCGTTGCCATGATCCGCGGTCAACATCAGCAAGTCACCCGGACGCAACGCGCCGAGGATCCTCTCCAGGTCGACGTCGAAATCTTCCAGGGCTTTCGCAAATCCCGCCGCGTCCTGTCGGTGGCCGTAGAGCGCGTCGAAATCGACCAGATTCGCCCACAGGAACATACGCTCCTGAGCCCGCATCTGCTCGACGATCCGCTCAACGCCTTCCGCGTTCGAGACCGTATGCCATGCCGTCGTAACCCCCGTGCCGGCGAACAGGTCGTCCACTTTGCCGACGGTGACCGTCGGGATCCCCCGTTGCTGCACGAGATCCAGCAAGGTTGGACGCGGCGGCACCATCGCAAAATCCCGACGATTGGTCGTGCGCCGGTACGCACCGCTCGAACCGATGAACGGCCTCGCGATGACACGGCCCACGGCGTGGTTGCCGACGGCGACCCGCTCCCGCGTCAGGCGGCACACCTCGTACTAGCGATGCAACGGGACCACTTCCACGTGTACCGCG
>CAYIHQ010000576.1:0-2119 GCA_964362905.1 uncultured Ignavibacteriaceae bacterium
AAGGTCACGAAGGGCTATCGTCTGCCGGCACAGTTCGTGATCCACACGGTCGGTCCGAGTTGGCAGGGAGGCTCACACAAGGAGGACGAGCATCTCGCGGCGTGCTATCGGTCGTGCTTTGAGCGTGCGCAGGAATACGGTATCCGGTCGTTGGCGTTCCCGGCCATCAGTACCGGCGCGTACGGATTTCCTGCGGACCGGGCGGCACGCATCGCGGTGCAGGAGATCGCTGCCGCACTCGATCGCGATCCTTCCCTCGAGGTGACGGTCGCGTGCTTCGACGACAAGATGAAACGCATCTACGAAACGGCGTGGAAAGAGCATCGGTGATCCTGTCTTGCTCCCCCGGGCAATTTTCGCTACTGTCCTACTCATGAAAGTTCTTCTCCGCTCACCGATTCTGCTGGCCATGGTTCTCCTTGGCGCGTGCCTCGCAGAGCGCGCAATGGCCCAGCAACCCTTGCTGAGTCCCCGGGATTCCGTCCAGGTCCGGTTCAACGGCAAGCGCATCTTCATCGACTACGGACGTCCGTCCATGCGGGGTCGCGTGATCATGGGTGGGCTCGTGCCGTACGACCGATGGTGGCGTACGGGCGCCAACGAAGCTACATCCTTCGTGACGGACGTGGATATTCGGATCGGCGACACGGTCGTTCCGCGCGGGGCGTACACGTTGTACACGCTCCCGTCAGCGAAACAGTGGAAGTTGATGGTGAACAAACAGACGGGTCAGTGGGGGACGGTCTACGACCCGACCCTCGACCTGCTCCGCATCCCCCTCAAGAAGCGGTCTCTCCGGCAGCCGGTCGAGAAGCTCACGATCCTCCTCGAGCGTACCGGGCCCCGCGCGGGCGCCTTGCGGCTGCGGTGGGAACGGACAGAAGTGTGGGCGCCGTTCACCGTCATGTCGAACAGCGCCACTCCGCAACGGTGAAGCAGATGGCGACGAAGATCACGATCAAACCGAACGGCAGCATCCGCATCGAAGGCGACCTTGAGCTGTATGACGGCAACGGCCAGCAGTTCGACCTGGCGGGCCGATCGGCCATCTCCCTCTGCCGCTGTGGACACAGCAAGGATATGCCCTTCTGCGACAAGAGTCACCGGGAGTGCGGGTTCCAGTCCGTCGTAACAGCCCGCGTACTGCCTCCGCCTCAGGCGTGAGACCTCACGCCAACCCCCGCTGCCGCACCGCTTCATAGAGCACCGCCGCGCTCGCGCTCGCCACGTTCAGCGAGTCCACACCTTCCTGCATCGGGATCACCACCCGCTCCTGACACCGCTCGAGCACCTCCGGTCGCAGTCCGGCTCCTTCACTTCCGAACACCAGACAGACGTCTCCCCGCAGATCGCAGGAGTGCAGCGGTTGTGCGCCCGCGTCCGCGTCGGCGGCGATGACCCGCACACCGTGTTCATCACGAAGATCTTCCAGTAACGACGGCAGGAACGCGCTGTGCACGACGGGCATGCGGAAAACCGTGCCCATTGAGTTGCGCACCGCGCGCCGCAGATAGGGGCTGCTGGAGGTCTCTCCCACGACCATCGCCGTCACGCCGAAGGCCGCGGCGTTCCGTACGAGCACACCCACGTTCTCCGCGTTCGTGAGCCCGTCCAGTGCCGCCAGCAGCCATGGACGAGGGGATGAGGCCAGGATCTCGTTGATCGCGCGTGCGGGAGGGACACGTCCCAGCGCCATGATGCCCTGATGGAGCGGGAATCCCACGATGGTCTGGAGCAGCTCCTTCGAAGCGACGAAGACCTCCATGCCGGGCGAGAGGTCCTCCAGCGTGGCGCGATGCACCTCGAGACACTCCGGCGTCAGGAGCACGGAGACCACGTCGAGCCCGCTCCGGAACATCCGCGCGGCCACCTTTTCTCCCTCGGCGATGAACAGTCCTTCGCGGAGGTGCTCCTCAGGACGGCGCAACGTGCGAAAATGTCTCAGCGCGGGTGCATCCAGATCGTCGATCGTGCGTAGAATCATGAACTCAATGTACGAACTTCGTCCCGCACATCCTCACCTTGTAGTTCGGTCGTTTTCTGGCTACGTTGACGGTTCATGGTTCGCATGACACCACACCATGCGCTCAGTGTCGCGTTGCTCGCGGCCATCTTCGTC
>CAYIHQ010000577.1:0-2115 GCA_964362905.1 uncultured Ignavibacteriaceae bacterium
GACGAGGAGCGTCGAAGTGAATCAGATCCCTCCGGGGTGGGCGGGCGTGGACATCGGCCCGAAAACCATGGACCTGTTCGCCGCCGAGATCCGGAAGGCGAAAACGGTGGTCTGGAACGGCCCGATGGGCATTTTCGAGATGGCTCCGTTCGCCAAAGGCACCCAGGCCGTGGCGAAGGCTCTGGCCGATGCCACCAAAGGCGGGACCGTGACCATCGTCGGTGGCGGGGATTCCGCGGCCGCGATCGCGCAGGCAGGTTTGGAAAAGGCGGTCTCCCACGTTTCCACCGGCGGCGGCGCATCGCTGGAGTTCCTCGAAGGGAAGGTTCTGCCCGGCGTTGCTGCGCTCACAAAGGCGTAGGAAGTACATTCAAGCGGTAATCACCAATTCGCATTTGACAATTCGAAATTCGAGATCCTAACTTGTCCTACTCTCGTCCTTCCTTCTTTGGCGGCTTCGCCTTCATCCCGCCCGTGATCCGGATGCTGCTGGTCACGAACGGCGTGGTGTTCCTGCTCATGTCGTTCTTCGGCACATTCCGTCTGGACGGCATGCCGCTCCGGTACGTGTTCGACACGTATTTCGGGCTCATGCCGCTCGGGAACGGATTCTGGCCGTGGCAGCTGTTGACCTATCAGTTCATGCACGCCGATTTTTGGCACCTGCTGTTCAACATGGTGTTCGGACTGTGGATGTTCGGCATGGAAGTGGAGCACATCTGGGGTCCAAAGAAGTTCCTGTTCTTCTATCTGATGTGCGGCACGGTCGCCGGTGTGGCGCAGTTGATCCTCTCGCCCCTCTTCGACCCGGGCCAGACGCTCGGGCCCACGGTCGGGGCATCCGGCGCAGTGTATGGCGTGCTCGTGGCGTTTGCGACGATGTTCCCCGACCGCCAGGTGTTGATCTACTTCCTGATCCCGGTACGGGTGAAGTATCTGGTGATGTTTCTCATCGTGTTGGGTGTGATGTCGGTGGGGAAGCCGGGGAACGTGGCAAACCTTGCTCATCTGGGGGGTGCTCTCGCCGGGTATGCCTACATTCTGTACGACCGACGTCGTTTGCCTCGACGGCGGAGCCGCGTGTGGCAGGACCTCTCCGAGTTGTTCCGTCCGTCGGGTCGGAAACCAGCCGCGCCGGATGAGTCGCGTGAGGCGAAGATGTTCGACATCCGCGAAGGCCGTCCGCAACCCCCGACAATCGACGAATCCGAGCAGAATAAGATCGACACGATCCTCGACAAGATCAGCCGAAGCGGGTACCAGAGCCTGACGGAGGAGGAGAAGAAGGTCCTCTTTGAGGCGAGTAAGAGGTTGAATTGATGGAGATCGGTAAACGGTAAACGGTGAACGGTGAACAGTGAAAGGAAGCGCAATGTGAGTGAGCAGCATCAGACATACCGGGTAGGCGCATTTCGAGACGGCCTGCGTCGCAAAACGCGGCAGGTGAATGTGGGCGGCGTCAAGGTGGGCGGCGACGCGCCCATTTCCGTCCAGACGATGACGAAGACGAAGACCGACGACATCGCCGGGACCGTCGGGCAGATCAAGGCCGCCGCTGAAGCGGGCGTCGACATCGTTCGGGTGACAGTGAACGACAAAGAGGCGGCGGACGCAATGGCCGAGATCGTGCGGCAGTCGCCCGTTCCCATCGTTGCGGACATCCATTTCAACCACGTGTTCGCGCTTCGGGCCATCGAAGCGGGCGTGGCGAAAGTGCGGTTGAACCCCGGGAACATCGGGTCGAAGGACCGTATCCGTCAGGTGCTGACGGCGGCGAAGGAGAGAGGCATCCCCCTCCGTATCGGCGTGAACTCCGGGTCGCTCGAAGAGGACATCCTCGAGAAGCACGGCTACCCGACGGCGGAAGCGCTCTTCGAGAGCGCCATGCGGCATGTGGCCATCTGCGACGAATTCAATTTCAAGGACGTCATCATTTCCGTGAAGTCGACCGATACCAAGCTCATGATCGAAGCGTATCGGCATGTCGCGCGACAGACGGACATTCCGCTGCACCTGGGCGTGACCGAAGCCGGCACGACCCGGGTCGGGACGATCAAGTCGTCCGTCGGCATCGGCACGTTGCTGGCCGAAGGCATCGGCGACACCATCCGCGTT
>CAYIHQ010000578.1:0-2112 GCA_964362905.1 uncultured Ignavibacteriaceae bacterium
AAATAGTGGGCGTCATACTGGAAAGCATCCGCTGACCCGGTGCGATGAGGTTGGGCTTCGTTCCGATCTCGCCAGTGCTGTCGGTGAGACCTGGCACCGCATTGAAGTCCCCCATCTCGTTGTTCAGGAGGAACCCCAGGCCGTCGGCAACGATGCGCGAACCGTAACCATATTCGAGCGTATACGTCACGACCACAGCGTTCCCGTCTTTGTCGACAACGGAATAGTGCGTCGTCTGGTCGCTCTCCGCGCCGTGCTCCACATCCTCGATCGGGATCACGCCGGCCCGTTCCATGTCGATCGTCCGTCGTACATCGTCGGCATACGATTTGGACGTCAGGCGCGACACCGGGATACGAGGATTGGCGTCCGGATCTCCCAGGTACGCGGCGCGGTCGGCGAACGCCCGGCGCATGGCCTCGGTGATCAGATGCAACGAGGCCGCAGAATTGTGGCCCAGTGCGGCGAGGTCGTATCCTTCGAGGATGTTCAACATCTCCACCAGAGCCGTGCCTCCGGAACTCGGCGGCGGCATCGAGATCACCTCGAACCCCCGGTACGAGCCCGCAACCGGAGTCCGCACTTTCGCTTCGTACGCGGAAAGATCCTGCTCTGTGATGAGTCCCCCATTTGCCTTCAGATCGGCGGCCAGCATGCGGGCGGTCTCGCCGCGATAGAAACCGTCGCGACCTTGCGATTGGATCCGGCGCAACGTAACCGCCAGATCGGGCTGCCGCCATCGATCGCCAGCAGCGTACAACGATCCGTCCGGCTTGAGAAAGACGCGCGCCGAGGAGGGATACTTCCTCCAGTCCTTTGCGAGGTCGCCAAAGTCATCTGCCATCGCCCAGCTGAGCGGAAATCCTTCCTCTGCCAGATGCACCGCCGGGGCTGCGAGATCGTCCCAGCCGACCGTGCCAAACCGTTGGAGCGCCAGGTCGAACCCGGCCACCGTCCCCGGAACGCCGACGGAGAGATACCCCTCGTGGCTAACGTCATCGACATACTTCCCCTGTGCATCCACGTACATCCTGTCGTGCGCCGCGGCCGGTGCCCGTTCGCGAAAATCAAATGCAACGGTCGTACCGTCCTTCCAGCGCACGATCATGAATCCGCCACCCCCGATGTTGCCTGCAGCCGGATGGACCACGGCCAACGCCAAGCCCGTCGCCACAGCCGCATCCACCGCATTGCCGCCAGACCTCAGGACTTCCAGCCCAACCTGGGATGCGAGGGCGTGAGAGGACACGACCATGCCTGCCCGCGCAGGCACGGGGACATAGGCCGTCGAAGTGGGAAGCACCGTCGGTCCGGCCGAACACCCTCCGAGGAGGATAACGGCGGCCGCAAGCATCATCGCAGAGGTGGTTCGCATGGTTTCCCTAGAAGGGGAGGTCGTCGTCCTTGGCCGTAGGACCGCTGGGCGTTGGCGGGGGGGGAGCTGAGCCGGCCGGCTCGGACGCGCTGGTGGCTTCACGGCCCCGACCGTCCAACATGACCATCTCGTCCATGACGATCTCAGTGACATACCGTTTCACACCGTTCTTGTCGTCGTAGGTGCGGTACTGGAGCCGTCCTTCGAGATACAGCTTACCCCCCTTCTTGAGGTACTCTCCGCAGATTTCCGCCAGCTTACGCCAGGCGACGATATTGTGCCATTCCGTGCGTTCCTGCGTGTTCCCCTCAGGATCGCGCCAGGACTCGTTCGTCGCCACGCTGAAGGTGGCTACAGCTACACCGCTTCCGGTGTACCGTACTTCGGGATCCTTTCCCAGATTCCCGATGAGGATGACCTTGTTGACACTGCGTGCCATCGTGACCCCCGTCCTTGATGTGTGTGATTGGTAAGCGGCACCGCAGGCCCTTCCGGGCCGCGGGCCGCGCTACGATTCAATGCGAAATCCCAAGACCGAGCCCTCGGTTAGAACCAACAGGATCCGGCCTTGCCAGGCAACGTCCAACAACGCGGTGGGCGGCAGATCCGGCGCCAACGTTGCTCGCGACCAGCGATAGACCGGGCCCGAAGGCCGCTCCGCAAGGGCAAGGGTATCGGCTGTGACCCACGCCAGCCATGGATCCTTCCCGGCCACGCCTCGCACTTCCGATCCCGCG
>CAYIHQ010000579.1:0-2110 GCA_964362905.1 uncultured Ignavibacteriaceae bacterium
ATAGTGGTGCTACCGTGACCGACATGGTGTTGGCTTCTGGCAAGATGTATGTTGGACAATCTACCGGTTTGGCTGCGGAGGTTACGCCTTCTGCTGACGTTACAATAGATACGGCAGGGGCGGTCACAATAGCTTCCGCTGTTGTGACTCGAGCTAAACAGACTGCTGCTGCTTTGAGTAAGGGCGACAACGTTAGGCCTGCTACTATTGCGACAACTGGTAATACTGACCAGTATCATGTTGTTGAGGAAACTGGTGCTTTGGCAAGTATAGATTTCTCTGGTGTAGATGCTTTGGCTGCGCATAACACTAATTATATTACGTTCAGCGTTACTAATTTAGGGCAGGCTGGCGGCGATTCTACGGCGATGCTTGCAGCAACCGATGCAAATACCACGAAAGCAACTGGCGGTACTGCATTGTCGGCTAATACTAAGAGAAGTTTAACGGTTCACGGTACAGGAGCAAATTTGGATGTTGTAAAAGGTGACCGGTTATTGGTTCGTGCTGCCGCAAGTGGCACGTTGGCCAATACGGTTACATATCCGGTATATTGTATGAGATTCTCAGGTACAACTTAAAATTAACAGTTTATCACGGGGGTGACTATAAAATCATCCCCGTGATAATTACGGAGATTATTACGGACAAGAGGAAAGTAAGTTATGTACGCAAAATAGGATTTACAGATATCTAATTAATAAAAACCCTGTAGGTAGACCACGGAAAAAAATAAATGACAAATGATTATACGCAACTACGTATAGATTTGCTGGACTTGATTCTTAATGAGAGCTTGGAACCAAATCTGGAACGTTTTATAAACTCAGGACAAGATTATCTGGAAAAGATAGTGCTGATCCGTGGGTATGGTTTCCCTTTCCTGGAAGCATCGCCGTCGTATACTCCCGCCATATTGGAATCAACGAATACGTTCGAATTACCAACAGATTACATGATGATGTTGTATATTACTCCTACAGACCAATTGGGTTCTCCAGTCGTTACGTTGTCTGCCGGTACTGGCAGCCTGGCGGCGGGTACTTATTACTACCGAGTAACAGCGCTGAATTCCAATGGGGAAACTTTAGGTTCAGAAGAGCAGTCGATAACGGTTGTAGTGAATAAATCGGTCATATTATCTTGGACTGCGATAACCAATGCGACTTCGTATAAGATTTACGGAAGAACAAAAGACGGTGAATTATATATAGCAACTACTACAAACACAACTTACGAAGACGTTGGAACCATAACTCCAAGTGGTGCTATTCCAACGTTTAACACCACAGGAACAACAGTTTATCTTCCAATAACAAGTGAGAATACTAAGAAATTTGGGGTACAAAATAATACCTATATAGATATAAGCAATAAGGCGCGGCCTAAATATTACAAGCGAAACGGAAACACGTTGATGTTTGATTGCTTCTCAGATGTGGATTACGGTGTCGATTTTAGATACTACCGTCATGAACCAACCCTTTCTGATAGTGTCCAAACGAATGCTTGGACTGAAGAAAGAAATTATTGCACGTTGTTGTACGCTAGCGCAGTGCAAGCCATACCTTATCTTGGAGATGATAAGAGAATTGCGGTTTGGAGGGGCGCATTTGAGGAATCGTTAAGCCTGTTGCGCTCATACCACAACGCCGAAATGGTTTCCGGTAAAAGCAGACCAGAATCTCCGCCCAACTATTTCTTTGGATGGGGTAAATAATGCCTGGACTTGATGATCTAAGTGAAAATACACCAACTGGGTTAAATTCTCCAACTATGGGAGATAATGAACTTCGTGCTATCAAGGCTAAGGTTAAGGAGTATGCAGCAGTTGAACACGCCTACAATGGCAGACATAAATTCCAAATAGTATCAATATTACCAGCAAACGATTCAAGCAGTAGACGGATAGTTATAAAGACCACAGTAGGTATGCCGGATGAGTTGTATTATGACAATGGTACAGCGTGGATTAAAATAACCACTAATTCTGAAATCGCGGATATTATTGCTGACTTGTTGGCACATCAAATATCTAGCCCGATAGACCACGTTGACGGTAGTATAACAACCGCCAAATTAAACGATGATTGTGTGACAGCAGATAAGA
>CAYIHQ010000580.1:0-477 GCA_964362905.1 uncultured Ignavibacteriaceae bacterium
CAGGTGGCGGAGCAGGCGATTTCCCTCTTTCCGTTCTTCGTACACGACGATATCCGCCTCGCGGATCACCCGCATGGCGCGGAGTGTGATATCCTCGAGGTTACCGATGGGCGTGGCAATCAAGAACAGCGTGCCGGTCATGAGAAGGAGGACGCGGAACTCCCGTCGTCTGTAACGCGGGCGCGGCGGGAGCGTTCCCAATCCTGGACGAATTGCACGGCGAGGGCCGTCACCGGGATGGCGATGAGCAATCCCACGAAGCCCATGAAGTGCATGAAGATGAGGAGGGAGAAGATGATCAGCAGAGGATGCAATCCCACGCGGTTTCCGACGATGCGTGGAGATAGAAACGTCACTTCGGCAAGATGCAATGCCCCGACGGAGAGCAAGGCGAACACAACCTTGGCCGCAACGGGTGGGTCGCTGAAGACCGCCACGATCGCCGCCACGATCATGGTGATGATCAGTCCGAAGTAG
>CAYIHQ010000580.1:487-2108 GCA_964362905.1 uncultured Ignavibacteriaceae bacterium
CGCCCCTGCCCGGCACCCCCCCAACCGGCCGGATCGAGCACCCCGGCCAGCAGCCCCAGCAAAAGGGCATACTTGATCCCCGCGAGTGAGAAAAGCACGGCGACCAGGAATCCCTGAATGATCGCGACCGTCAACGCTCCCCGCAAATAGTGGCCGATGAGTTCGTCCGCCTGCTCCATGTGACGTGCCACCGTGTCGCGGACCGAACGGGGAAAGAGCATCCGGAATCGGTGACCGATCTTCGGAAAATCGGTCAGCATGTAGAAGGTCAGGAACGGGACGAGGATCAGGTAGAAGATCTGCGTCAACACGTCTGAGATGCTGCTGACGAGGGACGTCGAAGCACGGAACAGCGTTTTGAGGATGTCCTCAAACCGAGGCGTGAGCTGGCTGGCCAGGACGTTCCGCAGTTCGTCGGCGGGGATGCCGTACCGTTCCAGGACCTTGATGATGTTGCTGCTCCACAGGGTGCTGCGCCATTGCGTAATGAGGGACGAAATGGCATCGAGCACTCCTTCCAACTGGCTGACCGCAACCGGCAGGACGAAGAACAGGGCCAACGCGATCCCGGCGACAAACAAAATGAGGAGAATGAGGGATGAGACCCATCGCGGCACGCGCCACCCCTCGAACAGGTCGACCGCCGGCGAGAGGACGTACGCGAAAACGAGAGAGACGATGAACGGGGCGAGGATGCGCGCGACATTGTCGAGGAACCACAAGCCGAACAGAACCGCCCCCAGCCACATCAGGTTGCGGGCCATCGCGTATTGACGCAACGGAAAGAGGAGGAACAGCAAGGCGCCGACGACGAGGAACGGAGAAAGGATGTCCTGGATCGTATAAAGGAGCATGAGGAGGAGCAACACGCCCCCCACCAGCAGAACGATCTCGATCCGGCCGAGGCTGGAAAAGAATGAATCCCACCGAAGGTCATCTGCACGTTCTGCCTTCGGGGGGGGTATGCGTCGCGCACTTCGTCGTGCCATGGGTTTAGCCCTTCGTGCCGGTGTGCCCGAAGCCGCCCGCTCCGCGCGAGGTTTCGTCGAGGCCGTCAGATTCTTTCCAGGCCACGCGCTCGTACCGACTGACCACCATTTGTGCGATCCGGTCGCCTCGCCGGACCGTGAACGGAGCGTTGCCGAAATTCGTGAGGATCACTTTTACCTCGCCCCGGTAATCGGAGTCGATCGTCCCCGGACTGTTCAAGACCCCGATGCCGTGCTTGATCGCCAGCCCGCTTCTGGGACGGATCTGTGCCTCGTGACCCGGAGGGATCTCAATGCTGAATCCCGCGGGGATCAGAGCCGTCTGTCCGGGTGGGATAAGCACATCCGTAGAGACGCCCGCGCAAATATCCATTCCTGCCGACCCTGCGGTCGCGTAGATAGGCAACGGAAGATCGAGCGCGTTTGGATCGACGCGCGTGATGCGAACGACAATGGAAGAGGGCAAGGATATCCTGAAAGGGTTGTACCAATATAGCCAGTGGTGGAGGAATTATCAACGGACCCGACAGGCTTGGTTTCACAGTATCCGTTGATTATATTTGTAGAATTATTGCCCCGTGGTGGCTTTCGACCCCTCGACCCCCGCCCCCGCACAGGGAGGCGCGGGCGGG
>CAYIHQ010000581.1:0-2103 GCA_964362905.1 uncultured Ignavibacteriaceae bacterium
GTCAGACAGTCTCCTGAAAGCCAAGTGACCAATTGTGAAGCATCTTTTCGAATTTCTCCTACCCCTCTTCCCGGGCGAAAAATTGCGCTATATTGCGTCAGGAGAATCGATGGAGATCCTGCTCGCAGAAGACGACCCGGCCATTGCCGCATCCCTCCAGAAGAACTTTCTGGCAGAAGGCCACCATCTGGCCGTCGCGACGGACGGCCCGAACGCTCTCCGCATGTCCGAGTCCGTCGAGTTCGACGTGATCGTCCTTGACTGGCGCATGCCGGGATTGACCGGTTTGGAGGTGTGCCGGCAGTTGCGTGCCCGTGGTGTCACCTCTCCCATTCTGATGCTCACAGTTTTGTCGGATGTGGACCGAAAAGTGCAGGCGTTGGAGGCGGGAGCGGATGATTTTCTCACGAAGCCATTCATCTTTCGTGAGTTGTTGGCGCGGGTGCGTGCTGTCCGGCGACGTTACGACCTTCCATCGCAAGAGATCGCGTTCGATCGGCTCCGGCTCGACCTCCTCGAACGGAATGCCTCCGGCCCCTCCGGAACCGTGGGGCTCACTGATCGAGAGTTCGACCTGCTGCGTCATTTCCTGCTCCATCGGGGAGCCATCCAGAGTAGAGAGGATCTCTGCCGCTCGGTGTGGAAGGTCCCCCACGACCCCGCCTCCAACGTCGTCGAGGTCACCGTCCGCAACCTGCGCAAGAAGCTGTCGACGCTCACCGACCGCAATCTGATCCGCTCTTCCTACGGAGAGGGATATGTCTTCGTGGCGGAGTAGACTCGCGACCTTCGGACTGCCCTTGTCTGTCCGCCGCATCGCGCTGTGGATGGCGGGTGGAATGTCCTTCCTTGTTTTTTTCATGTCGGCTGCCTTCCTCGTCGAATTCGAACAGGTCATCGATGGGGTGCTCGATGTCCGATTGAACCACGAGATCGACCACCTGCTCCCGGCCATCGTTGCGCAGGGCGGAACCGTGGTCATGAGTGATTCCTCTGAATTGGCAGAACCAGACCTCCGCGAGGCCACGGCGGATGCCTTCTTCCTTCAACTGTTTGACGCCGATGGGCGGGCTCGCCTGCAGAGCGTCAACCTACGTTTGCTCCCTCCGCTGGCTCTGCTGGCTCCATCTGACTTGAAGGAACGGATGCATATGACCGTTGAGATCGACGGCCGGGACATGCGCGTGGGTTTGCATCCGCTGCGCGACTCCTCGGGTGGCAGGATCGGCACGTTGCAGCTTCTGACCGGACGCGGGCGGATCGAAACGGTCCGTCAGGGAGTGATCATCGGCCTGAGTGTCGGGGTGCCGGTACTCCTGCTGTTGAGCGTCGGCTTCAGCGTCCTGTTGGCCCGCCGGGCGTTCCAACCGCTGGGACATGTCATCGAACTGGGGGAGAAAATCTCGGCGGCAAACCTCGACCGCCGGATCTCGTACGATGCGGAACCGGAGGACATCCTCGGCAGGTTGCGGGACACGCTCAACGGCCTCTTTGAGCGGCTGGCGACGCAGGTTGAGCGCATGTCACATTTCAGCGACAACGCGGCGCATCAGTTGATGACTCCCCTGACGGCGCTCAGCAGTGAACTGGAATTCCTCGCACGACGTGGACTCTCGCCGGCCGAGACTGCCAAGAGCATTGAATTGTTGCGAAATCAGATCGACACGATGGTGGCGATCGTCCGGACACTCCTGATGATCTCGCGCCCAGAAAACGAAGATGGTTCACGGAGCGTTGTCGAAGTGTCCGGTGCGCTACGACATGCGCTTGCAACATATCCTTCACATCCGGTGCGCGTCATCTCCAGTGATGAGTTATTTGTGCGTGGCCAGACGGGTGTGCTCGCGATGGCGGTCCAGAATCTCGTCGAGAACGCACTCAAATATTCGAACGGTTCGGAGGTCGCCGTGAGTGCCGGCCGCGATCTGGACCAAGTCCTCATTTCCGTTGCTGACGGAGGCCCAGGTATCCCCGACAGTGAGAAGGAGCGGGTGTTCGAGAGATTCTATCGATTGGAGTCCGCGGAACAGACCGGCATCAAGGGGTTCGGGCTCGGGCTGTCGCTGGCCCGAGCAATCGTGAGATCGATGGGCGGAACCTTGC
>CAYIHQ010000582.1:0-2100 GCA_964362905.1 uncultured Ignavibacteriaceae bacterium
AGACCCCGAAATTGCCAAGATTTACAAGGACTTCTTTCCAGATGATGAAGTTATAGTTGGGGATGCTCATCAATATCTTTTAGAACATTTTAAAGAGTTTGATTTTATATGGGCTTCACCTCCATGTCCATCACATAGTAGAATAAGAAAATTCCTTGGTGTGGATACAAGATGCCAAGCCAAACCCATATATCCGGATATGAAATTGTGGCAGGAAATAATATTTTTACAACACCATTGTAAAGGAAAATTTTGTGTGGAAAATGTTATCGCCTATTATGAACCTCTCATAAAACCTTTGGAAATGTGCAAACATTGGTTTTGGTGTAATTTTAATCTCCCACCTATGATGACATATGGTAACAGGGCGCATCATGCTGATATAGAAGATTTAGAAGAAAGAAAAGGGTTCGATATTCCAGAAGGCACAAAAGATAGAAGATTATTATTAAGAAATTGTGTTGAGCCAGAAGTAGGAAAATATATTTTGGAATGTGCTATAGCTAAAATAAAAACATTGGGGGAATACTAAAATGCCGAAGCTTTCAAAATCAAAAATCCTTCAATATGAACGTTGCCCCTTTTCCTACAAACTCTTTAATATAGACAATATAAAAATAACAACTAAAAACGAAGCAATGCAGCGTGGCTCGGAGATACATGAGATTATGGACAGGGCTTATGGCACAGAGGGAAAAACGATAAAAGACGCTATCGCAGAAGCGGCAAAGCACCCCAAGTTCAAAGAGCACGAGTCCATTATAGTCTCCAATATAGAGAAGGACAGGGACTACACAGGCACAGACGACTTCATTAAACCGCTTTTTAGGGAGATAAAGATATATGATAGCGAAATAAACATAAGTGGGATAATAGACCGGGTGGATTTTGATGGGAAGAACAAGATTGTGTATGATTACAAGACAGGGCAGAAGCACCCCATAGAGAATTATATATTCGAGCTTTCCCTTTATGCCTTCCTGTTTGAGAAGGAATACCAGCAGACTATAACGCATATCGGGATTCAGTTTCTCGATAGGACAGAAAGGGTTATTGTGCCATTGCAAAGAGAGTGGATAAGAGAGGCTGTAGAAAAGGTTATTTATATTAGGAAGCTTATAAATGAGGGTTGCTTTGAGAAGAAACATGGCTGGTGGTGCAGGTTTTGCGAGGGAGGGATGAATGGTTACTGCAAATAATGCTAAAAAAGAATTGAACACTTTAAACTTTTTGAAAGCTGTATATATGAATCAAGAAAAAGAACGAAAATTACTTGAAGAAAAAGTTGCCAAACGATTAACTAGCGTTATTCAAAAAAATATATCTCCAAATTTAAAAGTGGTGTTCAAATAGAATGAAAACCTTAATCCCAACATTCCCGAGAGAGGTAGGATTGCCCTACAGGGTTCTGTGCAAAACCCGGGAGGAATTCTTGAAGGTCGTTTCCAATGCCAATGGCTACAAGCCGGTCTGTGTCGGGCTGTACGAGTGCGACAACAGCGGCAAATATGAAAACAGCGTCATAGACAAGATGATTTTTGACAGCGATAGGGCTGACTTGTTCGTCTGCACAAAACTGCATGTTTGGGCGAAAGAGCATAATTACAAGCACATTATGGTGTTTTCGGGCAACGGGACGCATTTTTATCTGGTGGTAGCCAATGGCGGCTCCCTAATCAACAACAAACGGGCTTTAAACAACGCACAACGGGCGATTTGCAGAGAGTTGGGGCTTTCTATAGGGGACAAGAAAACGGACGACGTGGACGTGCATTTGGTGGGCAATGTGGCGGGGTTAGGGCGGTTGCCGAACACCTACAACACGAAGCGCAGGAGATACTGCATACCCATCACAGAGAAGGATTTGGAGCAGGGCTATGATTCCATAAGAGAGAAGGCAAAGAAGCAGAGTCCATCATTTGCCTATTACGGAAGGGAAGGGTTCGATATTAAGCCTTACGATACAGAGCCGAAGGAAAGCGATGTGGAGCGGGTTATATTGGATGCGGATGTAAAAACCGAGATAAATATGGATATATTATTGAAGACGATGCCACTGTGCATTTCTTCGGCGTTGCAGAAAGGGGAGTGCGGGTATAG
>CAYIHQ010000583.1:0-2099 GCA_964362905.1 uncultured Ignavibacteriaceae bacterium
CGATCTGACAAAGAACGATCGCTTCGGTGAGGAATTGGCCAAGAATATTCGACTTCCTGGCCCCTACCGCCTTCCGAAGTCCGATCTCCTTGATACGTTCAGACACCGAGACAAGCATAATGTTCATGATGCCGATGCCGGCGGCGAGAAGCGAGATGAACGAGATGAACCCCACACCCATCTTCACGTATTTCGTGAAGTCATTGAATGTCGCGATCATAGAATCGTTGGAGAAGATCGAAAAATCGTCCTCTTTCCCAGGGTCCACTTTTCGGATCGTCCGCAGCAGAAACCTCGCTTCCTCTACGGCGTCTTCGTACACCTCAGGCCCCTTCGCCTTGATCATGATGTTCAACGACCGGCGATGCTCTCCGAAATTGGCAAGGAACGTGGTCAGCGGGATCGCCACAAAATTGTCACTCGAGCCGCCCAACGAGGCGCCTTTGGGTTCAAACACCCCGATCACGCGATAGCGGATGCCCCGGACCTTCACTTCCTGTCCCACGGCGCCGCCTCGCGGGAACACCTTGGTGACAACGTCCTTGGCGAGCATCACAACCCTCGATGCCGACTGGAGGTCACCGTCGGAGATCGTCCTGCCGTCTGCGACCGTCCAATTGTTCGTTGGAATTCCGTTCGGGGTCTCGCCAAAGACAAACACGTTGGGATTCGTCTTCTCTCCCGTCAACGCTTGAATGACCTCGCCAATCTCGTAGGACTCAATACCGATATACTGCGCGGTGGTCAAGCGGCTTTCCACGTATTCTGCCTGCACCAGGTTGATGTCCTTCCGGTTCCTCGCCTTCAGCCTTTCCTGGTGGCTCGCCATGATGGGAAATTTCTGGATCTGGAACGTGTTGGCTCCCAGATTGCTCAGGCCCGACTCGATCCCACTCTGGAGCACCTGCACTGCCGTCATGACGCCGATGATGGAAAACACGCCGATAACGATACCGAGCAACGTAAGCGCCGAACGGAGCTTGTTTGCCCGAATGGCGGACAGCGAGAGGCGAATGATCTCAATGAATTCCATGGCTCACTCGTACCGCAATGCGTCCACCGGGTCGAGCCGCGATGCGCGATACGCAGGCAGGAATCCGGAGATGACCCCGACGATCACCGAGACGGCAAGTGCGATGATCACGATATTCAGCGGCATCGCCGTTGGCAGCACCTGGTCAATGATGAGGGTCAACGGAAACGCGATCACAATACCCAGCAACCCGCCCATCAGGCTCAACGCAGATGCTTCGATCAGGAACTGCAAAAGGATCGTCCGGCGAGGAGCGCCGATGGCCATCCGGATCCCGATCTCGCGCGTCCGTTCCGTGACCGATACGAACATGATGTTCATGATCCCGATACCGCCGACGAACAACGACAGGCCCGTGATGAATAGCCCGAATCCGGCAATGAGAACACCGACCGCGTTGAAGGTCTGGATGAGGATCTCCTGCTGGTTGATGGCAAAATCGTCCGGCTGCTTCGGCAAGAGGCGACGTGCTTTGCGCATGATTCCGCGGACCTCTTCTTTGGCCTCTTCCACATTCTCCAAGCTGGCGGACTTGACCCACACGTCGATGCCACCGCGAAACGAGCGGAATTCCTTGAAGAACCGGTTGATCGAGACATAGACGCGATTGTCGAGACTTTGCATCCCGAGGAACGACCCCTGCTTTTCGAGAACCCCCACCACTTTGTATGGATAACCGCCCACTTTCACGGTCTTGCCCATGGGAGTTTCGTTCGGGAACAAGCCCTCTGCGATCTCCGAACCGAGGACGCAGATGGGCCGGCCACCCGACACCTCCAGAGCTGTCAGAAACCGGCCAAGCTCGACGTTGACGTTGCTCGTAATTGTAAACTCTTCATCGGTTCCGACGATGATGGCGTTCTCGATGATCTTGCGGCCGTATTTGACGTTTCTCGCGGTCCCGATGATCGGCGATACGCTTTGCACCAGCTCCGCGCTTCGCTCAAGGGCACGGGCGTGCTCTATCCGTATGTCCTTGCGATTGCGGATATTCCACCAGTCTTGCCCCCCCCCCCATGGCCATTTTTGGATGTACAGCACATCGGCGCGGATAGCCGAGATGCTG
>CAYIHQ010000584.1:0-2097 GCA_964362905.1 uncultured Ignavibacteriaceae bacterium
GAGGATCACAGCAGATTCAGCGGCATATGCAACGGCATTTGGCACCGCGAGCGTGTCGCCCGATGGGAGCCTTATCGCGTACACTCTGCTCAACCAAAAGACAGGCAGAGGCGAGGTCTGCGTAGTCTCGGCATTGGGGGGATCCTCCAGAGTGGTCGCACCCATTGGGTTTGGCCCCCAATGGCGCGCGGATGGCCAACGGATCACCTACTTGCGCCGACTCTCATCCGGCCCGATTTCGAGCATCTCTGGTTGGAAGGAGGTCTGGAGCGTCAAGCATGATGGGACGGACCAGAAACTCGAATTCGTCGATAGTCTCGGCAGAAGAGATGGGACCGTATCGTGCTCATGGTCTCCTGATGGAACGTCGATTGCCTGGCTCAGAACACTTGAGGACTACTCACAGGAGATCATCCTCCATCATCTGAGCACAGGTGAAGAACGACAGCTCACTCACGATGGAAAGAGGATCGACGAGGTGCGCTGGCTCTCCAACGACCGCATCGTCTATTCGTCGAACAGGAGCGGGAGCTCAACACTCTGGATGATGCCGGCGGCGGGGGGTGAGCCAGTGCAGATCACCAAGGAAGGTCCCGATCTTCAAGCGACCTTCTCGGCCGACAACAAGCGATTGGTGCTCTATCGAAGACGGATCCTCGGAGACATCTGGCGAGCGAGCCTGGATGGTTCGGATCCAAAGCAAGTGACCTTTGACGGCCGACGCTCGGGACCTGCGAGCTTGTCTCCAGACCGAAAGTGGATCGCGTACACCGGCGGCGTTGATGAATACGGTCGTCCAACCGGCATCTATCTCATCGACCGCGATGGGAACGACAAGCAGGAATTGGTTCCCCCTTCTGGATACTGCTACACGCCCTCCTGGTCGCCGGATGGTCGATGGATCGCGTACACCGCAAGAACCGCAAGCGCGCCGCTCGACTCAGATCGTGTGATCCTTCTGGATGCGGCCAATCGGTGGGAGCCACGAGTCCTTGCCATTGGACGACCGTGGCTATGGATAGATCCGAACACGCTGATTGTCCGCAGGGGACTGCAAACGTGGAAAGTGGACATTCTCACCAAAGGAGAACAGCCAATCCTCGCAGACTCATCGTTGGCATTTCCGGTGGCCGGCCGGCAGGAAATCGTCTTCTCTGATTTGAGACAACAGACGACCGGGTGGTGGGTAGTTCAGTCGACGGACAACAGTAATCCCCCCGCTCGACCCAGACTCCTTCTTCCGACAAGTTCGCTGCATAGCGTCGGTCCCGCTGCAGACAGGTCGATGCTCGTCCAGTGGGACGATCATGGTTCCCTTTGGACAATATCGTTGCCCTCAGGGAGGAAGAAGCAAATGCCGGGTATATTCCCGGGGCTGAATCGAAACGGCGAACTCAGGGTCAGCTACGACGGAAAAGAAGTCGTGTATGTCCAATACTGCATCGACGCGAAATTGGTGATGATCGATGACGTGTTCGAGTAGGCGATTACCGAATGCCGACACCTATCCGCCGGGATAGAGAAGCCAGCGCCAGATGCCCGTCCCTGCGTTTCCTTTTTCCGCTTCATTTTTGACCGTTTTCTTGCTATTTGCTGGTTGCCGTTATGGTTTTCGTCACCTATCCAACTATTCCGCCCTTCGCCGGTATGTATGATAGCCGTCAGCGATAACGAACTGGTCCAAAAGTGCCTAGATGGCGATACGGCTGCGTTCGGACTCCTCGTCGACCGCTACCAAAAACCGGTCTACAACGCCGCCCTCCGCATCCTGGGCGACAGCGACGAGGCGCAGGATGTCACACAGGATACGTTCGTCCGGGCGTATCAACACCTGAGCGGCTACAATGCCCATCAGAAATTCTTCAGCTGGCTCTATCGGATCGCGATCAATGTGTCATTGTCAACCATTGAGCACCGTCGGCGCGAAGAACATCTGGACGACGACCCTCCCTCGGACGAAAGTTCGATCGAGAGTAAAATTGACCGGTTTGATCGGGCAGCGCTCGTCGAAGAGGCCCTCCGCCGGCTCAGCTTTGACCACCGAACAGCGATCATCCTTCGGCACTATCTCGACCTGTCGTATGCGGACATCGCCAC
>CAYIHQ010000585.1:0-2094 GCA_964362905.1 uncultured Ignavibacteriaceae bacterium
GTGGCGACGCTTCAGCTGCTTCAGAGCCAGGTCGGGATCGCCGCCAAGACCGAGGCGATCGCCGTACGGCGGTTCGAAGTGTCGAAGGACCGGTACATGATCGGCAAGATCGACGTGACGAACCTGTTCCTTGCACAAAGCGAGAAGGATGCCGCCCGTCGTTCGCGGGTGCAGACGTTGGGAGAGTTCTGGACGGGATATTATCGCCTTCGCCGATTAACGCTGTACGATTTTGCCGCCGATCGCCCGATTGGCCGACGGCCGAAGTGAGAGAGGAGCGCCGGCTAGGCACGGGAGGGGTTGACATTCCTCCCCGTTGCCCGTAATTTAGTGCGTTCAGTCGGATCACGAATTGCTGCGGACCGCTCCTCCGAGCTGCTCCACACCATGCGACCAATCCAGGGGAATCCATGAATAATATCCTGTTGTCCATGTTACTCGTTGGCTGTCTCGGCATAGGGACCAGCGCCCAGACTAAGACGGAGCGACCTCCCGAAGCAAAGGCGGAAATGCCTGCGCTGACCGAGTTTCACGAAGTGATTGCACAGATCTGGCACACGGCTTGGCCTGACAAGAACACCAAGATGCTCGTCGACTTGCTCTCCGAGGTGGAGAAAGGCGCCGCTTCTATTGCGGAGGCACCGCTTCCGGGAATTCTCCATGAGCGAGAGGCGAAGTGGGGGGAAGGTGTGAAACGGCTTCAGAGCATTGTCGCAGAGTACAAATCAGCGACGGTGCCGCTGGACGAAAAGAAACTGCTCTCCGCGGCCGAACAACTCCATATGCAATACGAAGCCCTCGTCCGTATCATTCGTCCGGCCTTGAAGGAGCTCGACACGTTTCACGGCACGTTGTACGTCCTTTACCACACGGCTCTGCCCGAGAAGAGCCTGGCCCACACGCGAGAGCTCGTGAAGGACCTCACCATCAAGATGGCAGACCTGAGGTCCGCCAAGCTGTCTGAACGGCAAAAGGACAAGTCGGACGCTTTCGAGAAGGCGCGGGCAGCTCTCGGCGAATCGGTCGACGCACTCGCGAAGGCAGCCCCAACGGGTAGCATGGAGACGCTGACTCCCCTCATTGAAGGCATGCATTCCCGCTACGAAGAACTGGACAAGGTCTTCCAGTAATCAGCAAAGTAGAGACGCGCAATAGCAGAACAGCCCGGGAGGATCCACCCGGGCTGTCGCGTTCCACGGTGTCGAAGGCTATGATCGTTCAAGTTCCTGGATCAGGTCATCAAAGCGGGCTTCGACTGCTGCAACGTGCCTGGCGGCCTTCTCCCACTCTCCCAGCCGTCGGTGGTGCTCAATCCGTTTCGCTTTGAGTTCCACCCCCGCCGTTTTCCCCGCATCGCCGCTTTGATAGAAGACGGGATCTGCCAAATCTCCTTCCAGGCGGGCGATCTCTTGCTCCAGCGCCTCGATGGCTGTTTCGATCGCGCGGAGTGTTGTTTGCAGCGGGGCGAGCTCACGGCTCTTCTCCTGCCTCAGCCCTGCGACCTTTCGGCGTCGTTCCTTCTCGCCCACTAGCTTGCCGGCTGTACCGCCGCTCTCCCGACCGGTCTTGTCCGCTGAGCGGCGTTCCTCGGCCCGAAATCGGAAATAGTCGCTCACGCTGTCGTGGAAGAGGCGGATCCTGCCCGGCGTCACTTCCAGAACTTTGTTCACGATCGGATCGAGGAATCCCCGGTCGTGCGAGACGATGATGAACGTACCCTCGTAGGACAGCAGCGCATCCTGCAGCACGCCTTTCGATCGGATATCGAGGTGGTTGGTCGGTTCATCGAGGACGAGCAGATTCGCCGGTCGCAGGAGCATGCGAGCGAGCGCGAGCCGGCTCTTCTCGCCTCCGGACAGAACTGCGACCTTCTTGAAGACATCATCCCCGTGGAACAGGAAGGAGCCGAGGATGGAGCGCAGGTGTTTGCGCACATCGCCGTGGGCCACTTCATCGATGACGGTGAGGGCTTCCTTCTCTGGAGCCAGGTCGTCCGCCTGGTGCTGGGCGTAGTAGGAGGGGGCCAGTTGGTGGCCGGGGATGCGCTCTCCCTCGTCGTAGGATTCGACGCCGGCGATGATACGGATAAGTGTG
>CAYIHQ010000586.1:0-2092 GCA_964362905.1 uncultured Ignavibacteriaceae bacterium
TACCACACCTCTACCTCTACACTCACTTGAAGTTCTGCTGTCCCATCAAAATTTATCGCCGCAAACCCTTCTCTGTTCCACATTGTGCCGCTTGTCGTTGCTCCACTGCTAAATATTCCAAACTCCCTGAACGCCAAACCGCTTATGTCTGCCGCCGCGAACGTTGTGATATAGTCCACGAATCTCGGGGTGGATGCGTCCGTCGTGTCTATCGTCTGCCTTTTGAACTCACTTCCAAGAAATGTATTGCTAGACAAAGCTGTTCCACTTCCCTTTCCTATGGCGCAGTACGCGGGTCTGTCGGTTACCGACCCCGAAAGCAACAGGCACAAGCCCGACTTCGCCAAGTCAGTAAGTGGCATTATAGTCACCTTCTTTAAAAAATATTTTCATCATACATAACCTCCGCTTGCAATCATCGTGAATGTCTGCACAAAGGGACTTCCCACGAGATAAGACATCGCCCCAGAGCCATCCCACATAATCCCATTAACATCGTGACTTAAAAGAAAATTGCTTCCTATGTCCCATGTCCTGACTCGCCACGGGTTGACCCTGAACCCCGCGCTGCCAGTGGCGGTCTCCAACCTCGAAATGATGTCGGTGTCGTTCAGGTCGGCAGCTTGCAGTTTTTTCAGGTCTATAATCATCTGTTTCATGACATCCACGATGTCCCTCGTCTTCGTATTTACCTTCAGAGACAGCACTGTGTCCGACAACATCTTTGAGGGTGTGAAGTCATAAACAGCTTCCATTATGACGAAAGTTGCATTGTCCACATTCTGGTAGGGGAGATTGACGATACACGTCTGCCCGGGTGTAACCGAGAACACCCCGTCCACCATGAACACGCCTTCGTTCTGTGCCTGTGTGCCCAATGCCAACTGTGAGATGACTATGTCCTCTGCCTGCCTTGGGTCTGTTATGTTCTTGTCCACTATGGTTTTTCCTACCCTTATGTTGTTGTTTCCGGCAATCGCCGCCCTGTCTACGCCATATTTTGCAATAAGATTTTCCTTGGCGTATCTTATCGCAACAGGGTCTGTTCCGCTAACGGGGATGTTGTATCCTGCGGCTGTCCCGGAAGTGAATATTATCCTTTTTCCCTCGAAGTCCACGAGATACTGCTGTCCGCTCTGAGGCACGGATGACATCTGGAATATCCCACCCTGAGAGGCGACGCCGCTTACCGTGACGAAGGTGTTGTGGGGCTTATAACTTAGGCTGACCACAGAACCACCGTTCGCAGTGAATGTCGGGTGCTGTATCTCTGTGAGCATTTTCCCACCGAACACCCACAGCTCATTGAAGTAATCTGACCGCTTATTCTTAAATCTGGATGAGGATATTATGTTGGTGTTGTCGAACAGCAGACCACTGCTCACTGTGGCTTTCTGCTCGAAGTGCAGGTTCTTGTCCGCGTCCCCATAGGAATAGAACCCGGACATCTCAGCCAACTGTTGCAGGACCTCGTTCATGCTGATGTTCGCAAAGCGTATCCTCGTTATGGTGGTGGAAGTCGTGGTGATACCTGTTCTGGTGATTCCGCCGGTCGTGTACTTGTCGAAAGCATCAATCGCTATAAGCGACACCTCTGTGCTGTTGTATACCTCCGGCTCTACCATGCTGTCCATGAGAACCCCATCCACAAACCCCACTCCCGAGAGTGTTAACGTCTCCGAGTTAGGTTTGCCGGAGAAGATGATGTCCCGCACCATCCCCGAGAACAGTTTTGTCGTCGGCGGCTTCACATCCTTATCAGCGTAGATTATTATCTCGCTGCTCTTGGTAAATGTGTCGGAGTACTTCCCGCCAATGTTGTCCAGAGTTATCGTGAAGGTGGAAGAGGCGTAAGTGTCGCTGATGCGCTTAGTAAGCTTCATGGACACATATGTGTAGTAGTCCACGCCCCCGTGGCTGAAATATGCGTAGACTGCCATCAGTATCTTATGCCCTCCGAAAGCCTGTTGTACAATGCCTCTGATATCTGGTCCGGGTCTACGCCGTAGATGTTGCCTTCTATTATGATTGTAGTTCCACCCATTGAGGATGGGTTTTTAGTGCCTATAATAAAGTCGTCTGGATGAGTGTT
>CAYIHQ010000587.1:0-2090 GCA_964362905.1 uncultured Ignavibacteriaceae bacterium
GTGGACGTGGGGGCGACGCCTCGCGTTCCTGAGGCAGGAAGCGGGCGCAACGACGCCCCAGAAGTTCGGCGCACTCATCTCCTCGGGATGGGCCGCCTACCACAACGGAGATCGCGTCTTCGTCAAACGATTTCCGTTCGACCCCGAGGCGTCCTATCCTGATTTCGGCGTGAACGCCGAGTTCTTCACGAACGCTCGCATGCTCGAAGTCGAAAGCCTCGGCGCACTCGTCGCACTCGAACCCGGCCACGCCGTCAGCCACGTCGAACACTGGTATCTGTTCCGGAACGTGGCACCCGCCGCGAACGAAGAGGACTGGCTCCGAATCCTGACCGAGCTCGTCCAGCACACCCGGCAACCCGATCCCCCGGACCGCGAAGCACGGACGCATCGCGATGACAATTGACATTCCGCAATCCACCACCCTCCACCCACCGACCCCCTCCCTCCATTCACCGATTATCGCGCAACTCCGGGGGGTTCGACCAGTATCTTGTGCCATGGTCATCACAGCAAAGGAGGCGTTCCATGGCTAACAAATTAAAGACCCGTTTCGGCGGCCAGGTGTTTCTCGGAATCCTGCTGATCGGACTCGGGATCCTGTTTCTCGCCGACAATCTGTATTATCTGGACATTGGACCGTTGTGGCGGTACTGGCCCTTCATTCTGGTACTGTTGGGCATTCAGAAGCTCGTGAACGCCCGCGACCGCGACGGTATCGGGGGAGGACTCTGGCTCGTGTTCATCGGGCTGTGGCTCTTCGTATCGTTGAACCATATCTGGGGCCTCGATTTCAGCGATTCGTGGCCGTTCCTTATCATCGCATGGGGCGTGAGCGTGATCTGGAAGTCGCTCCTGCCTTCACGCCACCGTCAGGAAGGAGTGCTGTCATGAACTCGATCCGTATCCCAAGCCAACTCGTTGTGGGGCTCATCATCGTCGCCGTCGGCGTCATCCTCACGCTCGACAACCTGGACCTTCTCTACGCGCGGGACTATCTGCAATACTGGCCCGCACTGCTGGTCGTCTACGGGGCCGTCCGATTGCTCGACCCTTCCCACAACAAGTTCTGGTCCGCCTTCTGGATCGTTGCGGGGGGCGTGTTGTTGCTCGATCGTCTCGACGTGATCGACTTCCGCCTGCACGAGTGGTGGCCCGTGGTGCTGATCGCGGTGGGTGGATCGGTCCTGTGGGGATCGATCCGTCGCGGTCCGGTCCGCACAGCCATCCTCACCGGCTCCGAAGGCGCCAATGCCGATTCCGTCGTAAACCTCACCGCTATCATGGGAGGATTCGAGGGGCGTAACGGGAGCAAGGACTTCCGCGGCGGCCGCATCACGACGATCATGGGAGGATGTGAACTCGACCTCCGCCAGGCGGATATCCGGGAGGAGGCGGTGCTCGACATCTTCGCCGTCTGGGGAGGCATCAGTCTCAAAGTCCCTGAAACCTGGACTGTCCGGATGGAAGGCGTCCCGGTCTTGGGCGGATTCTCCGACGAGACCCGGACTCCGCAGAGTGCCTCCAAGCGTCTCATCATCCGCGGCAGCGCGATCATGGGCGGCGTGGAGGTCAAGAATTGAACGTCTGGGAACCGGGTGGCCGGACGTCGGATTGTCGCCCGGTTCCCTCTTCGTTGCGACCTTCGTACATTTGACCCATGCACCCCCTGCTTGCGCGCCGGGAACGGCTCTTGTTGTATCTCTCCGGATGGGCCGCCATCGGAATTCTGCTCACGGTCCTCATCGCTCCCGGGCGTTTCTCGTGGACGGATGCTGCGGCCTTGATCCTGCCCGTGACCATGCTGTACGGATTCCTATCCCTCTCCACGTGGTACCTCGTGCGCGCATTACCGCTGCAGACCGTTCCGGGAGAACGCCTCGCGCTGATCCACATGGTATCGGCTCTTCTTTCCAGTTCTGCGCTGGTGTTGTTGCTGCAAAGCTGGGCCTGGGTGCTCCGGACCGCCTTCGGGCTTCTCGTGACCCCTTCGACTGCCGACCTGCGGCTCTTGTTCGGCGGCGGTGTGCTTCTGTATCTCCTGGCGGTCGCCACCCACTATCTCCTCGCGGCCTTCGAGCATTCCCGTG
>CAYIHQ010000588.1:0-2077 GCA_964362905.1 uncultured Ignavibacteriaceae bacterium
TACCGGGCACAGTCAGCCGTTTACCCCCTCGACCATTTCGGGGATTGATCTTCCCTCGAGCCAACCAGTTCACCGTTCACTGTTCACTGTTCTCTGTTCACCGTTGACCGTCGATCCTATACCGGATACCCAACACCCACTACCGTCTTCCATCATCCAATTCTCCAATTCTATCCATCACTCCATTTCTCCATCTATCATTCACACCGGAGGCATCATGAAGCGATTCATCCTCAGCGCCGTTCTGGCGTTTGGCGTCGTTGCTGCTGGCGTTGCCCAGACTCCCTGGACTACGGACCGAGCCCATACCGGCATCAAATTCTCCGTCCGGCACATGCTCATCTCGGATATCGAAGGGACCTTCCGGGACTTCGACATTGTCTTCAAGTCAGACAAGGATGATTACACGGACGCCGTGATCGAAGTGACGATCAAGACAGACAGCCTCGACACACAGAATGCGCGGCGGGATAATCACCTGCGGAGCGACGATTTCTTCAACGCGGCGAAGTTTCCGACGATCACGTTCAAGAGCACCAAGATGGAGAAGACCGGAGAGACCACTTACAAGATCTATGGTGATCTGACGATCCGGGACGTGACGAAAGCGGTCGTGTTCGACGCGGTGAACGGAGGCACGCTGAAGACCCCTCAGGGCCTGATCGCCGGCTGGAAGGCGACGATCGTCGTGAACCGATTCGACTACAACCTGAAATGGGACCGTGCGATTGAAACGGGCGGTCTCATGGTCGGCAAGGACGTGACGATCACGGTGAATGCGGAAGTGAGAAAATAGGAAACAGAATTCAGGAGACAGGAGACAGGTTGCAGAGAAAGACCTCTTGTATACTGACCTCAATACCGAGTCGCTGATGTTGCGAAAACACATGGGCCGGAGAGCGCGCCAAGCGCCATCCGGCCCTTTGTATTCACAGGCAGATTTCCGTTGTTTCTGTTTTCTTACTCCTGCCTCCTACTCTTTCGAATCCTTCAGCGCCCGGTGCGTCCTGTCGTGCCCCTCGATCGGCTCGAGGTGGGTGGTGATCGTCACAGGGATCGGAAACGCCGCCTTGATGGCCGCTTCGATCTCCGTTGCTTTCCAGTGAGCGTCGTCAATGTTCGTGGTGTTGGGAAACAGCAGGTGAAAGTCCATCCACAGCGACGAACCGCTGTTCCGGTGGCGCACCTCGTGAAACGTCAACCCCCGGGCTGCGGTCTCCTTCTCCAGAAGCTTCAACAGCGCGTCATTCGTCGTCGGATCTCCCTCGTCCATCAATCCGCCCACCGATTGCCGGATCAGCTTCCCGCCGGACCAGAGGATGTTCAATGCCACGAGAATGGCGAGCATGGGGTCGAAGGGCAGCCAGTCGGTCCACATCACGAGCACCAAACCAACGATCACCCCGAAACTTGTCCATGAATCGGTGAGTACGTGCTTGCCGTTGGCGACGAGGATGAGCGAATTGTGCCGCCGGCCCTGCCAGACAAGAAAAGCGCCCAGTCCGGCATTGATGAGGGCCGCGCCGGCTACGAAGAGCGTTCCGGTGTCAAGGTTCTCAAGCTGAAGCCCGGCCAGCCACTTCCGGATCGATTCGTAAATGATGTAGAATGCCGCAAAGACGATCATGGCACCCTCGAAGCCGGCGCTGAAGAAGGAGATCTTGTCGTGTCCGTACGGGTGGGAGGGGTCGGCGGGCTTGAAAGAAAGCCACAGACTGAACGATGCGAACCCGACGGCCAGGACATGCACGACCGACTCAGCGGCATCGGAAAGAATGGCAGCGGACCCGGTGATCAAGTACGCGTACATCTTGCCGCCGAGCATCAGAAAGCCGACGACAAACGACAAACCCATGGCGAGTTTCTGCTGGCGGACAGCTACGGCGTTGGTGGGGAGGGGAGTACCCATGGAGAGCGGAAAACTGTGAAAGGTGAAATGTGAGAAGTGAAACGTGAACGGTGAATATCTACAGCCGAGAATCGTCAATCGACAATCGACAATCCATCAAGGAATCCTCCGATTCACACCTTCACGATCCAGTTCCGCTTGTACATGATCCACGCGATGACGAACAGG
>CAYIHQ010000589.1:0-2076 GCA_964362905.1 uncultured Ignavibacteriaceae bacterium
GCCCGACTGACGGCCTTTTGCCGTCCGATATCGGATTTGTTCTTGGCGGTTCCGGTGTCCAGTAGTGCTTGGTATTCCTGAACGTCCTCCAAGCGGTTGATACGTGTGCGCGGAGTTTTTGGGAGGCAAATAGGAATCCCGAGGCCGGTGTCAGCGAGGGCGTCTGTATCGGAGCTACTCAGGTTGAGGTAATATCGCAATCGTTCTGTATTGACCGCGATGTGCTTGGCGCCCTTCGGTGTGTCCATGAAAAGCACCGGGATTTTTAGCGAAAGTGAGTTAGAGTCCATGTGTCTTACGCGGACACGAAGATGGAAGTCATCTCTTCGTGTCCTCTTTCTTTCAGCGCGATTTTCCCCTATTATTCCTGCCTATTTTAGTTGCACCCCGAAGAAATTGACCGAAAGGATGTACCATGGCCGTATCCAAGTTCAAAAATGAGCCGCTGACCGACTATTCGAAGCGCGCGAATCGGAAGGCGATGGAGGCCGCATTGGCCAAGGTCCGCGCCCGGCTCGGAAAGGAATATCCCCTTGTCATTGGCAAAGAGGAGTTCATCACCACCGACAAGTTGAGGTCCATGAACCCTTCGGATCCGGCCCAGGTCGTGGGCGTGTTCCAGAAAGCCGATGCGGCGCTTGCCGTCAAAGCGGTCGAGACGGCCGATGCCGCATTCCAGGCCTGGCAGTATGTCGACCCGAAGAAGCGGGCGGACTACCTGTTCAAGGCCGCGAAGATCATGCGCAAACGCAAGCACGAATTCAGCGCGGTCATGGTCTTTGAGGTCGGCAAGACATGGCCCGAAGCCGACGCCGACACCGCAGAAGCCATCGACTTTCTCGAATACTACGCGCGGGAGATGCATCGTCTCGCCGGGCCGCAGCCCGTCGTGAAGGTCGCCAACGAGAAGAACGAGCTGCGCTACATTCCGCTAGGTGTGGGTGTGGTCGTGCCCCCGTGGAACTTCGCCCTCGCCATTCTCGCCGGCATGGCATCCGCCGCGGTCGTGACGGGCAACACGGTCGTTCTGAAGCCGTCGAGCGATTCGCCGCTCACGGGGTGGATGTACTTCGACCTGATGCGGGAAGTGGGGATCCCTCCCGGTGTCATCAATTTCGTCAGCGGTTCCGGCGGCTCGGTCGGCGACACGATGGTCGCACATCCCAAGACGAGATTCGTCTCCTTCACGGGGTCCAAAGAGGTCGGCATCCATATTTACGAGCTGGCCGCAAAGGTTCAGCCGGGTCAGCGCTGGCTGAAGCGGGTCGTCGCCGAGATGGGAGGGAAGGATTCCATCCTCATCGACGACAAGACGGATCTCGACGCGGCAGCGCAGGCGACGGTCGCATCCGCATTCGGATTCCAGGGACAAAAATGCTCGGCCGCCTCGCGAGCATTGGTGGCGGAGAAAGTGTACGACCGCTTCGTCCGGCTGGTGAAGGAGAAAACGGAACGCATCACCGTCGGCGCCGCGGATGATCCGCGGAACGTGATGGGACCCGTCGTCAACAAGGGCTCCCAGGACAAGATCCTTGCATACATCGAGACGGGAATCCGCGAAGGCGGCCGCCTTGTGACGGGTGGGAAGAAGGCGTCGGGCGACGGGTACTTCATCCTGCCGACGGTCATCGCCGATGTGTCTCCGACGGCGACGATCGCGCAGGAGGAGATCTTCGGTCCCGTTCTGGCGATCATCAAGGTGAAGGACTTTGAAGAGGGTCTCGCAGTCGCCAACAACACGGAATTCGGACTCACGGGCGGCGTGTGGACGAAGGACCGGAAGAAGATCGAGAAGGCCAAGAAGCTCTTTCACGTCGGCAATTTCTACGTGAACCGGAAGATCACCGGTGCGATGGTCGGCGTGCATCCGTTTGGAGGCTTCAACATGTCCGGAACGGACTCGAAGGCGGGCGGACACGACTATCTTTTGCTCTTCCTACAGGGTAAGTCGATCTCGGAGAAAGTGAAGTAGAGTATTCTCGCGGCCTCAGCCGGGTCCATTTGAAAGAGGAACCGCCAAGGTCGCCAAGAACGCAAAGGACGTAGCGGCCGGGGCGGTGCTCATATCGGCGATAG
>CAYIHQ010000590.1:0-2074 GCA_964362905.1 uncultured Ignavibacteriaceae bacterium
AGGAGGACCATGGAGTACTTCAAGCGAAAATTGGAGTCTACCAAGGGAGCAAATGACTAGAGGTGGTCTCAAAAACCCCTGTTTGTCGCCCCCGAATGTTTCTGTCGGGGGTCTCGTTGTTGAAAAAGCGCGGTTCCCGCCAGAAGCATGCGGGAACGACAGTACTGGAACTGGTTATGCGGCAATTTTGAGACCATCTCTAGAGATCCGGTCGAGAACCCGGCATTTCTGGCGCGGTTACTCGACAAGTGTTGATCAAGTTACACGGGCGAACCAAAATCGTCTCTGATCGATCCTGAGAACGAGAACGGCGAGTAAAACGAAGCCAACAAGAGTCTGCATGAGAACAGAAAGGGCTTCATGCGACAAATGCGTGGCATAGAGCGACAGATTTGCCACAGTAGCGGCCATTGCGAGCTGAAAGAGCGTTTTTGTTGACCCAAAGTAGCGCGCATTGCGGATGCCGAGCCGTACAAGCCGGGCAATGCGATGCTCAGCAACGACACGCATACGATACAGTGATCGATAGGTGTCTGTTCTTTGGAATGCCTTTGCATGCTGGATGAGTGCTTCGTGCTCATGCACATCAAGACTGCGATACGGTGTGCTCTCCTCAATGCACCGATTGCGGATCGGGCAACAGCGACATTGCTCAACACCAAAGCGAAACCCTTTGTTGAGAAACGTCGTCCCCCGTCGTGTGGTGACCTTCCGTCGATACCAGAGCGAGGTGGATTGTCCGTTTGGGCAGGTGACCTTCTCGTTGGGGAGATCAATAACGAAGTCATCTTTCGTAAACCGTCCGGTGCGTGGAGCACGACTAACCGGAGCGACAAGGTCATAGGGGTGCTGTTGTGCATCCAGACGAGCCTCCACTGTTCCGTAGGCCGTATCCCCAAGGACGGTCTCTACCGGAGCATCGAGGTTGGTTGCTGCTTGCTCAATCAGCGCTGGCGCATCCTGACTATCGTGCGCATTGGCCGGAAGCACGTCGACATCGGCGATCACTTGTGATGCAGGCTCCACCGCAATGGCGGCCTTGTATCCATCGAAACGTTGGGTAACGCTCTTGCGACCATGGCGCATTTGGGTATCATGGACAGCGACGATGCGATCGGGGGCCACACCCTGTATCAGTTCGGCCTTCCCGGGGGCGGCCTCACGTACGTCTTGGAGGAGCAGTTTACGCAACAACTCTGTGGCAGTAATAATGCGCTGAGCTTCTTGGCTTTCTGATGGATACGCCTTGAGCTGGTGCGACGCGATGTCCAGCACACGGCGGCAGTCCGCTACCAGAGAGGTCAGAACGGTTGAGCGTTGCGACTCGTCATTCCAGTCGATCGGATGCGTTACCTTGAAGCTCGAGGCAACATACCGGGTGAAGTCATGATTACCCGCGAAGGCTTCGGGTGATTGGGAACTTAAGGAAGCAAGCACGCGAAGGACCTGATACAACCCTTCGGCCAGCATATTGTAGGTATCCTGCACGGCTCCTTTGCCAAAGATTGGTGTGGTATCAAGGGCAATGCTGAGTTTGTGCTTCTTGATGAAGCCGGCACGGCGCAGATAGGTGAGACCCTTGAGAAAGATCAGCTTGGCCTGATCGTGCAGGATGAGCTGGTTGCGGAACAGGCACAAGGTGCTTTTGGCAAAGGGCACGTCATCCTCGCCCAGACCAAGGGCTGCCTGCCATCGCTGATCGAACTGGGCCCGCTCGGTGGCCTCCTGGTCAGAGACGCGGGTATAGGTCTGGAGAATCAAGGCCATTGCCAAGAGGCTTGGCGGAACGCTTGCACGACCATTATCAGAGCAATAGAGCATGGAGAAGTCTTCATCCCGAAACATCTCGTGACGATGATCGCCAAGAAATACATAGAAGCTCTCTTCACCGATCTTCTTGCGAAGACGAGCCGCGGGAGTGAACAAATCATCTTGCGGTGTGCGTTTACCGAGCATCGATGTCATACTCCTATTGTGAACGGGTCAGCAGAAACCAGTACACTAATATAGTACACTCATCTCCCGCCACCAAATTCTTTTTTCACAAATAACCACTTTTCGACCGGATCTCTAG
>CAYIHQ010000591.1:0-2071 GCA_964362905.1 uncultured Ignavibacteriaceae bacterium
CACGCCAACGCATCCGAGGTGGCGGGCTTCTTCTTTCAGACGCGTGGCGAGGGAGGACACGTATTCAGAACAGTTTGAAATCAGGAGAGGCCAGCGGGGAGACCCACAATACGCCGTCGCGTTCCTCGGTGTGCAGAAACGAAAGCTTCCCGGCACCATTCCGGCAGGCGCCGCTCGAAAGGTCGAATGTTCTGCCGTGGATGGGGCATGTCAATCCGTTCGCATCGATCGTCCCTTCGTGGAGGATGTCTGCCTGTTGGTGTGGGCAACGGTTTTCCACCACACGGAATCCCTGCGTTGTCATCACCACGACGACAGGCGTTCCAGCGACCTCGGCGGACGTGAGGGAACGTCGACGAAACTCCTCCACCAGGCCGAGCGCGACCATGGCCGTGGTACTCACGGGAAGGAGATCGTTCGGTCGACGGCGAAACCCTTGTCAGTCGCCTTCAACGTGACGGCCTCGACGCTCGGGTCATGCTGCAGATACAGGATCCATCCTTCCGCCAGGGCCCGCGGGAGGATCCGTTTCTTCTCGTCGAGTGTCACGAGAGGACGGAGGTCGTAGCCCATGATGTACGGGTACGGGATGTGAGACGCCGTGGGTACGAGGTCGCAGCAAAAGAGGAGTGTCGTCGTTCCATCGGATATTTTCGGCAGTTGTTGGGCCGTCGTATGGCCGTTGCACACCACCATCTCAATGCCGGGGAAGAGTTCACGTGGCCCATCCACCAGTTGCAGCATTCCGGCCTCCCAGAGCGGCAGGTAGTCATCCGGCATGAACGATGCGCGGTCACGGTCGGTCGGCTGTTGGGACCACTCCCAATGGTCGCGCTGAACATAGTATGCTGCGTTCGGGAACGCAGGCATGAGCCGTCCATTCCTCCGGATCGTCGATCCGCCCGCATGGTCGAAGTGGAGATGGGTGAGGATGACATCGGTGACATCCTCCGCCCGCACACCGGCCTTTGTCAGGGATGACCAGAGGTCGCCGCCGGTATTGTCGAGACGATAGATGTCCTTCAACTTGTCATTCCACTTGTCCCCGTTGCCGTTGTCGATGAGAATGGTGCGTCCGCCGCCGCGAAGGAGAAGACTGCGGGTGGCGAGCGTGATCCGTTGTCGTTCGTCGGGGGGATTGGTGCGCGTCCAAAACACCCAGGGAACGATGCCGAACATGGCTCCGCCATCGAGGGCGAAGCGACCCGTTTCGAGGGACGTGAGAGAATAGGGACCGATGGTCATAAGCGTCAGAGAAAAAAAAGAGTCGGCCTATCAGGGATAGACCGACTCCGATCGAACCAACGGCGACCTTACTTCCGGAAGCGGGACGTGGTCGCGCTCAGGTCAGGGAAGGCACGGTCCGGGTGCAGCTTCTTGGCACGTTCGAACAGGACCTCTTCGGATTCGGGATGGTTCGGGTCGGGGACGCAGCAATCGACCGGACACACCGCCGCGCATTGTTCTTGGTCGAAGTGGCCGACGCATTCGGTGCACTTCTCTGGAACGATGTAGTAAAAGTCGTTGGATACTGCATCATGCGTTTGTCCATTGAGCTCCCATTGCACGCCGCCGGCATAGATGGCGACGTTGGGGCATTCCGGCTCACAGGCGCCGCAGTTGATGCACTCTTCGGTGATCATCGTGGCCATACGGACATCTCCTGAAAGGAACTAAGAAGGTGAACGGGATTCGTCAGTCAAGATGCGCGGGTAGGAAAGCGTTCGTGGGATCGAGTGCCCCTCCTCCGCCACGGCTGCGAGCCACGGTTGGAGGTCTTGCAGCAGCCGGCCATTTCGAACGCCGCGGTGAGTCGATGGATACCGCGCCAACTTCCCAGCCGCCTTCTGCAACTGGCTGGCCATTCCGCGCAGATTGTCGCATTGGTGATGGTACAACGCCGCTGCGACCTGGATGAGCCCTTGGAGGAAACTCCTGTCCGTGTCCCGGACCTCGTGCCACAGGCCCTCCCACACTTCGTGGGCATCGAAAAATTTCTCCCGGTTGAAGAGCGTCACACCTTCTTCAAACCGCGCGTCCCATCAATGGGCAGTATACACGATTAAGGTTC
>CAYIHQ010000592.1:0-2069 GCA_964362905.1 uncultured Ignavibacteriaceae bacterium
AAGGTCCGGGAACGGATGAAGCTGGTGCAAATGGAGGAGAGCTTCCTCAATCGCCCCGTGAACGAGGGTTTCTCCGGCGGCGAAAAGAAGCGGAACGAGATCTTTCACATGGCGGTGCTTGAACCGCGCCTCGCGCTGCTCGACGAGACGGATTCCGGCCTGGACATCGACGCCCTGCGGATCGTCGCCGACGGCGTGAACAAACTGCGCCGGAAGGACAATGCCACGGTGGTGGTCACCCACTACCAGCGCCTGCTGAACTACATCATCCCGGATTTCGTGCACGTGCTGATCGACGGCCGGATCGCCCGTTCGGGGGGCAAGGACCTGGCTCTGCAGCTCGAAGACAAGGGTTATGAGTGGGTCAAAGACGCCACCGAGGCGGCAACGGCGTGAACGGAACACCCATGGAACTGCACAAGCGATACCAGGAACAATTCACGGCGTTCGAGCGCTCGCTGAACGGTGAGTCGGAAACGCCGATCCATGCCTTGCGCCGGACGGCGATGGCGCATTTTCAAAGGTCTGGTTTCCCCACGGCAAGGGACGAGGAGTGGCGGTTCACGAATATTCACCCGATCGCGTCGCGCTCATTCACGCCAGCATTGAGTCCATCGAAGCCGACGCTGACCTCGGCGGACGTCGATCGTCTTACGATCCCCTCGACGAATCGTCTCGTCTTCGTCAACGGCCACGTGGCTCCGGGCCTTTCGACATTGAAACTCCCACAGACCGTTCGAGCCCTCAGCCTTGCGCAGGCCCGAACGTCGGACCGCCCCCTGCTCGAGCGGTTCCTCGGTACGTCGTTGAACGGAACAGAGACGGCATTCACAGCGCTCAACACTTCGTTCCTACAGGATGGTTTCTTCCTGTACGTGCCTGCCAAGGTCGAGGTGGCGGAGCCGATCATGATCGTGTACATCACGGACCAACCGGGGGCGGATGCGGCCATGCATCCCCGGAACCTCATCGTACTCGAAGAGCGGGCGGCGGCAAAGGTGGTGGAGCACTACGTGTCGCACCGCGGAACGGGCTATCTGACCAACGCCGTCACGGAGATCCTGCTGGGCCGTCGATCGCGCTTGGAACACGACAAGATCCAGGTCGAAGACCTCGCCTCCTACCACATGGCGTCGACCCGCGTCGTCCAATCTGCCGAGAGCATCTACCTTTCCAACAGCTTTGCGCTGGGAGGCGCCATCGTACGGAACGAATTGACGGCCTCATTGAACGATGAACGCTGCGAGTGCACGCTCAACGGCCTCTCGGTCGGAAGCGGCGATCAGTTGATCGACAATCATACCACCATCGACCACGCCAAGCCGAACTGCAATTCGTGGGAGGTGTACAAGTCCGTGCTCGGTGGTCGCTCTCGCGGCGTGTTCAACGGCAAGATCTTCGTCCGAATGGATGCGCAGAAGACCGACGCCAAGCAGACGAACAAGACGCTGCTCTTGTCGGACGAAGCGACCGTCGACACGAAGCCGCAGCTCGAGATCTTCGCAGACGACGTGAAATGTACGCACGGCGCCACCGTCGGACAGCTGGACGATGAGCAGGTGTTTTATCTCCGCACCCGGGGCATCGGCATGGAGGATGCTCGCGACATTCTTACGTTCGCGTTCGCCGATGAGGTGGTCGGCCACGTCAGCGTCGAAGCGCTGCGGGAGCAACTGGAGCGTATCACTCATCAACGTCTGGACGAAGGACGCACCGCGTAGCCCTGATGGCCCAGACCGTGACACACGAACCTGGCTCGACCGCGGTGGCATTTGACGTGACCACTGTGCGGCGGGAATTTCCCATCCTGGCCACACAGGTCCACGGCAGACCTCTGGTCTATCTGGATAATGCGGCGACCACGCAGAAACCCCTTGCAGTCCTGCGGGCAGAGGATGAATACTACCGCACGGTCAACGCAAACGTCCACAGGGGCGTGCATTTCCTGAGTGAAGTAGCGACCTCGAGGTACGAGCGGAGCCGGGATCTGGTGCGCATGTACATCGGTGCGGCAAGCACGAGAGAGATCATCTTTGTTCGGGGGACCACGGAGGCGATCAATCTGGTCG
>CAYIHQ010000593.1:0-2062 GCA_964362905.1 uncultured Ignavibacteriaceae bacterium
CATGGAGCCAGAGTACGCAATCGTTGCCGGAGCGGCAAGCGTATGCAATGTGTTTCCCGGTCGCATTCGTAGCATACTGTTGCAGGTGAGAATTGAGCATCATGTCATGATGTTGTGCTGGTTGTTGACAATGCCTTCTTCGGTTCGATCTATGTGTGACTCTAGTTGATGTCGCTTGGGAAATTGTCGGCGTTGATGCGCTGCATGAACCTCTCTTCTCGCCGACCATGGGTGTTCACTTCATGAAGAGGATAGAAGCTATTATCCGTCCTCATAAGGCGGGCGACGCCTGCAAAGCCCTGCTGGGGCTCGCTTCCCTCGGAATGACCCGTCTGGAGGTCAAGGGCGTGGGCACTTGGAGCTCCCTTCGGGGTTTCGGGCGCCCTTTGCGCTTTCTTGAGGATTTCTCTAGTATTGCCTTCCCATCTCTCCACCGACCGGTCTTCGGCCACGTGGTGGCAGAAACCTTTCCGTGCGTTCTGCATCTCTATAGAAAGGAGCAGGTGCGCATGAGGACAGCCTCCATAGAACCCGGCCGAACGTGATCGCCAACTCCGACGAAGCGCTTGTCCGCGAGGCTCAAACGGGCGGGCCAGATGCTTTCCGGATGCTATTCCATCGCCACAAGGATGCGGGCTATTCATATTGCCACCGGATCCTTGGAAACGCTTTCGATGCAGAAGATGCCGCGCAGGAGGCATTTGTCCGGTCGTACGAAGGGCTCTCGACCCTGGACCACCCGGCCTCCTTCCGATATTGGCTCTACACAATTGTTCGTAATGAGGTTTTTGGCCGATTGCGGCGACGGAAGCAGTATCGTCAAGTGACCTTGAACGAGGCCGACGATGAAGTATGGGAGGTGGAAACGCCGTTGGAACTGGCCATTCGCGGCGAACGGGCGGCCCTTCTGCAACATCTCCTGGACCGGCTTCGACCTGAGTACCGCGAAGCTGTGGTGCTTCGGGAGCAGGAAGGGTTTTCGTATGCGGAGATTGCAGCCGTCACCGGCGCCTCCGAGGCAGCCATCAAAGCACGCCTCTTCAAGGCCCGCCGCGCCCTCATGCGAGCCGCAGAGACAAAAAGGGACAACTCATGACATGCCAGGAAGTTCAGGAACGGATCAGCCAGTTCACCGACGACGAATTGGATCCTGCGTTGGCCGGGCCGATGTTCACCCACCTCGGCGCGTGTCCGGAATGCCAGAATTTCCTCCGGAGCGTCCTTCGACTGCGGACTGCGCTTTCGCATGAACCGCACGCTGCGGCTCCCGATGTCTTGGAACAACGTGTCATGAATCGATTGCGGCGCTCTTCATCCGAGGCCCGCCTTCCGGCAGATGTCTGGTCCATTCGCATCGCTATCCCACTGCCCGCTGCTATGGCGATGGCGGTCTTGCTTGTGGTGATCTCGATCGTCTGCTCTCCGCTTATCTTTGAGCGCAGGACATCGTTTCAGGTCTCCGAAGAGACCCTCCAACAGCTTCCGGCCCCATTGCGCACGCAGATGCGTCTCACCCAGGTCGTCCTCGGTCAATAGAAGGACCATTGAACATGGCTGGCACGACAGTCACCATTGAGATCCGAAAGGAAACGGCGATCCTGTTGCTGCAGATCGCCGCGGGCCTGCTCTTGATCGGCGGGACGTTCCTACTGACCTACGAACCGATGAACTACTGGAAGGCGGTCAGTATGACCGGGGCCGTCGCCGGACTCTTTGTCGGGGCGTTGGCGGGTGCTGCCGTCGCCCCCCCGGTACGGTGGTCCCATCGGATAATCGTCCTCGGCGTTGTCGGCGTGCTCGCCGGCTTCCTCAGTTTTGGCTGGCGCACAATACAGGAGACGACTTCGTGGCAACGAGGCCTTCTTCTTCACATCCGGGGGGTCATCGGCCGAGGCGTTCTCCTCACCGGCAGCCCGGTCAATCTCGGTCCCGTGCTCGACCGCTACTATGCTCTTCCCGACCAACAACGGCCCTCGGGTGGGAAGGTCTTCAGTTTGGTATATCCTTCCCATGGGCAAGGGTCCAAGATCCGCAGCTTAAACGGCGAGAACGACACGAGCAC
>CAYIHQ010000594.1:0-2061 GCA_964362905.1 uncultured Ignavibacteriaceae bacterium
CGGTCAACAAGCGGGTTCGCGACATGCTCCGTATCTCGTGGGGCGACTCGGTAAGGGTTCGCATCCGTCCGGATACGAGCACGTACGGTCTTCCCATGCCGGCCGAACTCCAGGAAACCTTGGACCAGGACCCCGAGGGACGAGCCCTGTTCCACGCCCTCACGGTGTGACGTCAACGAACGCTTCTGTACATTGTCAACTCATTGAAAGACCCCGACAACCGCATACGTCGATCCGTTGTCATCCTCTCGCATCTTCGGTCGACCAAGGGAAAGATCGACCACAAGGTGCACGCGCTGCAACTCCGTGCACCTCGACGCATCAAGTGACGTCCCATATGACGCACAAATCCGTGACTCGCATCCTTCACAGTTACCGCAGCGGCTCATCGTGGCCCGTGTTGGTGGAGGCCTCGGACGGTCTTCGATATGTGATGAAATGGCGGGGAACCGCCGAAGGCCCTGCAGCGAACGCGGCGGATATGATCGCGTTGCGCCTCACACGCCTGGTCGGGATTCCCGTTCCAACACCGCATGTTCTCCATCTCACAGCGGTGCTCGTCCACCCCAAGCAAGATCCGGAACTGAACGACCTGATCCATCGAAGTGTCGGCACTAATCTCGGCATCGAAGAGATCCCGGGAACCGAACCGTATCATCACGAGCGTCTACTCGAGGTCCCGCCACAACTTCGAGCGCTCGTGTACGCGTTCGATGTGCTCTTCCTCAATATGGACCGGACGAAGAGCAATCCGAACCTGGTCTTCGCACAATCGGGCCTCCTGTGTTGGGATTTCGCGGCTGTCATGGAGGTCCGCATGCTCTTGGAGCGTCGGTCGCTCACGGAAAACATCTTCTATCCTCTCCTGCGACGTCATCCGTTCTACGAACGCTCGGGTGGTGTGCCTGTCCGTTTCCCCCAAATCGACGCGGGAGAGATCGCTTCCATTGTCGCCGATGTTCCGGATGACTGGTTTGCCGCGGAAACCGACCGAAGTTCCATTGCGGCTGGGATTCGCCACATCTTCGTGGAGGCAGCCACCATCCTCGAACGGCGACGGGCGGACATCGATACGACTCCCTTGGAGACCGATGAAGAACGTGCTGCCCGCGGTTCAGCGAATCGAAAGGCGTTCGAAGCGGCGGTCGATGAAATCACGAACCGAAGTTCCGCCGAATCGGGAAAGAAGCCCTGACCCGCCATGCCGGTGACCATTTGGTATCTTGAGATGCTCTCCCCCGGTGCGGTGTGCCCCAAACGCATCGACGAACCCAAGTTTCGCATCCTTGAGGCAACCGTGCCTCAATGGGAATTCAATCGGTTTCTCTATCTCACCGTCGGCCGCGATTGGGCATGGAATGACAAACGTGGGTGGAAGGACGATCAGTGGCGCGCGCATGTGGAGTCCGACCGGCTGAGAACCTTTGTCGGTTACTACGATGGAGCCCCAGCGGGGTATTTCGAACTTCAACGTGACGACCAGGAAGGCGTCGAGATCATCTACTTCGGTCTCCTGCCTGCGTTCATCGGCAAGGGGCTGGGCGGACACCTCCTGACGGCAGCCCTTGAAGCGGCCTGGGATATGCGGCCGACACGCGTATGGGTCCACACGTGCTCTCTCGACCATCCTGGCGCACGTCGCAACTACGAAGCACGAGGCATGGTGCTGTACAAAACAGAAACCCAAGGATGAGGACCGACGAAGCTCGTCGTTCACGAACATCGATCCCAGGAAACCGGCGATAATCCTGCTCCGTTCGTACCTTCACCCACAGCCTTGAACATTCTCTCTCCTCGAATACACAATGAATACCCGGGCAGCTATTGATGACTTTCTTCGCC
The DNA here is from genome assembly GCA_964362905.1 of uncultured Ignavibacteriaceae bacterium. Taxonomy (GTDB): domain Bacteria; phylum Bacteroidota; class Ignavibacteria; order UBA10030; family UBA10030; genus 2-02-FULL-55-14. Next base: position 1,843 of record CAYIHQ010000594.1, read on the forward strand.
AACGGACACTGGCGATCGTTGGCGTCTCGCGAACGGGCAAGAAATTCGGCAACGTCCTATATCGCGACCTGAAGTCGAAAGGATATCGTCTTATTCCCGTCCATCCGGCCGCGGAATCGCTCGAAGGCGACCGGTGCACTCCCGACCTGCAGCACCTGCCGGAACCCGTGGATGGCATCATCCTTGTTGTGCCGCCAGCACAATCTGAACTGCTGGTTC
>CAYIHQ010000595.1:0-2059 GCA_964362905.1 uncultured Ignavibacteriaceae bacterium
CGGAGCCGCGAGATGTCCTCATCCTGCACAGGACGCGCCGTCGTGACACGGTACATACGTTCGATCTCGTACCGAGGATGCAGGAGAACATGTGCCAGGAGCCCGTCGTTCGTCAGGAGCAGAACCCCGGTCGTGTTGCGGTCCAGCCGCCCGACCGGGAAGACCCGCTGCCGCACTTTCACATAGTCCATCACCGTCGTTCTTCCACGTTCATCGCTGACGGTGGTGATGCAGTCCTTCGGCTTGTTCAGAAGGATGTAGACCGGCCGCTCCGCAAGGCCGATGGTCCGGCCTTCCACCGTCACGCGATCCTGTGACGGGTCGACGCGGACGCCCAGCGACGTGACGGGCTGGCCATTGATGGCAACCGCTCCTTCGGCGATCAGAGCGTCCATCTTGCGGCGAGACCCGAGCCCCGCCATGGCGAGGAACCGGTTCAGTCGAAGAGGCGCTTGATGAAGCCCTGTATCTTTTCTTTCCACGACTGCCAGCGATTCGGTGAGGTTGGGTGATCAGAAGGAGAAGCCTCGGGCGTCGGCCCTTGGTCCTCGTGTGGGGCAGCCGCGAGCGGTGCGACCTCCTCAGGGATCGGCGGAGAGACGGCCTGGACTGCGGAGTCTTGGGATCCACCCGTGTTCCCCTGCGTCGCGTCCTGCTGCGGCACAGGTTCTGCAAACCCTGCGTCCGGAGCCTGCTCGGCGCCGTCGAAGGAGAGCTCCGGTGTGATGCGCGTTCGCAATTCGCGCTTGCTCGTTCGAGGAACGATCTCCACGGGAGACGCTGCCAAGCCCGGTTTCTTTTTGGGGATGTGCGGCAACCGGGACTTGAAGTCCTCGTCCTCCTTCGCTTTATCGGCTCCGGCCTGCGCCTCGAGCATCCGCCGCTCGGTTTCGAATTGCGTCTCTCCGAGGATCTCCTCGATCTCCCGCGGCCTCGGGAGGTCTGTAATCTCGTTCAAAGCGAAGTGCTGCAGGAACTCACGCGTTGATCCGTACAGCAGCGGCCGCCCGACGGACTCGGCGCGACCTGTGACCGTGATCAGTTCCTTCTCGAGCAACGTTTTCAGCACGTAGTCGCAATTGACGCCCCGGATGGCCTCGATCTCCCCTTTCGTGATGGGCTGCTTGTAGGCCACGATCGCGAGGGTTTCGATGCTCGACTGGGACAGCTTGCGCCGGCCCTGCTCGCGGCGGAGTTTGCCGAGCCAATCCGCATACTCCTTGAGGGTCGAAAACTGGAATCCGCCGGCGATCGGGACGATACGATAGGGGCGGTCGGCGGAACGGTACTCCGTGTTCAGTTCCTGCACAATGGACCGGATCGTGTCCGCATCGAGTTTGCGTTCGACGCCGCTGCCGGGCGGGGCGCTGTACTCATAGATCGCCTTCAACTGCTTGACGGAGAGCGGCTCTTCGGCCGCGAAGATCAGCGTCTCGATAAGCGCCTTCATCGTGCCTGGGACTTCGAGCACCTTCGGAGCTTCGGCGACAGCGGTGGTCTGTGGGACCCGTTCGTCCATGCTACGCCACGTTCCTCATGATGGAAAGATCACCGAATGGGTGCAACTGACGCACAACAACCTGGCGCGCACGGATGACCTCGAGCAATGCCAGAAATGTGACGACGACCCGGATACGTTCCCTCATGTCGATGACCAATTCCGCGAAGGTACCTTCCGACCGCCGGCTGAAGAAGTCGACGATGTACGCCATCTGCTCTTCAATCGTCACGTTGATACGCAGGATCTCATGGACCGTCCGTTTCGGAACGCGGTCCATAGCGAACTGGAACGATGCGATGAGGTCGAAGAGACTCACGTCACGCACGAGGTCGTTCGCCGTTTCCATCGGGAGATTCACCGGGTCGGCGTCATGATACCCGCGCGGCGCCACGAGCATGGCCTCAGCTTCGAGCACGCGCATGGCATCTGCCACCTCTTTGAACCGCTTATACTCCACGAGTCGTTTGATGAGCTGGGCTCGCGGATCTTCTTCGGACTGGCCGGCCCCGGCTTCCGGCGGCAGGAGCAAGCGCACCTTGATCTGCATCAGTTCCGCCG
>CAYIHQ010000596.1:0-2040 GCA_964362905.1 uncultured Ignavibacteriaceae bacterium
GGCCCGGAGCTCCCACGCAGGTTGTGCACAACCTGGAGGAGTTGGAGGATACCGACGAGCCGTACGAGAGCATCGAAGAGATCTGGCCGGATTATCCCACGGACGAAGATTTCTTCTTCGAAGACGGCAAGGAGTACTGAGCGCTGCCGACCCGCCGGCTCGGCGTCGACGGTACTATGCAATGTGCCCAGCGATCTGTGCTGGGCATTGTTGTTTGTGGTGGATCCTTTCATGACGCTCCCCATTCGCTCGATCATCCTGACCCTCGTCCTGGCCCTTCCGGCCATGGCTCAACGCGAGATCGCCCGCATCGATTTCGAAGGCGCATCTTCGTTCGGCAAGGATGAATTGCGGGGCGTCATCCAGTCGCAGGAGACGCCATGGGTTGTCTGGAAGTGGCTGAACGCCATCAACAGCGACATTGGCAGTGCGCCGCAGTACTTCGACCCGCTCGTACTGGAAAGTGACCTGTGGTCACTCCGGCGCTTCTATGATGATCAGGGATTTCACGCCGCCAAGGTGGACACGGGCATCCAGTTCGACAACGGCACCGTATTCATTTTGTTCCGAATCGTGGAAGGGCCGCGCGCGTTCATCGACTCCATTTGTGTCGGCGGCGTCGACGACCTCCCGGTGCTCTTTCGGAATGACATCAGGACAGGCTCTCTCATTGCCGTCGGCGATCCCTTGGTCCTGTCGAGGGTCGAAGCCGAATTTAGGCGGCTGATCGGCCTCTTTTCGAACAATGGCTACGTCAACGTCCGCACGATCTTGAAGCAAGCCGTCGAACTCCCTCGGAACCATCGATTCGTCGTGGATTTTGATTTCGAACCGGGGCAGAGGTTCCAATTCGGAGAGGTGGAGGTGATCGCGGACTCCAACTCGCTGGAACCCGTAGACGCCGCCGTGGTGCGCCGACATCTCGACTTCCGGCCTGGGGATGTCTACAGCGATTTACGTAAGCTGGAGAGCGAGCGTCTGCTGAATCGCCTTGGGATCTTTGATGCGACGCGGATCGAGAACGAGGCCCCCGCTGAATCCCTGGGCTTGGTCCGCATTCCTGTCCGGGTCACCGTTCGCACGAGGTCGTTCCAGGAACTTGCGCCGGAGATTGGCTTCAACGACGAGGACAACGCCTTTAACGTTCTGGCGGGCGTGGGTTACAGTCACCGAAATTTCTTTGGGGGCGCGAGGAACTTCAGCACCACCTTCCGGGTCTCCGTCCGCTCCGTGGAGGCCGCACGCCTCGGCCGGCTGTTCAGTTCCGACATTGTTCGGGACAGCACGCTGGTTTCGAAAGTAGAACTGACGACCCAGTTGATTCAACCGTACTTCTTCAGCAATCAGGTCAGCCTTACGGCCTCGCTGTCCGGGATCTTGGACAAGCAGAAGGAGTACTACGTGCCCGTCCTCCGCACCAAGATGGGTGTCACCGCCCAGACTGCCGCGCACAGTCGATTGTTTGCGGACTGGAACCTGGAATGGAGCGACCCGAGGAGTGTGACGACGCAGCAGGACACGCTGTTGCTCGGGTCGGGGTTTGAGCGGCAATTCAACTCCATCCTGACCTTGACCCTGCAGCGTGACGGTCGGAACGACCTCTTTGCCCCCACGGAAGGCTCCCTCCAGTCCATCACGGTGGAGGAAGCTGGCCAGTTGTCCAAAGCCTTTCGATGGCTCTTGAACACGAAGGTCCCGTTCTCGCAATACGTGAAGATCATCGTGTTGGGGCAGTACTACTTCGATCCCGGAGAGCCGCGGGGCACGATCTGGGCCGTCAAGGTCCGCGCCGGTGCATCGGAACTGTATGGCCAATCGCCCGCTCCGGTGCCTTTCTACCGGAAGTTTTTCGGAGGCGGGAGCGGCAGCGTTCGCGGTTGGAAGGCTCGTGAACTCGGAGTGCTCTCCAAACCGGGCGAAGGTGGAAACGCCTTGCTGGAAGCCAGCGTCGAGGCCCGGCTGCGGCCGTTCGAGAATGCGGGCGAGTTCCTTTCGCTCGACATCCGCAAGGTGTCTTTCGTTCTGTTTGCCGATGCGGGG
>CAYIHQ010000597.1:0-2038 GCA_964362905.1 uncultured Ignavibacteriaceae bacterium
ATCGTGCCGATGGCCTTCAGCATGGCCTCGAGGGCATCCGCTTCCCTCGTGGCCATTTGGTCCAGACCTTCGAAGTGATATGCGTTGATGGCTTCTCGGATCGCGGCGTACTTGTTGTTTGTCAGTTCTTCCGCAATGCCATAGCGGCTGTACGTCCCGGCGACGAATTCGTATTCGCGTCCGCCGACGGGCGATGAAGTTCCCTGTATGCAGAGGTTCAGGGCTTTTCGAAATGAGGGGTCGCCGGAACCTGCCTCGTAGGTCTCGAGGTCCATGCCGATGATCAGGTACGCGTAGAAATCCAGGAAGTCCGTCAGGGCATCCGTTGAGAATTCATCGTGCCGCATCCGCTGGCCGGGGACGTACAGGAATTCCCATTTCTCGTCGAGAATGCGCAGGATCGGAGAGGTCCGCGTGGAGGGCTCGTCGCTCTCATAGACGGTGCGCAGACTCCCGACGAACACCCTGGCGACGTAGCGATTTTCCCCGCTAGAGGCCGTCAAGAAGATGTCAAACGTGCATGCGATCCGGTCGCCGAGCATGTCTTGGTCGGTGTACTTCGTGCCGTTCAGATAGCGCTCGATATCCGTTTCGAAATCGCGCCAGAGGTCCCGCACGGAGCTGGAGAGAGCCTCCGTGTTCACGGTGACGTCGCACCGCAGTTCCTGCCCCAGGGAGGGGGAGAGGAAGAGCAGGACCGCACCGGCGGTCCGGCCCACGATGTTCCATCCACGTTTCATCACGCATCAAGATAGGCAAAGAAGGGGGGGTGAGCAAGCATGCAACGAGGCTTGGCGTTTGCACTCGCGTTCGCATCAGTCTGCTCCGCGCAGGATGATGCATCATCAGTGGCTCGCTGCGGGGTGGGCGAGATTCTGGGGGCGGCTCCCCGGATCGGGCCGTTCAACCCGGCGCTTTTGGCGTGGCAGATCAGAACCAGTCTCATGGTCTCCGCCGTGCCCGCACCGTTCGGTCTGCCGACCCTGGCGCGCGGCGGAATCGTGGCCACCATTCCATTTTGGGGAACGAGCACGTCCGTCGGTGTGCAAGCGACCCGCGCCGGGACGTCTCTTCGTCTTTCCGGAAGAATTTCCTGGGGCATCGGGCTGGGCGAAAACACGGCGGCGGGAATCCACCTCGGGATGGCATCGTGGCAGTTCCCACGGTACGCCTCCGTCTCCGAGTGGGATGCGGGTGTCGGTTTCCTTCTGAGGTCGGAGACAGCGGTTTCCGGAGCCAGGATCTCCCTGCGCGCGCAACAGGGACGCCCGGTCTCGGCGAGCGACGTCGTATGGGGAGTCGGATGCGGACTGGTCGCATCAGAGGATCTCCAGGTCACGGCGGAAGCGATCCAAGAACCGTTCGTTCCGCCCGTGATCCGTTGCGCGGCAGTCGTTCGTCCTATGGCCTCTGTCGAACTGGTGCTCGCATGGTCGGATGTCCCCTGTTCAGTCGGGGGTTGATGTGGGTTCGATGCGGGTGCATGGAACGTGTTTGCGGGAGTCCAATGGCATCCGTTGCTCGGATGGACGCAGGCATTGGACCTGCGCATCCGGTGGGAGTGATCCAATGGCGCGAACACTCTGGTTTCTGGCGTTGCTTGCGGCGATCGCACCGTCGCCGGCCTGGTCTCAGACAGGCGAATTGGATGTGGATGAAGACGCGGCGATCGAGATGTGGGAGGAGGAAGATCAGCAGGAGCGCTTACGTGCCGCCCCCATCGACCTCCGAACAGCAACAGTCGAACGACTCCTGACGATCCCGGGAGTGAGAAAAAAGGATGCGGCCACGATCCTCGCGGCCGTTCGCTCTGGGCAGGTGGTCGAGCTTCGGCAGATTGATCTGCTCCACGGCGTCCGACCGGGCACCAGTGTCCTCATGGCTCCCTTCGTCATTCTTAGTCCGCTTGATGGAACGGCGCATCTGCGCGGACGTTTCAGGTCCATGACGCAGGCCTGGTTCCAAGAGGGTGGTGTGACGTTGAACAAGGCTCGTCAGCATCTCTTGTTGTCGGCGTCCTCGTTCCAGGGGAACCACC
>CAYIHQ010000598.1:0-2036 GCA_964362905.1 uncultured Ignavibacteriaceae bacterium
TGCTTTTGCTGAGGCGTACAAGCTCGTGATGGTAGCAGACGCCGACGTTAACGCCCGTTACGTTGGCGGGCTCGTCGTCGAGAAACAATACAAGGAAGCGATGAAGGTGGCTGACGAGTGCGTCCGCTCGGGCAAGTCCGACGACAAGCTCATGGAGAAGTACAAGGCCGCCCACGTGGCCGTCATCGGGTCTGAAAAGGGATTCGATGAGCGGCTCACCGGATCACGCACCGCCGCCAGGAAAGAGGCGGCATCGAAGGTAGCCGCGTCCATGATCGACAAGCCCGCGCCCGATTTTACTCTGGTGTCCATGGATGGCAAGCCGGTGACCCTCTCGAAGCTGCGCGGCAAGGTGGTGGTCGTGGACTTCTGGGCGACGTGGTGCGGCCCGTGCAAGGCCTCCTTCCCCTACCTCCAAAAGGTCTACGACAAGTACAGGGACGATCCCAACATCATGATCCTGGCGGTCAATACGTGGGAGAATGAGAAGGGGGAAGCGCGGGAGAAGACCGTGCGCAAGTTCATCGCCGACAACAAGTACACGTTCCCCGTCGTATTCGACGAGAACATCGTGCAGGCCTACGGTGTGGAAGGGATCCCGACCAAGTTCATCATCGACCAGCACGGCCGCATCCGATTCCAGGACATCGGCTTCGCCGGCGGGCCGGAGATGATGGACAAGATGGATGTGCAGTTTGAATTGCTGCTGAAGAAGTAAAGCGGGACACAGAGTTCCACAGAGAAGACACGAAGGTCCACAGAGACGTTTACTATCGTCTCTCTGTGGGCCTTCTCTTTTCCTCGGTGGAACTCAGTGTCAGGTTTCTTACAGCGTCACACTCAGTACCGCCACCGGCATGGGTCGAACGAACAGCCGGCTCACGGTCGGGCGCTGGAGCTCGCCAAGGAGGAGATTCTCCGGCATCACGCGCAGATCCCAGGCCGAAGAGGATTCATCGGACCCAAAGCGACCGCCGATGACATAGCCGAGCCACGTCGTGCCGCTGATGATCCACATCGAGGCCTTCGCTTCCGATTCAACGCCGGCGACAATCCCCAAGCCCAGAAGCGCGCCACCGTACATCAGGAGCCGCGTGCGCTTCACCGTTCCGAGGCTGCGCATGCGGCCCTCGTTGAGGTTCACACCCGCCACATACCCGGCGACGCCCCCTGCAGACATGATCAGTCCTAACTGACTCAAATTGTCAATATCCAGCGAGATCGAGAGGGCCAGGAGTGACAGATACCACGGCGTCATGAACTCATCCGCGATGAGCGCATCTCCCCAACTCATGCGCCGCCCTTCAAATCCGAAGACCTTGCTTGACCACAAATTTGATGAGAGGCTCATCGCGAGGGATACACCAGCCACCGTAGATAATTGCCGATCATCGTTCGTGAACAGGAGAGCGAGTCCACCGCCCCAAACGGCAGAGTGACGTTCAGCCGTCATGCGCAGATAGCTCGAGGTTGGGTCGACGTCGGCCCCCGTCATTCCCTTGTACGACACGATGGCATGTGAGATGCCACCAATACTCGCAAGTGAGAATGTCGCCTTCTCCTCTGTATCCAGGAGGCCCGCCGCCAAGAAGCCTTGCATGATGCCCGTGAGATGTCCATACTTAGCCGCTTCAACGTTTGCGCGGGTCACATTCATGTTGTCCGACATCATCGAGATGGCGAAGTAGCTCCCTCCCGTCACGATCCAAAACGTGGAACCGGATTCGGTCAACGCAACAGCCGTGAGGCCATGGAGTGATGAAAATCCGGTCTGGTCGTAGGTGAAGGTGCTGCGCAGGTCTTCGATATCCTCATTGGACAACTCTCCCCCGCGCTTCAACACGAGGTTAGCGAGGCTGTCCAATTGGAGTTGCTTTGCCGCAAACCGTGGCCGCTCCATAGTTTTGCGGGTGCGTATCGACGCGCCATCCACAGTCCGGTAGACCTCCAAGACGACGACTGAGTCCGCTTCGAACGCCAGGAGGCGCTCAAACGCGCCCACCTCGGACGTCCACAGATCGGCGTAGGGAGATCCG
>CAYIHQ010000599.1:0-2026 GCA_964362905.1 uncultured Ignavibacteriaceae bacterium
AGAAACAGAAACGTTACGACCACCCCCGCCAAGAGGTACTCCGATTCGATCCGGTCTCCCGACGTGATGGCCGCCCAGATCCCTCCGACCGCGAAGGTCCAGATGCCGACGATGAGTATGCCGGAGACGAGGGCATAGAATAGAAGTCGGAAGGACCGGCCATCGCTGGAACAGCGTGCGAAGGCTGCGCCCCAGGATCGTCAAGGATGATGTCGGTGTCATGGTATCCTCCGCTCACAAGATGGCCGAATACTGGACCACGTTCTGCAGCCAGTACAGGGCTTTGATGGTGTACTTCCAAATGGCCGCTCCCGAGACCTCCGTGGAGTTGACATTGTTGCTGAGGTCCACGTCGATCCACAGCGTTCGCGCCGGGTCGACGGTGGCCATCTGCACTTCACTCTCGCGGACAAACTTCAGCTCGCGCACGCGATCGTGGCCGTTCCACCAGACCGTTTCCTTCGAACCATCCTTGAACAGGACCTCCACGGTCACGGGCATGTGTACCTCCCCCTTCCGTAGAACGCGAACGGTTGACTCGTACAGCGTCGTGCCAGTTTTCTGCCCGGCCGTGTCGATGTCACGCCCCCGCGGCCGCGACACGCGACGGCTGTCCATGGCACCGATGGCATAGTCGCACACGTCCGTGCCATCCAGCATCTGCGTGAAGAACCAGTCCATCGAGGGACCGAATTTTGTCCCGTGGTGTTTCCGCACGACCTCGTTCACGACGGCCTCGAAATCTGCACGGCCCGGGTGCTTGAATTTCCACCGCTCGAAGTAGGTCCGCATCGCCTCATCCATGGCAGGCCGGCCGATGAGACGTTCCAGCGTGATCATCCACGCCGCCGTCTTATTGTATGTCAACGAACCGTAAGAGGAGCCCGGAAAGGCCCACGCGAAAGTGTCGATGGGCGAGGCTTTCGGATTGCTCATTCCCACATACCCCGACCGCGCCGTTTCCGCGTCTCCCATCTTGTAACCGGCAAATTCCACGGCCGACCTGCCTTCGCCGTAGGTCTCGTCCATGATGCGGGTTTCCGAGTACTGATTGAATCCCTCGTCCATCCAGGGTTCCTCGAACTCGTTGTTGCCGACGAGTCCGTACCAATACTCATGGCCGAACTCATGTACGGAAACCATTTCCGTCACGCGCAGGCCGGAGGGCAGGTACTTCACCGACCCTCCCGTGATAAGCGTGGGATACTCCATGCCGCCGGCACCCATGGCATAGGTCGGCGGGTCCACGACCGTCACGTTGGGATACGGGTACTTCCCGAGCCAGTCGTGAAAGTACTGCAACGCCGCCTTCGTCGACTGGAAGTACCGCTCCTTCGCAACGCCCACATGCTCCGGCTGGCTCATCAACTTAATCTTCACGTGTTGCCAGGTCTCTTCGTACACCTGGTAGTCGGGGGAACAGGTCCAGACGAAATCGTGGACATCTTCCGCATGGTACACGTGCGTGATCGTGGCGTTGGGGTTTTCTCGCATCGATTGAAGCAATCCTGTCGCACCGAGAACGTATCCCTTCGGCACCGTCATCATTACGTCGTAGACGCCGTAGTCGGCGTAGAACTCGGAATTAGCGTGGAACTGGTGGCAATTCCACCCGGCGACCTTTCGGCCCCGCATGCCAGCCGTCTCCCAGACGCCGATCTTCGGAAACCACTGGCCGACAAGATAGTAGTTGCCGGCATATCCCGTTCGGGCGAACACCTTTGGGAGTCGGGCTTTGAAGGCGATGTCGATGCGAATCGTCTCACCCGGCCGGACCGGTTTCTGCAATGGAACGCGCATGACCGTACGGTCCTTCACGTTGCCGTCGTCCGGCTGAATGTACTCCGCGCCGGGCAATAGGTCAGTTCCATCCGCCAACGTCATCGACGTGATATCCGTCCATCCCCATCCTCCTTCTTCGGCCTCGAAGCCGCGGCTGGATCCTCCCGTCTCCTTCATGAACGTGGACTCGGTATTCTTGAAGGCATTGAGGTAGAGATGGAACTGGAGATCGCCCACCCGGTCT
>CAYIHQ010000600.1:0-2024 GCA_964362905.1 uncultured Ignavibacteriaceae bacterium
GCGGGTTCACCCTGCCTTGCAATCCCGCCCGAATTCCCCTAGTTTCTACGCACGCCGTTCCGCACTGCGATCGCATGACGACCACCTCCGGACCCACATCCGTTTTCCAAACGATGGCCGGCGTTCTTGACCAGGAGTTGGCGCTCCTGAACGAGGGCCGGCGGTCGATGACTATGTTTCACGGAGAACGGGTGGGAACCTTCGCCGGACGGACCTACTACCGCTTCGAGATCCCCGAGGACCTTCTTCTTCGTTCCATCGAGTCGGCCACATTCACCTTCGGACGCGCGAAACCCATCTCCGTCCCTGGGAACGTGATCTCCATGGAGAATCAATTCCTCGTTGTGGCATTGACGCAGGATTTCGGTTCCACGATCCCCGAGGCACAGGTCTCGTGGGACTACGAACCCCAGCTCGGTTCCGTCGCGCGTCTGCTCCGCGATCTCCCGCAGGAGGCCCTCCTCCCCCGGTTATTGCTGCATCCCACGGATGCCGCGAACAATCACATCGTTCCGTTCGAACCGGATGTGCCACCGCAGACCCCCGCCGACCAGGTGGAAGCGCTGGCCAAGATCCTCTGCAACCGCGTCACGTATCTGTGGGGACCGATCCTGTCCGGCAAGACGCGGGTGCTGGCGCTCGCAGCGGGCAACTATCTCAAGGCCGGTAAACGCGTTCTGTTCGTCGCGCCGTCGAACGACCAAGTGGACGCGATGCTGTTGCGGACGGTGGAGATCGGCGGGACATTCGGCGTCGCGATGGCCGAGACCGCCACGCGGTATGATCTGCCGTCACTCGAGAACGTCGATGCCCTCGGTTCCTACGCCTTCGACGCGCAATTGGAGTCGATCCGTGAGAGGAAGCGCCAGACATTCCAGGAGCGTGTTACCCTCCTCAAGACGTACTGGGCGGTGAAGGTGAAGACCATCCTGCACGAGGACTTTTATCTCAAGACACAGGAATTGCGGGAACGGGTCGCGGAATTGCGTCGTCAGGCGGATGCCGCCGCGAAGGAAGCGGCGCAGTGGCAGCAACAGGTGAACAACGTCCAGAATGCGTCGATCCTCGACCGGATGAAGAAGGGATTTTCGAAGGACGATCTGGCGGCCGCGCAGAAAGCGCTCACGGACAAGCAGTCCGCTCAGAAGCGTCTCCAGCAGATGCACCAGAATCTCACCGCGGAGATCACGAAGATCGAGCTGCACGCCCCCGTCTCCGGCGAGGAGACGATGTCCCTGAACGCGGCACAGAAACGCATCGACGAACTGGGCGGCCTCGATGCGGTCACCCGCGCCGTTGAGGATTACACGACGATCGACGAGGCGATGCTGATCAACGCCAAACGATTTGTCGCGACGGGCATTGCGCGCGCACTCATAGATGCGCAGGTCCGGGGTGAGCGGTTCGACCTCGTCATCATCGATGACGCGCACGCCATCAATATCCCCACCCTTGCCGCGCTCGCAGCCCTCGCTCGCGAAAAGGTGGTCATCGCGGGCGACCCCTTCCAGATCGGCCCCGATTCGCTGTTGCGGAACGAGGCGGGCCGCACGTGGCTGCAGAAGGATATCTTTCTCTTTGTCTCGGGGACGGAAGAGCTCAATCGCCTGTTCGACTGGGCCCAGAAGAACCAGCAATGGTGCGTCCTCCTGTCGTCGCATTTCGCGACCACGCCCAAGCTGTCCTTGTTCATGGGACGAGCCGTGTTTGACGACAAGATCAACGTGTTCGCATCGCCCAAAGCGCGCGGACGCATCTATTTCCTAGACACCTCCGGAGACGGCGGGCGGTCCCACCAGTATATCGGCCGGAAGAAGATCCTTCCCTGCAACGAAAGTCAGACCAAACGGCTCCTCGATTGCGTCAAACATGCTTTTATCGACGGAAAACGAACGTCGGGCGACATCGGCATCATCCTTCCATTCCCGGGTCCGACGCTCCACACGAAACTGATGGTGCGGATGGAAGGAATGCGGAACGTGGAGGTGGGCACGCCGTGGTCATTCCGGGGTCGTCGGAAGAAG
>CAYIHQ010000601.1:0-2022 GCA_964362905.1 uncultured Ignavibacteriaceae bacterium
TGGCATTTCAGGGTGGAGTGGAGAATGTGTTCGATGTGGCAGAGGAGTCTTTGCCCGGGTATCCTCTGCCCGGGAGAAACTTCACAGTTCGTTCGACCATCGATGTGCTACCGTAAGGACTCTCTATGCGAATGATGCACGCCTTTGCCGCGATCCTCATCGTCGCCGGATCCGGTTGCGATACCGTCGCTGACCCCGTACCGGTACAGACAGGGCCCAGCGGCGTCTATGTCGTCAACGAAGGCGCCTTTCGGTCCTCCAACGCCGAGCTCTCGTTCATCGATCCGGACAAAGGGACCGCTTCGGGGTCCGTCTTCTCCGGCACTAATCCAGGCCGCACGCTGGGTGACGTCGCCAACCATGCCGCACTCGCGTTCGGGCGCCTTTACGTGGTGCTGAACAATTCCCGCAAAATCGAGGTCATCGAACCGGGAACGCATCGATGGCTCCAGACGATCTCGTTGACGACGTCCCCACGGCAGATCAGTGTGGTGTCGGCGTTCAAAGCGTACGTCACGAACATGGATTCGACGGTGTCGATCCTCGACCTCGTCGGTGGGACAGAGGCGCGTCGATTGACCGTTGGCACATTCCCGGAAGCGATGGTCGTGTCCGGGTCGCGACTGTATGTTCTGAATGGCGGATTCGGCTACGGTACGACGATCAGTGTCGTCGACATTCTCTCGGATTCGGTCGTCCAAACCATCCCGACGCCCTCCGGGCCTTCGTATGGAGTGACCACTTCTGCGGGCCTCGTTCACGTCTCATGCACGGGCTACCAGGACTTCTTCGATCCGTTGCTCCAAGCCCCGGGGTCCGTCATCACCCTTGAGGGTGCCAGCGGAACGGTCGTGGACACCGTCTGGCTCAGCGGTCCGGGCGGCAAGATCGCAGCTGATGGCACAGGCGCTCTCTACGTGTTGGGACCTGGTTCGGGAACGACGCAAGCCGTGTGGAAGCTCAGCGGTGGTTCCTCGCCGATCGTGCTGTCGTCCACACTTGTTGCGGGGAGCTACTATGGGATCGGGATCCACTCGGCCCGAAACGAGCTGTACTTGTCGGAGGCGGGAGATTTCGTGTCCAATGGCCGTGTTCAGGTTCGCTCTCAGTCGGGTGCCCTCATACGAGAGTACACCTCCGGGATCGGTGTAGCGCCGAACGGATTCGTCGTTCTGCCATAAAGCCTTCTCCCATGGCATTGCTCAGGATTTTTCCCTATCATCATCCATCATGTGGTTCAACTGGAGGTCGTCCATGAAGCATCTCCTCTTTGGCATCGTTGTCGTCGGGATCGCGGCACTTTCCCGGCTCCTGCCGCATCCGCCCAATGTTACGCCGCTTGCCGCGCTTGCGCTGACCGGCGCCCTGTATTTGGACCGCCGCTTCGCGTTCATTCTTCCCCTGGCTGCCATGCTGATCAGCGATCTGATCCTCGGTGTGCACAGGATCATGCCGTTCGTGTATGTGAGCTTTGCCGCCATCGCGGTCGTCGGATTGCTCCTTCGTTCGCGCAGGTCGGTGCCGGTCGTGGCGGGCGCCACGCTCGGGGGTTCTGTTCTGTTCTCCGTGGTCACGAATTTCGGCGTGTGGTTTGTCGGGGATGGAGGTGCGTACCCGAAGACCGCAGCAGGACTGTTGGAGTGCTACGTCGCCGCGATCCCGTTCTTTCGCAACACCCTGCTCGGCGACCTTGCCTATGTGGCCATCCTCTCCAGCATATTCGAGATGTCCCGGCGCTGGATACCCTCCTGGACTGCGCCACTGGAGCGACAGAGAGTCTGACACGTCGATCGACGTCTATCAAGGTCCCCGGAAGGGGACCTTGGTGTTTATGAGGGAACGGATGAAAAAAATGAAGGCAGGGTCCTTTGAAACATCTTCCCACCGGTGGGAAATGGGTGAAAATGCGGAAGCGTCGAGCTTCGGAAGCGCGGATTATCTTGCATTTCCTACGATTTTGAAGGAACGTGCGATACGGATCTTCGGCATGACGCTTGCTGTCTCAGCCGCAATTCCGTCCGG
>CAYIHQ010000602.1:0-2022 GCA_964362905.1 uncultured Ignavibacteriaceae bacterium
AAAGCGGCTCTCTTCTAAAGAGTAGACTGGTGGTTCGATTCCACCCTGGGTCACACAGGCACGATTGACATATTGAGGTGTTTTAAGTAAGATAACCGCATATGGGGGTTGATAGGGTACGGATTTTAAACGTTGATTGTGAGAGAACTCCTGTTCCTGTAACACGTCGTATAGGATTTGACGCAGAATTTAACGCTCCTCATGTCTTTCAAGTTAACTGTCCTTATTATTCAGGAGTTGCAACATGTAGACTTGCAAGTTTAGAAGATGAACGTGGAAATGGATGTCTTTTTTGGCGCCCCGAAAGTGTTACGGATAACGAAAGAGCCTTTTAAAATACCTTCGCATTCCTTCACTGTTTTACAAATAGGCAAATTCAGGAATATTTTTGAATACCAGTTGAAGATTCTGGACCAATCGAATAAAATTCATGACTAGGGTGTTCGCTTTAAGCGAATAGTAGGTCACCGCTGAGCTCAAAAGAAGTTCCCTACATAGTTCACTAGCCCCTGCAAAGTAGCCTCAATTTTATAAGTTGACAAAAACTACGTCGTCGCATATCATCCAACTAATGGAAAGAAAAGTAAAAGCGACTTTTTCAGTCGAATGCAACGGCCCCGAAGGGATTTTGCTTCAAGATGGTAAGCACCCCGTGGGGGCTTCAGTGACAATATATGATGATGGGTCTAGGGAGGTTGGTTGTGGCTATTTAGGTTTCAATCGGATGTCAAATGGGGATAATTGTAGTGCAGTTATAGACACACCCTGTCCCCATCTCCTTCCTCAAAAATATTGGAAAGTATTTGGTCATTAAGATTAGTGGTGATAAAACCGATTAGGATTTAATACTGTAAGTTAGATAAAGTGATTGAAGCGCAAAAAGAAGTTCCCTACATAGTTCACTAGCCCCCTGCATAAGCAAATTCGGGAACATTTTTAAATACTAGTTGAAGATTCTCAATCAAGCGAATAAAATTCATGACTAGAGAGTTCGCCCTAAGTGAATAGTAGTTCACAAAATAGCCTCAAAAGAAGTTTCCTATATAGTTTATTAGTCCCTGCAAAATAGCTTCTAATTATCTTCCAACATTTTCTGTTCTATCGGGGAAAAAATGAATAAAACCAATGGCAAAAGACCAACTATTAAAGCAGCTAACCTTAATGAATGGTCGGCAGTAAACCCTATTAATGGATTAAGTATTACAAGTCCGAACCTACGAAACATAGAAATTGACGAAAGAATTGTTGCTCTTTGTTCGGAAGGTATAAACCTGTTCATATAAGATGACATTAGTGGCAATCTTGTTAAACCAAAACCGCCTCCTAAAATAATCAAAATTGAAATAGTTATTATATTCGGCCAAGCCGCTACAAGTAAAAACGATAAAATAACAATAATTGTACTGACCCTTAAATATCTTTTATCGGATCCAAATAATTTTATTAGTCTTTCAAAATTAGTGGAAATAATAATTTCCGATAAAATCAAAGCCGCGTGCACAATTCCCAAATAAAATATGCCGATACCTACACTCCTCAGTAGCGGCTGATATAACCAAATGACGAAATAGGAAGACGAAGCCACAACTATCGCATCCAACGCTAATAATTTTAATATCTTATGATTACGAAGAAAGGAAAAACCTGTCCTTACAATATCAAGATACCGTCTTGACTCGGATTTTGCCTGATGGATAAGAGGCTCTTTAATGCTCCAAGCAACTAAAGCGGCCAAGAAAAAGGAGCCTGAAGAAATAAGTATTGGTACATTAAGCCCAAATCTTGAAGCAACAAAGGAACCAATAGGCGCAGCAATAAACATACCCAATAAATGAAAAGAATTAGCCCTTCCGAAAATCTTTTTTCTTTCACCCTCTCTTCCCGCTTCTTTTAGAGAATCGTATAAAAGGGCTTCGTCTGCACCCGAAACAAAGGACATCGCCGCTGCAAACAAAAACTCCCCTAAAAGGAATATCTCAAACCTTGGAACACTGCCATAAACTATAGCCGCGATCGCAACAA
>CAYIHQ010000603.1:0-2015 GCA_964362905.1 uncultured Ignavibacteriaceae bacterium
AAAAATTTCCTGCCTCGCCGGCAGGCAAGTCACCAGATACAGCCATAATCATAGCTTCGCTTTTAAAACCCATTATTTCTCGCGGTTCTAAGTTTGTAACAAAAGCGCAAGTAATGCTGACTAATTCTTCGGCTTTTACAAATTTTGCTATGCCGGAAATTATCTGTCTTATATCTTTTCCCCCTAGATCATTCTGTTCCATAGAATGATCGGGCGAACCGCTTTGCGGTTTTAGCCCAAAATCAACCGAAAGTTTAAGCAATTTTTCTGATCCTTCCACTGACTCTGCAGAAATTATTTTTCCTGCTCTTATCTCCACCTTTTTAAAATTGTCTATGGTGATCATAAATTTTCTGTTGCTTTTAAAAATACTTCTTTTAAATCAGGAAAGGACAAGGAATTTATAACTTCATCCTTACCCAACCATCTTATGTTTCTAAGTTCTTCGGTGTGAGTAATTAAGTCGCTTATATTGGTAATATCAGCAAGAAAAACTTGATAAGAACCCTGTTGACCCGCCCGCTCTTTTTTATTGGGACCAAAAACAAATTCGTGTCGAACTTTTGTTGGCTCAAGTTTTATTTCTGTCTGTAAGCCGAGTTCTTCTTGAATTTCGCGATTCATGGTGTCAATTTCCGAATGATCTGTGTCTTCTTTTGCTCCGGCGACAAAAGTAATATTTCCTGTTTTTGAATTTTCTACAACCAAAAATTTTAACTGGTTTTCATCCTTTTTGTACAAAATTGCAATGCCACCAGTAAAAACTTTTTCTTGTTGTTTAATATCATTTTCTTCTTTCTCCATAGTTTTTGTATTATTATAATTATTTGGCGGTGTCTGTTTGAAAATATCCGAACGGAACTGGCTGGGCTCGGCGGGCGGAATTCCCCCCACACCCCCCTTCCGCCCGCCTCGCCTTGAACCGGAGCGGAAAGGACGATTTCAAGTTTTTCTTTGGCGGCAGATTCTTTATCCATTTATTATTTGATTGACCCAGAATTCACTGAAGCGATTACCTTCAATTTTTGTAACGACTTTCATGAGCTTGCCCGATTCATCAATTCGTTCGTGGAGCCATCCATCCTTTTCCTCAATAACCAAGGGAATTTCCTTTATTTCAATTCCGTCATCATAACCAAGCGCAATCGCGCAAGCCAATGGGTCGTGTTGGAAATTGATAATGTCCCGCGGTAGTCCTTCGCACGTTTCTCCATATGTCGCCTCGTTCTTATAATCCACGGCAAACATTTCGGCTTGTTGCGCAATCAATTGTCCTAGTGCTCCGGACTTTTTTAAATTGTTCAGAGATGCCCGCCTAAGAGCTGTCTCTATCGTTACAGTGAGAGGGACAAGGGTTGGATTAGAGTTTTCAAGGACATGCTTCGCCGATTTTACATCCGCTTGGATATTGAAATCCATGTTGTTTCCCCACTTTGGAAAGCCAGGTCGAGGAGGATAAACATAACCTCCCATGAGAACAAGTTTGGCTTGCTTCAAAATTCCAGGATATTGTTTATCAAGCAAAAATAAATTCGTATAAGGCCCAATTCCAATAACAATTGCGCCTTGTTCAATGCTATTTTTGAGAAGCCGGATTGCTTCCTCTGGTAGATTTGGCGAAGGTGCAATGGGTTCTGGCCAATATCGTTTTTCTTCGGGAAGACCTAGTTCAGAGCGATAAAATCCTTGAGAAGTATCTGCTCCGGCCGCAACCGGAATATCATTTCTACCTTCAGTTTTCAGAACATAACGAGTATAACCAGTTCTTTTTCCATTGGTGTCACCAACTATCGTAATTCCGGTAATTTCAACATTGGGCGACCGAAGCAAAAACGCCAAGGCGCAAATGTCATCAATATCGTCTCCCAAATCAGTATCAAGATGTATCTTAAATTTATTTTCCATATTATTTCAATAAATCTTCCATAGAAACGCCAAGTGCTTTGGCGATTTTGGCAATCATTTGCACACCCGGCTTTGTTACAAAATCGCCCTCAATCTTGGCGAGAGTGGAG
>CAYIHQ010000604.1:0-2013 GCA_964362905.1 uncultured Ignavibacteriaceae bacterium
ATCACGTTCGAAGGGGTCATCCGCGAGCCCATCGACGGAAGGGATGTGCCCTTCGATCCGGCGGACCTGAGGAAGCGCGACATCCATGTGACGGACACGACCTTTCGCGACGGACAGCAGGCGCGGCCTCCCTACAAGAAAGAACACATGGTGCGGCTGTTCGACATGTTATCCCGCCTGGGGGGACCGAACGGGGTGATCCGGCAGTCAGAATTCTTCCTCTATACAAAGAACGACCGCGAGACCATCGAGGCCTGCCGGGCACTCGGACTTCGGTACCCCGAAATCACCGGGTGGATCCGGGCCAACAAAGGGGACTTCCGGCTGGTGCTGGAGATGGGCCTGAAAGAGACGGGCATGCTGACGTCGTCGTCGGACTATCACATCTTTCACAAGCAGGGACAGACGCGTCAGCAGGCGATGGATCAGTATGTGGGAGGGGTGGAGGCGGCGTGGGAGGCGGGCGTGCGGCCGCGATGCCATCTCGAGGACGTGACGCGCGCGGACCTCAAGGGCTTCGTCCTTCCATTCGTGCAACGACTCTCCCGTTTGAGCGAGCAGGTCGCGCCGGACCTGAGGGTGAAGATCCGTCTCTGCGACACGATGGGCTTCGGTATTTCGTATCCGCAGGCGTCCGAGCCGCGCTCCATCCCCAAGATGATCTGGCGCATGATCAACGAATGCGGCATCTCGCCGGACCGTTTGGAGTGGCACGGGCACAACGATTTCCACAAGGTCCATATCAATGGAACGACCGCGTGGCTGTACGGTCTGAACGCGCTCAACGCAACGCTGTTCGGCTTCGGGGAGCGGACGGGGAATCCGCCTCTCGAAGGAGCGATCATGGAATACGTCGCCCTGAAAGGTGCGCTCAACGGAGTGCAGTTGTCGGTCATCACCGAATTGGCGGAATACTACGAAAAGGAGATCGGGACCCATCTCGCCTCGAACTATCCGTTCGTCGGACGGGATTTTAATACGACCCGCGCCGGCATCCACGCCGGAGGATTGCGAAAGTTCGAACAGATCTACAACATTTTCGACACGGCTGCGTTGTTGAATCGCCCCCCCCGTGTGTCCATCACGGACAAGTCGGGGTCCGACGGCGTCGCGCTCTGGGTGAACGAGTTCCTCGGACTGAGGGGCGGCGATCGGCTGAGCGTATCGAAGGTGGTCAATATCTTCAAGTGGGTCATGGAACAGTACAAGCAGGACGGGCGCATGTCATCCGTCACCGATGAGGAATTGGAGGAGCAGGTGAAATTGCACCTTCCGCAGCAGTACGCCCGGCGAAAGCAGGCGACTCTTGTCGTCTGACACGAGAACTACAACCCATTTGATCATGCACGGCTCGGCCCGGACTCTTACCGGAGGAAAAGACGACAATGAATGCCCGGCGGAAGCCCCGGGCATTCTTGCAATGAATCCGTGGCTCCAAGCTCATCTCTTTGTCGGCGTCGGAGCCATTGCCGCAGATCAGCTCACCGGCGGTGCACTCGGACTCACCGGCATCGCCTTTGGATTACTGGTGGGATGGCTTGGGGGAAGTCAAGGAGTCTAAGTCAGAAGTGATAGATAGAGGAGGATTCACGCGTGCTCTATCTTTGCCTTAGAATATTTCACTTTTGACTTAGCTTCATTCTATCACTGGTTTCTTTCCCAGCACATCCTCGATAGACAGGTTCTTGATCGGTCCCAGCCCCAACGCCTCCACATCCTTCTCCACCTTCGTCTTGTCGCCGACGACGACAATCAAAAGCCGGTCGGTGTCGAGGGATGCTTTCCCCGCCCGCAGTACATCGCTCTCCGTCACCGCCAGAACACGATCGATATACGTATTGAAGTAGTCCCCGGGAAGATCATACACCACCATCTCCGACAACTTCCCGGCGATCTGCTGGACCGATTGAAAATCACCCGGATATCCGAGGGCCACGTAGTTCTTCGCGCGGGTCAGTTCCTCCGCTGGAATGGGCAACAGGATGCCGTTCAACTCCTTCATGAATTCGGTCA
>CAYIHQ010000605.1:0-2010 GCA_964362905.1 uncultured Ignavibacteriaceae bacterium
ACCCTGCCCGGCGACGAGACGACAAGACGCGAGAGACTCACCCGGCTGCTCCCGAACGCATGGAAGGGCTCGACCACAACCGATTGACGACCCAGATGAGCACGGCACCACTCAGGAGGCATACGCCCAAGAGTGTATACGCATACTCCATCCGGCCGTACAGAAAATTCCCTACGGTGAACAACGATGACCAGATGAGGATGCTCCCAGACATCCATCCCACCAGTGCCAGCGGAATATTCTCTCTGGTTGTACGAGCTTCGCCTGCTGTGACCCCAGCCGCCTCGCGTATGCGGGTCCAACCCGGCCCGAACGGACGCACCTTCTTGTAGAACGCAATCAGCGTCGCCTGATCGGTCGCCGGGCCCAACAGCGCTGTCGCAACCCAGCAAACGGTCGTGACGCCGATCGTCACCAGCAGTGCGGCGTGCGTGCTGAGGTCCATGCCGTACTTTCGCCCGACGAGGAGGGCGATCGAGACGAAGAACGAGCTGACCATCGCCGCTACTTCCGC
Organism: uncultured Ignavibacteriaceae bacterium; assembly: GCA_964362905.1. Classification (GTDB taxonomy): domain Bacteria; phylum Bacteroidota; class Ignavibacteria; order UBA10030; family UBA10030; genus 2-02-FULL-55-14. The sequence goes on from CAYIHQ010000605.1 coordinate 515, forward strand.
CCAGGCATTGACACGCCACCAGAACCAGCGCACCAGATACAACAGTCCCGTCCCTGCTCCCACCTGAAGGATAATGTCGAACGCGTCTTTGGCCGTGTCGAGGAAGAAGACAAGTGAGGAAGAGAACAGGAACAATCCCACGGTGACCAGCCGGCCGGCACGCACGTAGTGCCGCTCATCCGCATCCTTCTTGATGAATCGCCGATAGAGGTCGTGAACCAGGTATGACGCCCCCCAGTTGAGATGGGTCAGGATCGTTGAAGAGTTGGCTGCGATGAGCCCGCCGACCATCAGCCCGATGAACCCGACCGGCAGGAACTTCAGCATGGCGGGGAACGCGATGTCGTGGCCGATGAGGCTGGGATCCAGATGCGGGAATGCGCGTTGGATGTCGGAGAGCTCCGGATAGATGATGAGGGAACTCAAGGCAACGAGGATCCATGGCCACGGACGCAACACGTAGTGGGCGATGTTGAAGAAGAGCACCGCCCCAAGCGCGTCCTTCTCCGACCGCGACGCGAGCATTCGCTGGGCGATATAGCTTCCGCCGCCTGGTTCGGCACCGGGGTACCACACGGCCCACCATTGGATGGCGATGGGCATGATGAACACCGCGACAGCAATGTCCCAATGGTTGGTGAAATCTGGAAGGATGTCCAGGTAGTTGATCCCTCCAGGGCCCTGGAGACGGGACACTTTTTCGACGAGTCCGCTCAATCCTCCGATCTGGGGCAATTGGACCGCAAAGTACGCAGCCGCGATCACCGCCGTCATCTTGATGAAGAACTGCACCATATCGATCACCAGGACGCCCCACAGGCCTGCGTGCGTGGCGAAGATCACATTGAGGAGTCCGACCCCCAGCAGCGTTTGCCACCGGTCGAGTCCGAATAGCACGGCGGCGATCTTGCAGGCGGCGAGGTTGACGGTGGCCATGATCATGCTGTTGAAAAACAGGCCGAGATAGACCGAACGGAATCCGCGGACGAAACCGGCGGCCTTGCCGGAATAGCGAAGCTCGTAGAACTCCAGGTCCGTGAGCACGCCCGAGCGACGCCACAAGCGCGCATAGAAAAAGACGGTCAGAACTCCCGTCAGGACGAACGACCACCAGACCCAGTTGCCCGCCACACCCTGTCGACGCACGATGTCTGTGACCAGGTTTGGTGTGTCGCTGCTGAAGGTCGTCGCGACCATGGAGAGGCCGGCCAGCCACCACGGAACCGACCGGCCCGATGCAAAGAACTCCGACGTGTTCTTGCCCGCCCGCTTGGCGAAGAAGAGCGCGGGGAAGAAACATACGATCAAAGATGCAGCAACGATCAGCCAGTCGATGAGCTCGAGATGCATGGAGTTCCTTGCTCGAAGAGAATGCTGAGAAGTTCCGGTATTTGTTGGCCAGTATCCAGCCCCCGCCAGGCCGCTCGTTTCCCTTGACGCAATTTCTTGCTATGTTCTTCTCCACGCAGATCGCATCAGACCTCGAATCATGGGAC
>CAYIHQ010000606.1:0-2005 GCA_964362905.1 uncultured Ignavibacteriaceae bacterium
GGAGGTTGGGACCAGTTCTTCGCGCACAATGCGGATCGATTGCACATGGTGTTGCCGGCGGACCATCCCGTCCTTCCCTGGACGGCGCTCGTCCTCGGCCTCTGGATCCCAAACATCTACTATTGGGGCCTCAACCAGTACATCACCCAGCGTACGCTCGCGGCAAAGACCCTGCGCCAGGGACAGATGGGTGTGCTCTTTGCCGCGGCGCTGAAGCTCATCATACCATTCGTGATCGTGTTCCCGGGGATCATTGCGGCTCAGCTGTATGGAAGCACGATGAACAACACGGATGCAGCATATCCGTTGCTCATCAAGAACCTCATTCCAGTCGGCCTCCGGGGTTTCATGCTGGCCGCGATCGCCGGAGCCGTCATCAGTTCGTTGGCCTCCATGCTCAACTCCGCCTCGACGATCTTTACGATGGACCTGTACAAGCGGTATCTGAAGGCCGATGCATCTCCGAAGCAGGTTGTATTTGTCGGAAGAGCGATGACGGTCGTGTTTGTATTGCTGGGATGCATTATCGCACCGAGCCTTGGCAACCCAAGATTCCAGGGGATCTTCACGTATATCCAGGAATTCCAGGGCTACATCTCGCCCGGCATCTTGGCGGCGTTCATCTTCGGCTTCCTTGTCAAGAAAGCCCCGCCTGCGGCGGGACTGTCGGCGCTGGTCACCTGCGTGCCGATCTACGGAGCCCTTCAACTGTTCTTCGGCGAGGTCGCCTTCCTGAACAGGATGGCGATCACCTTCGGAGTTGTTCTCCTGATCATGACGGTGATCACGCTGCTCAAGCCGCTCTCTCAGCCGGTGCAACTCCCGCGGCGGGCCGATTTCGACATGTCCGCGACACCGGGAGCCATCTGGTTTGGTGCGGCGGTCGTGGTGGTGACGCTGGCGTTGTACATCGTTTTCTGGTAAGGATCAGTCCATCAACGGAAATGGTGGTTTGCATCTCTTCGATCTCAAGACACCATTGGGCGGACTTCTGGCATTCTATGGGGTCGTGCTGACCATCTACGGCCTCGTCAGCGATGCGTCGCTGTATGAACGCTCGCTCGGTATGAATGTCAATCTGTGGTGGGGATTGGTGATGGCGGTGGGAGGAGGAGGATTGCTTTGGTGGTCGATGAGGGGTGGAGAGGGGCGGAAAGGAGCAGAATAGAGCGCCCGAAGGGACGATGTTGGTTCTTCTCGTGATTCTTTTTTTCTGTATGTGTATATTAAGTCCAGAAGATTAGATTCACATCGTGGACGCCATCGTCAAATATCTCCGTGACCGCAAGGGATACGCTCGCATGAAGGACCTGAAAGCGAGCGGTTTCCAAACCCGAGCCGTTCGGAAACTCGTTGAGAACGGTCGCCTGGTGAAGGTGAAAGCAGGACTCTACCGTCTTGTCGACATTCGGCCCGGTGAGACAAGCGGACTCGTCGAGATCTGTCTCGCGATGCCAAAGGCCGTGATCTGCCTTACGTCAGCCCTTGCGTTTCACGAGCTCACGACGTTTGTTCCAACCGCCATTTCTTTTGCGATTCCAGGCTCGGACAAACCAATCAAGCTCTCGAACCCACCAAACGAGCCGTATTACTTTTCCGTCGATCAATACAAGGCGGGTATTGAACATCACGAGACCAGGGCAGGGCACATCCGGATCTACGGAGTAGAGAAAACCGTCTGTGACATAATCCGATTTCGCAACAAACTCGGCGAGGATATCGCGCTCGAAGGACTTAAGCAGTATCTCAAACGCCGGAATCGGGATCTGAACAGGCTCAAGACATTTGCTGAAGTCTGCCGGGTCAAGGGAATTGTTTCGCAGTACGTCCGAACCATCGTAGGATGAAGAAAAAGCCCGTCAACAAATCAGCCTCCGTTCTTGCACACCTCAAGAAGATCGCGGACAGGGAGCATTTCGATTTCAATTTTCTTCTCCTGCGCTTTATGCAGGAACGTTTTCTCTCTCGCCTTGCGGCGTCCGGATATGTCAATAAGTTCGTCCTG
>CAYIHQ010000607.1:0-1994 GCA_964362905.1 uncultured Ignavibacteriaceae bacterium
CTCCACGCCGCAACGATCGCAGACGATCCCCTTGTAACGGATGCGCTTGTACTTGCCGCAATGGCATTCCCAGTCGCGCACCGGCCCGAAGATCTTCTCGCAGAACAGACCATCCTTCTCCGGCCGGAAAGACCGGTAGTTGATGGTCTCCGGCTTCGTCACCTCGCCGTGCGAACGGCCGAGGATCATATCCGGCGAAGCAAGACTCAGCGTGATCTTGGAAAACGCCTTGCGTGGAACGCTGTCAGTGTGTGTGAACGGCATTGATGCCTCCGACTCTCTCGATGGTGATATCCTTCACGCGTGGGACAGCGACGGTCATTCGATCTTGACCTCGAGGCCGAGCCCCTGCAGCTCGCGCATCAGCACGTTGAAGGATTCCGGCACGTTCGGCTCCGGCAGATTTTCGCCCTTGACGAGGGCTTCGTAGATCTTGGCGCGTCCGAGTACATCGTCCGATTTGACGGTGAGGATCTCCTGCAACACGTGCGATGCGCCATACCCTTCGAGCGCCCACACCTCCATCTCTCCAAACCGCTGTCCGCCGAACTGCGCCTTGCCCCCGAGGGGCTGCTGCGTGATGAGCGAGTACGGTCCGATCGACCGGGCGTGGATCTTGTCGTCGACCATGTGGGAGAGCTTCATCATATAGAGGAATCCCACGGTGACCTGCTGGTCGAACGGATCGCCCGTGCGTCCGTCGATGAGGATGGACTTGGACGTTTCGCCCAGTCCCGCCTTCTTCAGATACTCGACGACCTCTTCCCACGATGCGCCGTCGAAAATGGGCGAGGCGAAGGTCAGGTCGAGCTGGTGGCCCGCCCAGCCGAGGGCCAGCTCGAACAACTGGCCGATGTTCATGCGGGATGGCACGCCCAACGGGTTCAGGATGATGTCCACCGGACGTCCGTCCGGAAGGAACGGCATATCCTCGACCGGAACGATCGTTGATACCACACCCTTGTTCCCGTGACGGCCGGCCATCTTGTCGCCCACCTGGAGCTTGCGCTTCTTGGCGACGTAGACCTTGGCGAGTTGCACGATGCCGGGCGCGAGCTCGTCTCCGAGCTGGATCTTGTTCTTCTCGTGCCGGTACAACTCCTCAACCTCGGACATCTTCTGGCGGTGGTTCTCGTAGATCTTGACGATGACGTTCTGCTTACGCCGGTCGTCGACCCAATCCTGGTTATAGTCCAGTTTGTCCACATTCCCGAGCGTTCGGAACGTGTCCGCTTTGAGAGAGGTCCCGGCGCGGAGCACCATCGCTCCGTCGATATCGCGGATGCCGGCCGACTTCTCGCCGTCGAGATAGAGGTCGAGCTTGTGGCCGAGCTTTTCGTTGAGCTCCTGGATGTCCCGCTTGCGGGAGCGTTCCAGGGACTCGAGCCGTCGCTTGTCCTCCTTCTTGCTCTCCGTGTCCTTCTTCTTCCGGCTGAACAGCTTGGTCGAGATGACGATGCCCTTCATGCCCGGAGGCGCCTTCAGCGAGGCATCTTTGACGTCGCCGGCCTTTTCGCCGAAGATGGCCTTCAGCAGCTTCTCCTCGGGCGTCGGGTCGGTCTCGCCCTTCGGCGTGATCTTGCCGATGAGGATATCTCCCTCGTTCACTTCCGCGCCCACCCGGATGATGCCGTTCTCGTCGAGGTCCTTGGTGGCCTCTTCGGAGACGTTCGGGATCTCGCGAGTCAGTTCCTCTTCGCCGCGCTTCGTGTCGCGCACCTGGAGCTCGAATTCCTCGATGTGCACCGAGGTGAAGACATCCTCCGCAACGATGCGTTCACTGACGATAATGGCGTCCTCGAAGTTGTATCCACGCCACGGCATGAACGCCACGAGCACGTTCCGGCCGAGGGCGAGTTCGCCGCCGTCGGTCGCGCAGCCGTCGGCCAGAATATCCCCCTTCTTGACCCTCTGGCCATCGCGGACCACAGGCTTCTGGTTGATAGAGGTGTCCTGGTTCGTACGCAGATACTTCGTGAGCCGGTACTCGACCC
>CAYIHQ010000608.1:0-1988 GCA_964362905.1 uncultured Ignavibacteriaceae bacterium
CACGGACCTGATCGGCGTGCACGACCCTGGAACCGGAAGCACCGGTTACGCCTGCTTCATGGGCAGTGCCGGCCAGCTGAACGGTCTTTGTCTTTACCGCGGCGACCGGGGATTCAACGTCTATCGGCGCATGGTAGAGGGCTTGGACGACCCGATCGAGGGCGAGTACTGGGCGACGCAGGACTGCCTCAAGTTGGCGTATGGCAACAAGACCGAATTGGCCCCCGCTGACCGCCAGGTCATCAAACACCTCGGGGTGCTATTCAAGGGACGTGGTGCATGGCCGGAGTTCCGGAGCCACCGGCCGGGATGCTATCCGTGGCACCTGACAGAGGAGGAAGCACGGTTCCTCACGCTGGGACTTCGCGCAGGGATCCACCATTTCGAGCGGTACTCAAAGGCTGACATTGACCGCTCAGTCGAAGACAAGCAGGTCTTGGTCTATAGTCCGGTGGATCGGGCATGGCGGTCGTTCACTGATAGTTGGGAATCTTGGCCGTCAGAAGAGGCGCTGCCACCGGCGTTGCCTGTCCCGTTGGCTCGCATACAGGGAATCCGGTCGAAGACGGCGAAACCCGATTCGTCCTGGGAGGCCGACGGGTTCTATGTCCCCGTCCCGATCGCACATGGAGATCGTCCCTACTACATCCGTGTGGCTCTGGTGTGCCAGCGAGTGTCGGGGCACATCTTCCACTTTGAGATGGGTGAACACGACACTCCTCCACACACACTATTGGGCGACGCGTTCCTCACGTCGATCGAGAAGAGCGGCTTTCTTCCGGACAAGGTGTATGTCAAGGGTCCGACCGAGTCGGCTGTCCTGAGTGCCATCGCCGGCGCACTCGGAGTGGGCGTGGTGATCGACGAATTTGAAGCGCTGGAGGAGGCGAAGCAGGAGATGGTGCGGGCGTTGGGTGGCAGGAAGATGTGAGGGGTGTTGCGGTCGCGCCATCCCAATGTCATAGCAAGCCCCCCGAAGGATCCGGGCTTCTCCCCGGCTCGAATGTTTCCCTGGTGACCTCCGCAGATCCTTGGTTCAAGCATTTCCCTCCTTTCGCCGTTTGCAAGACAATTCAGTTGTTCGGACATTTCGTAACCGCCAACTCCAACCATGTCCCAGATTGGCCGTAACGACCCCTGCCCCTGCGGGAGCGGGAAGAAGTACAAGCAATGCCACGGAAATGCTCTGCTGGACAGTCCCGAAGGCGCATACGAGCGTGTCCGCCGGCTCGATGGGCAGGCGACCGAACTGCTGATGAAGTACCAAACCACGGTCATCCATCGGAAGACCGCTGAGGATCCTTGGGCGTGGTACAAGCTGAGCAAGGATGTGCCGCGCAGGTTGGGAGAATCGGAGCAGGACCCGTTCATTCGCTGGATGCTCTTCAGCTGGAGGCCGGGAGGAAAGAAGACGGTCGCCGAGCAGTTCCTTGCCGACCGGCGCGGACCGCTCGATGAGCAACTGGGACGCTTCATCGAAGCGACTACGCACACGCCGTACTCCTTCTACCAAATGGTGGAGGTCGAGCCGGGGGCCTCGGCGTTGTGCCGGGATCTGCTCCGCTCCGGCGACGTGCGCGTGGCAGAACGGACCGCGACGCGCATTCTTCTCCCCGGACACATCATCCTGGCTCGGGTGGTGGAGTTCGAGGGGGTGACGCTGTTCATGGGCCTGTACGACCAGCCGCTCAGTGCGCCGCACGTCCAAGGGGTCCTCGCCCTGCGCAACGACCTTCACAAGATCGCGACGAAGCGGGGTGAACAAGAGATCACGGCGCATCAGCTTCTGGAGGATGAGGACATCCTGCGCGGATTCTACTTCCGGATGGTGGAAGCGCAGTCGCACGAGAAGATCGACCTTCGGAACACGGACGGCGACGTACTGGCATTTCACACGCTGACGTACGAGATCCCGTCCATGGAGGAGGCCTTCGAGCGCTTGAAAGGGATGGAGCAAAGGGTGTCGGGAGACGATGATGAGATGATCC
>CAYIHQ010000609.1:0-425 GCA_964362905.1 uncultured Ignavibacteriaceae bacterium
ACAGCGGTTCGGGGCCTGGTTTCTTGGCGTCGCTGGGCATGGACCGCCCCGTTGGGGCCCGGGGTTGCCTCGTGTTTCCAGGTCGCGCTTGCGGGCATGGGCCGTGGCCAGTATTCCGCGAATCAAGCCGGTCAACTCATTGCGGGCTATCTGGCCCGACACCGAGTCGACTCGCTGGTCGTGGAGCGGATCGAGTCCGCCGTTGCCGCCCCGTACATCTTTGGTTCCCTCGTCGTCTCGGGCGGCGCGGGCCGCGACACACTCCGCCTCTACGTGGCGTTCGTGATGAACGACGCACGGTGGTCCATCTCCCACTTCTCTTTGTATTGAGCTCACCCCCATGACTCCGGAGCGACGTTGGACGGCGGTGCTCCTGCCGTGGGGCTTCCTCGCCACCGCGCTCGCCGCCGGGATCAGCTGGACGT
>CAYIHQ010000609.1:435-1984 GCA_964362905.1 uncultured Ignavibacteriaceae bacterium
GGTGGTCGCGCGCACCTCGCCCTTCGCGAACAACGGGCCGAGATCCAGCGCCTGTTCGCGTCTACCCTCCAAACGCTGGTGGATCGCGGCGCTTCGATCGCCGCGGATACGTCGTTGTTCCGCCGCTCACTCTCCACGGACCCGATGGACCTCGCCTCTGCGTTTGAGGAGTTCTCGCGGCTGGACCTGGATCCGGCGCAAGGCGCGGAGATGGTCGATGGTCGCGGGTCGGTCCTCTTGTGGCACGGTCGCACGTGGGGAGGGGGTTCGCCCGTCCCGATCGCGGAGGGTGGAGCAACGCAGCTGGCGGTCGTCGACCGAATGGGAGCTGTGGTCGTACTTCGCGTCAGCGTGTCGGATGCGTCCGGTCGGGTCGGCGCGCGGATCCACCAGCCGCTCTTCGTCGATGCACCAGGGCTCGAGCGATTGTTCGGATCCCCGGCGTTCTCACGGCGCGTTGAAGAGATCGTCGGCCGTTCGATTCGCATCATTCCTGCGCAGGAGTCGGGGCGCACTGATGATGCGCTTCCGCTCGTCGCGTTCGCTGGAGATACGGTGGCCGTCGCGCTCATGCCGGCTGATGTGCCTTCGCCCAATTCTGAATCTTCGGGCGCTTCTCCCGGGATCCCAACGATGCTCCTGATCGCCGCGGCGATGCTCCTGGGTTGGGTGTGGCTGCTGCGCGTGGCCCCGGGCGGCATGCATGAGCGTGTTCGCGGAGCGGCGGTCATTGTGGCGATCTGGGTGTCGCGCTTCGTCCTCAACGCCATGGGTGTGCCTGGCCGGCTTTCGTTGGGTGAACCTGTGGACCCACGCGTGTATGCGGCGCCGTCGATTGGAGGTCTGACCGCCTCACCTCTCGACCTTCTGATCAGCTGTGCGGCGTTGTATGCGAGCGCGTGGTGGTTGGAGCGCCGGATTCTCCGGGACTTACGTTGGCCGGACATTCCGAAGCGGCCTTCCGTTATCACCGCCGTGCTCGTCGGCATCGTGGGTGCGGGCGCACTCGTCTACCTCACACGCGGATATGTCGTGGCGGTCCGCAGCATCGTGTTCGATTCCACCGTGTCCGTGTACGAACCGACGGTGCTCGTCCCCACGCTTCCTGTGTTGGTCCTCGTCGCCGCGTTGTTCTTGCTCACCCTTGTCTACCGGACTGCGTGGGTTGCCGTGCTCCGTTGGCTGGGCTCCCTCGTTCACGCAGCGGGTGTCCGCTCGATCGTCGCCGGATGGTTGTGGGGATCTGCGGTCATCGGTGTGCTGGCGATCGGGTTCCTGATGGTGGACGGGTCGGCGGTCGTTCCTTGGTGGGTGTTCATCTGGTCGACGGTCGGGGCTCTCGTCATCTTGGCGGCGGAGGATGTGTTCCGTGTGTCGCGCGTGGTGCGTTGGATCCCGCATGGGATCGCGGTCCTCGCAATGGCGCTCCCGACGTTGGACCGACATGTGAACCTGCACGTTCTGGAGGATGTGCAGCGACGCGTGGTGGAACGATTTCGTCCGCAGGATTCGTGGTTGTCGTTTGTTGTGAAATCCCACATCCACCCCC
>CAYIHQ010000610.1:0-1982 GCA_964362905.1 uncultured Ignavibacteriaceae bacterium
GTCCAATGCACGGCTCCGCTTGCGCTGACACGTTGAGCATAGATATCGAACGTGCTGCCGCCGCGTTTGTCCTGCCAGGCGACAATGACCCCTCCTGCTCCGTCGCTGACACTCGCAGGGTTGATCTGCTCAAATGCCGCGTTGCTGATCAGATTGTTGACGATCGGGCTTCCTGACCACTGCGCATCGGCCATCGACGGGAACAACGCCACAGCGCACAGCGCCATGACAATGAATCCCGCATGGACGGGGATCAAGCGTGTCCAACGACTGGACGTGCCTGGTGTATTTGCAGTAACGACTCTCATATGAACCTCCGCGCGATTGGTGAACACGAGCAAGACTTCTTTCTGTTCTGAGAGACCCGCTCAGGAGAGCGGGGCTTCAGTGTTCCGTCTTTGATGTGGACGTTCGTCCACCTCTTGTTATGGCGTAGGTCGCACAACAGTATTGCCGGCCAAGGTCACCGCGCCGATGCGTGCGAGCAGTCTGCCTTCAACTGTTGCGCCTGTATTCAGCGAGATGGATTGATCCGCCATGATCGTCCCCTTGAAGACGGAGGTCGTTCCCAGTGTTGCCGAGGTACCCACCTGCCAGAAAATGTTCGATGCCTTTGCCCCTCCGCTCAATACGATCCTGCGACCGGATGTCGTATTCAACGTCGAAGCTATCTGCAGGATGAACACAGCGTTCGCGTTCCCTTTCGCATCGAAGGTCAGGTCGCCTGACGATATTTCAAGCGATCCAGTCGACTTATAGAGACCTGGCGTCAGTGTGAGCCCGCCGAGGTTTCCGGCAAGGAGCACGATGTCTGTCGCTGTGCGCCCCGCGGCATCATTGTACGCCGTTGTCAAATCGCCTTTCGCCGCTGTTAACATGGCAGGAACACCGGCAGGAGAAACATCATCGGCCGCATAAATCGTCCCGGTTACTTCGGTTAAACCAAAACCGGTGATGAACGATCTGGCAGCCGGACTCAATCCAACATCCCCCGTGATGGCAGACGTCGGAATGTTGGAGATCAACGAACCGCCAAGAACCGCAAATCCGGAGGTTGATCGGAGATTGACCGCCGTCTGCGCGGTAGTTTGTAGTGGTATGACTACTGGATTCGGACCTACTGGCGTATCATCCTTGCTGCAGCCGGCTATCGGGAGAAACAAGGCCCCTGCAGCGATCAGCCCCATGCTGAGCGAGACACCGGCGAAGCGCGTCCACCGGCCGAAGTCCGTTGTTAAATTTGTTGTAAGAGTATTCATGTGGCCCTTTCTGGCGTAAACGAATGAACAATGGTTGTCTCTCGGTCGAGATCCTACATTCATTTTGTTTTCGGATTGTGTCTTTTCGTTGATGCCTTCTTTGCATTCGCCGGTGTTCTGTTCCACTTCACCCTTTTGCCCAGGGACTTTCGCAATCTCAACAGCTGGCCATTGGATTCTTTCAATTGGTCGACGATCTTCTTGAACTCATTGACTTGTCGCTTGGCTTCCTCCCTGGCAATGCCGTATTTCTCTTGGAGCGTTCCCACAAGCTGTTCATGCTTTCCCGCAATGGCGGCGAGCTCGTCGTTCATCAATTTCCCCCTCCGCTGCTTCCACTGTCCTTCAACTCGGTCCCAATTCATTGTGCAGCTCGTTGTTCTGTCCAAATGTTCATGCAAGAAGATGATCCCTATCAGTTGCAGCTTGAAGGAAATCCTCGAAAGCACGTGGACAAGTATGCAGATGTTTGAAATGAGGCGTAATCGTCCGAAAGGATGAAAAAGGAGTTAATCCTTTGTAGTTAGTAAAAAAAACCGCTCTTGAGAGCGGGGTTTCGATGTTCAGCCATTGATTTGGAATTTGATCCAATCAGCTTACGGCTTTACAATAGCATTGGTATCTAATGTAACGTTGGCAGATCGTGCTAATGCTCTGCCTTCCAAAGATGCGCCTGTAGCAAACGTAGTTGTTGCATAAGCCATCATGGTTCCCTTCATTTTA
>CAYIHQ010000611.1:0-1980 GCA_964362905.1 uncultured Ignavibacteriaceae bacterium
GATCGTCGGGCTTGGAGAGGCGGTCGGAATAATCACGGCCCAGGCCATCGGCGACAACATCGTCCTGCTGGCCACGGCCGACCGAAAACGAGTTCGATTGGGAGAGCAGGCGACGGTGACGTGGAAGATCTTCACGCGTGTGGGAATGTCCATCTCTCGCATCTCCAAGATCCCGACGTTCGAGGGATTCTGGGGAGAGGATTTCGACCTTCCAAAGCAGGCCGACCTCGTGACCGAGACTCTCAACGGAAAGCAGTACCGCGCCGCAATCCTGAAGAAGACAGCTCTCTTTCCGTCGCAGTCAGGCCGTCTGACGGTTGGACCCATGGAGCTTGTGGCAGCGGTGCAGACGCAGACACGCAATCGCAGCCGCGATCCTTTTGACCAATTCTTCAATGACCCGTTCTTCCAGAATATCCAAACGGTCGAAGTGACCTACGCTTCCGATCCACTGGTCATCACCGTCGATCCCCTGCCTTCCGGGGCTCCGGAGGGATTCGGGAATGCGGTTGGCCGGTACACGTTTGCCGCATCCGTGGACAAGAACGAAGTGAAGGCAGGCGATGCCGTGACGCTGACGATGACGGTCTCCGGGACGGGGAACCTGAAGCTCCTCACGATGCCGAAGCCGGTGGTCCCCGGGGACATCGAGGTCTTTGAACCGAAGCTGAGCGATGAGATCGCCCGAGATGGTGGAGTGGTGAAGGGAAAGAAGACGGCGGAGTACGTCCTCGTGCCGCGGAACCAAGGCAAGCGCGTCATCGAGCCGATGCGATTCAGCTACTTTGACCCGGCCAGGAACGCGTACGTGTCCCTGTCGTCGCCCCGTTTCGACGTGCGGGTGTTGCCGGGTCGAGAACTGGCGATGTCGGCGGAGGGGTTTTCCAAGGAAGACGTTCGGCTTCTCGGACAGGACATTCGGTTCCTCAAGCTCGACATCGGAGACCTTCAGCCTGCGGATGCTGTACGAGGGTTCGGACTGGGTGGATGGTTGGCCCTCGTTCTGCCGCCGCTGGCGTTCATCGGGGCGTATGTGACGCGCCGGCGGATGGAGAAGATCTACGGCGACCTGCCGACGCTCCGGTTTGAGCGCGCTGGCCGCGAGGCGTCTAAACGCCTCCAGCAAGCCAAAGGCTTGCTGGCGCAGGGGAACGCGGAACAGTATCATGCGGAGATCCTCCGCGCGCTCACAGGCTACTTCGAACACAAGTTGCGCATCCCGAAGTCCTCCCTCAGCACGGAAGAGATCCTGGCCCGCTTGGAAGCCCGCGGGGTTCCCGGTGATGCGTTGACCGCCGTACGCACCTGCGTCGAACGCGCGGAGTATGCCCGTTACGCACCGGGCGCCGACACGCGCAAGGCGCGTCAGGACCTGCTCGGTGCCGCCGCCCGCGCCATCGAGAACATCGACCGGACCTTCAAGTCATGAGCCCCGCCCGCATGACCGCGTTCCCCTTGCGCCCCGACCAACATCGTCGAGGGCAAGCCCCGGCCGGCGCCCCGACCAATAACCTCGAGGGCAAGCAGCGGCCTCTGGCCGTTGTGTTCGCACTGTGCTCACTGCTCGTCGTGTCAGCGACTGGACAATCCGCGGACACGCTCTTCTCCCGCGCGAACGACCTGTATCGGGCTGGAGCATTCGCCCAGGCGGCGCAGCAGTATGAAGCGATCCTCTCCCAGGGAAGTGTCAGCGGCGAGGTGCAGTTCAATCTCGGCAACTGCTACTACCGGGAAGGTGGAGTGGGGAGAGCCATCCTGGCATTTGAACGGGCGCAGCGACTCATGCCGTCGGACGACGACGTTGCACACAATCTCCATTTGGCTCGTTTGAAGACGGTGGATCGCATCGAGCCGGTGCCGGAGTTCTTCCTCGTCGCCTGGCTCCGTGCGGCCAGCGAGATCGTCCCGCCGGCGTGGTCGCGGACGTTGTTCCTCTCGTTCTGGTCGCTGGTCTTTGCGTCCCTCGTGGCCCTCTACCTT
>CAYIHQ010000612.1:0-1974 GCA_964362905.1 uncultured Ignavibacteriaceae bacterium
ATCGGATACACCGAAGCCGGCGTCGGTTTCGATGCCGATTCCTGTTCCGTCCTCTCCTCCATCCACCAGCAGTCGGGCGACATTGCCATGGGCGTCGACACCGGCGGCGCGGGCGACCAGGGAATGATGTTCGGCTACGCGTGCCGCGAAACGAAGGAACTGATGCCGCTTCCGATCATGCTGGCGCACGGCATCGTCAAGCGCCTGGCGGTCATCCGGAAGAATCACAAGAAGGACATGCCGTACCTCCGTCCCGACGCCAAATCGCAGGTGACCGTCGAATACGAGGGCAGCCGGCCGGTCCGCATCCATACGGTCGTCGTATCCACGCAACACGCCGAGAATGCCAGTCAGGCCCGAATCAAGAAGGACGTCATCGAGCACGTCATCGCGAAGGTCATTCCGGAAGAACTGCTCGACGCCAAGACCCGCTACTTCGTGAATCCGACGGGCCGCTTCGTCATCGGCGGACCGCACGGCGACAGCGGACTGACGGGACGCAAGATCATCGTCGACACCTACGGCGGACGCGCGCCTCACGGCGGCGGAGCCTTTTCCGGCAAGGACCCGACGAAAGTGGACCGCAGCGCGGCGTATGCGGCCCGCCATCTTGCTAAGAACGTGGTCGCTTCGGGTCTCGCCAGCGAATGCCAGATCCAGGTGGCGTATGCAATCGGCATCAAAGAGCCGGTCTCCATCATGGCGCATACCTTTGGCACCGGCATCATGCCGGACTACATGCTTGACGCCGCATTGAGAGAACTGACTGCGGAAGGTGCTCCGGCCGACATGACACCCCGCGGCATCATCAAGCGCCTCAATCTCCGACGCCCCATCTACCGCAAGACCGCGGCGTATGGGCATTTTGGGAGGGAAGAAGAAGAGTTTACGTGGGAGGCTGTCGATCTGGTGAAAGAGTTGAAGAGAGCGGCGAAGTAGGTATTGGGTAGCAGGTATTGGGTAGTGGGCATCGACAGTCTGGGGGGACTGGATGAAGAACCATGGGTTAGAGACGCTCGAGGTGTATCAAGCCGCACGCCGATTTCGTATCAAGATGTACGCACTATCGCGACGGCTTCCTAATGTGGAACGATTCAATCTCGCTCCACAGATCCGGGATGCCGCAAGGTCCCTGACCAACTACATCGCCGAAGGACACGGGCGCTTCCATTATCAGGAGTCCACACGATTCCTACGGATTTCGCGCGGATCACTTGAGGAACTCGTCGACGACCTCAGCATTAGTCTCGACGAACAATACATCGAATCAACAGAACACCAGACATTGTGTTCGGAAGCGGCCTCAGTTGCACGGTTGACCAACGGATACATTCGGTTCCTGCAGAAACGGAAGACTGAACACCCTATCGGCGACGGCTGACGAGCAACCAGCCCACCGATACCCGATCGCTGATACCCGACCCACGATTTCCACAACGTCATTCGACTCTCACACATCATCTCATACTATCATATCTCCGATGGACGAACGAAAAGGCATCTTCAAAGTCAAAGATCTCTCCCTCGCCGCTGCCGGCAAGATGCGCATCGAGTGGGCGGAATCCCGCATGCCGGTCCTCATGGCGTTGCGCGAACGATATCGCAAGTCAAAGCCGCTGAAGGGCTACCGGATCGCCGGATGCCTCCACGTCACGAAGGAAACGGCCGTGCTCGTCAAGGTGTTCGTCGAAGCAGGCGCCGAAGTGTCGTGGAGCGGGTGCAATCCCCTCTCGACGCAGGACGACATCGCCGCCGCGCTCGCCGCCGACGGCATCTCGATCTATGCATGGCACGGCATGAACGTGAAGGATTTCTACTGGTGCATCGAGGAATCGCTGAAGTTCAAGCCGAACCTGACCCTCGACGACGGCGCTGACCTCATCTTCACCGTTCACAACAAGCACCAGGAACTCATCCCGCACATCATCGGCGGAACGGAAGAGACGACGCCCGGAGTGCATCGGTTGCGCGCCA
>CAYIHQ010000613.1:0-1973 GCA_964362905.1 uncultured Ignavibacteriaceae bacterium
TAGATAAATCCATTGATATTACCTACACTGCGGCCGAGGCCGCAGATGCCCCCGCTGTAGATCACCGCCACGATGTTCCGGATGACAGCCGCGAGCTCATTCACGAGCGACTGTTGCACGCCGGGAAGGACGATCGAACCGCCGACGCGGTCGAAGCCCTCGCCTTCCTGGGTCGGATCAAGTCCCCCGACGAAGACCACAAGGTCGGCAGCCGCCGCGGCGATCCTCGCTTCGGCAAAGCCGCTCGTGTCGGCGCTGTTGATGTCGCATCCCCGGGCATAGACGATCTTCCCAGCCCCGAGCTTCGCCTCGAGTCCTTCCTTCGGGCTGACGGACTGGAACGGCGTCACATAGCTGCTGCCGCTGCCATCGATCTGTGCCGTTGCCGCGCTTGGTCCGATGAGCGCCACCCTGGTGACCTCCGCCGACCGGATGGGCAGGATTGCGTCGGAATTCTTGAGCAGGACAAGGGACTTCCGGCCGGCCTCGAGGCAGAGCTGGCGTTGGGCCGGGCTGTTCACATCCTCGGGGTTTCCCCGGGGATAATGGTCGAGGAGTCCTGAAACAAGTTTTGTTCGAAGTACGCGTCGGACCGCGCGGTCGAGGGCCTCCATCGGAACCGCACCGCTGCGTACGAGATCCGGAAGATTGACCCGATACAGGTCCGAACCCATCTCGACATCGCAACCGGCTTCCACAGCCCGTTCGGTGGCCCAAATCGACCCCCAGTCGGCCACGACATAGTATGGAAATCCCCATAGATCGCGGAGGATGGTGGTCAGCAGGTCGGAGTTCTCCGCGGACTTCTGGCCGTTGATGAGGTTGTAGGCATTCATGACACTGAACGCACCTCCGCGCTGAACGGCCGTCCGGAACGCGAGTCCGTTATGCTCGCGCAGCGCTCGCGCGGACGCGATGATGTTGCTCGAGATGCGACTCTTCTCGCGATGATTGGCGTTGTAGTGCTTCACCGTCGCGACGACATGCTCGCTCTGTATCCCCCGGACCATTGCAGCACCGATCTGGGCACAGAGAAAGGGGTCTTCGCCGCCCGTCTCTGGACTCCGGCCGTTCCGGGGATCCCGGTCCAGGTCGAGGCACGGACCGAGCGCCTGATTCTTCCCCTTGGCGAGAAACTCCCTGCCCATCCCCGCACCAACGCGCCCTGCGAGCTCCACATCCCACGTGGCCGCCATGCCGATGCCGACGGGAAACGACGTCGCGAGGCCGTCACGGACGCCGTGCGGGCCGTCAGCCATTACGAACCCCGGGATGCCCAGACGGGCGTTATCGGCCGTGTTGAACCAACCTTCTTGGTGGAGCTGGAGGATCTTCTCTTCGACCGTCATCGAAGAGAGGATGGAAGTGATACGGTCTTCGATGGTCTGCCCGAAGAGGGTTGCGGAGCAACACACCAACGGAAGTATGATCGAACGAATGTTCATTGTCGATGGGCACGCGGTCGGCGTCGAAGCTACTTCCTGCGGAACACCCGCACATAGTCCACGGTCATGCGCTGCGGGAACGTGGTGAATTCATCGGGGTTGCCGGGCCAGTTGCCGCCGACGGCGACGTTGAACAAAAGATGGAAGCGCTTATCGAAGGGCTTTCCGATGGACGTAGTGAAATACTGCCTGCCATCGACATACCAACGGATCGCCGTAGAGTCCCATTCCATCGCGAACACATGGAAGTCGCCCGCGAACGTCCCGGCGGTGAGCGACGTGTTCCCGCCTGTCTGTATGCGCGTCGCGGGGGAAGAGCCGTAGTGGATGGTCCCGTAGACCTTCCAGGGCTCATGCCCCACGCATTCCATGACATCGATCTCCCCGCTCGCGGGCCATCCGCCGTATTCCCAATCCGTCGGCAACATCCAGATGGCGGGCCACAGGCCCTTGCCGTACGGCAACTGTGCACGGATCTCGAATCGGCCATACCGCCAATCACCTTTGAACCGCGTCCGCATCCGGGCC
>CAYIHQ010000614.1:0-1971 GCA_964362905.1 uncultured Ignavibacteriaceae bacterium
GCGGGTCCGCCGAAACCGTCCCCATTCCCGCGGAACAGGTCTGAACCCTCCAGGAAGAACGGCCGCCGTTCCGGGTAGAACAAGCTGTACGTCGTGTTGACGCTGATCTGCACGGCGTCAGATTCAATCTGACTGAAGTCTGGATTCACGACGGCTTCGACCACGATGTCCGGCGTCGGTGCGACCTTCAGGCCGACACCCCCACGCCCCTTGATCTTCCCCTGCTCGAACGGAGTGGCCGGGTCGTCCGTATCCTGCAGACTCCCACTTTGCGAACCGGCAACGTACGGCAGGAGTTCCATGGCAAGACTGGGTTCGATGCCGGCGATGCCGAGCAGCGGCATCCCCTGGCAGGTGAGACACGGATTGTTCCTATTCAGCGGCGTCGCCGAGTAGACAGCTCGCGTAACGCGCGGATAGTTGCGTCCGACCAGGATATTCCACGTCTGCACGTCCCGGTCCGGGAACCGAAGTGATTTGAAAGGGACCGCCATCTCCACGATCCACGAGGAATCGTTGACGGAGGTCGCCGAGTGCCAGATCATCTCATATGAGGCATCCTCGTTGTCTCCGGCTCGTAAGGCATCTCCCTGGACGTTCACGGGGTTGACGAAAAATTCATACGCCTTCTGAGCATCGCCGTACGTGTCGATGATCAGGATCGTGAAGTCGTCCACGTACATTCGGTCGCGGTCGGAGATGTGGGACCGCAGCTGCGCCATATCGCTGTCGTGGCAGACGAAGGATACGTAGAGAGCGTCCTGGGAATAGAGGAATCGGATGTCCGTTCGTTGGCCGGCCGGCACGTTCTCCCGCGGGTCAATCTCGAGGGGCGCATCCAGCACCTCCGCCTGCAACCAGACGGCTTCATCCACCCGTCCGTCCACGGAGATGGTCCCATCCACCCGGATGGCGCGTGCCGTCCGACTGGATTGAGCGGGCAGAGAAGTGCTGGAGAGGAACAGGAGAACTGCGAGCAACGGAATGCACTGGCGCGTCATACGCTCGACCGGGTGGTGGTGGATGGTGAACCTGAGAGGATACGGAGAACAGCCGCTCGGGGTTTCGCGGGGCGTGAGGGAAGCTACATCTGAAGGAGATACTGGACCTTGAAGAAATACTGCGTGGACGTGGCCTTCCAGCCGCGGGAGGCGCCGTAATCCGCCGCGGCGTGCGTGGAACCCAGGTACACAGCGCTGAACGCGTTGAGGCGGTAGCTCAACAGCGGATAGACGCTGGCCCGATGGTCGAATGTGTCGAACTGGCTGATGAGCCTGAGGGAGAATTCCGGGCTGAATTGATACACCGCCAACGATTGGTAGATGTTGCCGTCATACAAGAGCTCGCCGGTCCGCACGGACACCAACCGGGCCCGGCTGAACGTGACCCGCACGCGAAACCGATCAGTGAATCGAACGAGCGTTTCGAAGTCAAACGAATGACCGTTGCCGGCCTCCGGAGGCGTTCCATCCCGATAGATGAATCTTCCCGCCTGTCCGTTCAGCTTGAAACTGAGTGCGGCGATGGGGGACGAGGAGATATCGAAGAAGAGCTGTGGCAGATGGTCGAAGAAGATGCCGGCATACCGTTCCTCGGAGAGCACCGTCCCTGCAAAGAACACCTGCGTCTGCGCCTTCAGCGTGGCCTGCAATCCGGCGCCCACGAACCGCTCCTTCAACACGCGACGGTCGTTGATGATCGCGGATGAGAACTGGAATATGGAGATGCGGTCGAGAATCGCCCCATCCGGATACAGTGTGTAGGAGTGTCCGAACGTGGCCGACTGGAGATTCGTCGCCGCGATGAATCCGTTTTGCGACTGAAAGGTGGGTTGGAGTCCCTCCAGATTGAGCGAGAATCCGTAGTCCCGCGCCTCGCGGCTCAGCTCCAGGCGCCCAGCAGCGCCTCGGAATCGTTCGCCGTCGTACGCCGCAGTCGTGCTCGTTGTGCCGTACGCCCTCGTCTCATCGC
>CAYIHQ010000615.1:0-1968 GCA_964362905.1 uncultured Ignavibacteriaceae bacterium
ATATTATGTTCTATTACAAAACTCGCTATTTGATGTTTTACGAAATGGATCAATTGCGCCTAACTGATTTGGTTTTCTTTATTCCAATTGTCGGAGAGATTGTGTTTCTTTTGGCTCTTAAATACGGAACATCATAGGAAAAAGAATGACAACCATCGCAATCATCGGAACGGTTCTTATTCTGGCTTGGCTTGCGCTAATCGTAAATACGGATGGATAATATATGGATTATACATTCTACGTTATCCTTTTGATTGTTATCCTTATCCTGATTCCACCAACCAAATAGGAGCAAAACAATGGCCGCAATCGTTATGGTATATCTGATGTTCTATTTCGTATCGCGCGGATTCATTCTTGATTATATTTTCGAATACAATGGCTATATATCTTTCACCGAGTTTTATGCCGATGTAAACAAAAAGAGGTTCATCGCAATTCTCACACCGGCTATCGGAGAGATTGTATTTGGTGCCATCACACTATGGCACGCATTTGGCACTCTTTATGAGAAGATGGAAAAATAAAAATTCGCACACACGTTTTGTGTAGGGCGCGTGTATATAGATATCACGAGACTCTTACATAGCGTGCTAACAAAAGTCCAGCATACTTATTCCTCACACTTACGCAGAGAGAAATCAAAATGGAAGATATCCTCGAATACCCGTGCGAGTTTGTTGAGCACATCGAGAATCACGCAACGATGTATAAAGCGGCAAAGAATATTTCCGAGCTAATGGATATTCTCGATCTCGATGATTCTTTGGGAGAGAATCAAATTAAGATGATCAATGATGTCTTGACGAGGTTTGATAATTATGTTGCGAAGCTTGAGAGCTATCCCAACCACGGTGTAGCATGATATTTTATCTGCTTGGTTTGATAATGATGCATCCGGTTTATCCTCATTGGAAATTATTCTTGCCCGGACCATTTGTTTACTTTTATTCTTGCGACAAGTGCTCTCTATTCGAAGTAACAAAAGATATCGAAATGTCGTATCAAATGGCCTCTATTCACAATAAAGAGTTTCACAAGAAGTCCTTTGACTGCGCGGCTGGCGCGATGAATGTTTCTCAGTATCAGACGTGGGGAAAAGAAGTATACAAAGGAAACATCTGATGAAAAGTTTCGTTTAAATTATGGAGTCAATTGATAGTTGAAAACTTGACAAATTCATTACACAAAAAGTAATGCGAATGCCGAAATAACGCGGCGCAAGAACACAATTTATTCCGGCATTAAAGTTAGAAATTTCCTTGCCTTCGATACTTCGGTGCTTAGATTGTGTGGGCACAAGGAAAGGCAAAAATGAATCCGCTTCAAGATATTTCGTGTCAGCAACTTGTTTCGACCGTAGATGAGAATGGTAAGGTCGTTCTCTCATTCGAGACTCACAACGAATGTTCCTCTGACTCGACTGTTTCGATTGAAGTAAATGAATAAAACTATATCAAACGAAATCGCGGTAAGCCTCATTTCAAGAAGCCAGAATATCGTTACCCGGTGCGGTTTTCTCCTCCGGGTAAACAAGTTTATTTGTTCTCTTATGATGCTCGTCTTGGGCACGAAACTCGGTCGCCTGACGGACTTGATTATTACCTCTATGAAGGAGTGGATTATTACTACACTCTTTTTGCAGAGGATGATAATACGTTTTGCATTGAGGCTCATTTCGTCGATACGACGAGCCCGGATAGTTCGCGTGTTTCTTTTGATTACGAGCCAGAGATTCCTTCGGCAGTCGGATGTATGGGCTAATTTTTTTAATCAACGCTTGATTAACCTCCATCCGTGCTTAGATTGTATGGGCACAAGGAAATACGATGCTTTGGATTGATCTCACGAACGCTCAGATTATCGAGCTTGAAAACATGCTTCAGATCGGAGGCGGCGGCAATAAGATTCCGGCGATCAAAGTTTTGAAAGATATGACAAAGCTGCTTGGACTTGCCGAAGCAAAGG
>CAYIHQ010000616.1:0-1966 GCA_964362905.1 uncultured Ignavibacteriaceae bacterium
CTCGGAGCCAGCGGAGTCAGCACCAAGATTGGGTGGCTTATAATAGTAGAATGCGCTTCTTCGCCCCGGTTGACGGACGGCGGGCGCATCCGGACGGAGGTCCCAGTGCAACGCGGGCTCTTCGTAGGGGGAGTTGAGGATTGGCTCGGGGACTTCGAAGTTGTTCATGGAATTAGCATGAGGATTCTACAAAGTCTACAACTGAGGCGGGTTTTTGTAGACTCTGTAGAGTCATTGACGGGCGACGAATTCCGCAAGAAGACGACTGGCTATGCGATACTGGCCGCGGCCAACCTTCACCAAGAGGCCTTTCTCTGTCAATCGCGCGGCCATGGTGGCGAGAGGACCGTGAGCCACGGCGATTCCCGCCTTCCGGACGGCCTTCTGCATGTCTGAGAACGAAAAGGTGTAGTGTATGCCGCAAATGGCTTTCATCACCTGTCCCTCATTCTCGCTCGCATCCTGCAAAAGGGGCTGCAGAACGAGAGGACCCATTTCTTCGAGGGTCTGCGTGAGCGCAGTGTCCAGTTGTTCGCGACCGACTCGTCCTCGAATCTGGTTCTCGTACAAATATGAACAGAGGATCTGGAGTTGGTACGGATGACCTTCCGTGTACTCAAAGACCGCATTCTGGACCTCGGGTGAGAATGTGACTCTGCTATCTCTGAGGGTAAGATCAACGATCTCACGTGTTTTCGCGCGATTGAACGCTCCGACGCGAACAGGCGGGGAAAAATACCGTCCGATCGGATTGTTGCGACCGAGGAACTCTGTCCATCCCTGTTCCGTCGCTGCGAGCACAAACAGATAGCCGCTCTTGGCTATAAGTTCATCATCGCTCAGGACATTCCTCAGTATGCCCAGGAACTTTCGGACTTCCGCGTACAATTGTGCATCATCCAGGAAGACCACCACGACATCGGTTTGTTCTTTCAGCTCCTGCCAGAGACGGAGAAGCCCTTCATGAAGGAGTGCCTGGGGATCACCTTCAAACCGCTTCCGTTGCCCGATTTCAAATCCCCCACCGACGACCGGAAGAGTGATGCCGACTCCATCGAGATACTTGGAGAATTTTTTCAGCCGGTCGAATTTGATGGGAAGGGTACGGGGTACAAGCGTGAGCAGGTGCTCTACGGGGGCCACAAGGTCGCCGCCATCAAATTCATGCACCCGGACAAAAGACGTCAGGATGCGCTCTGCTTGCGCGACCTTTTTGAACTCCTTGAGCAAAGTTGTCTTTCCCGTTCCCCAATCGCCGAGAACCACAAAATGCCCGAACGAACCCCGTCGTGCCTCAGCCAGCCGTGCACGAAATGTTGCGAGGGGCTTGTCGCGGTCCAGGAATGCCTTGGGCTCCTGTCCGGACCGGGGTGTAAATGGGTTGGGAGCGATACTGAGTGTAGCCACGTTCTTCAGCCCTTTGCCTCACTCAACTCTTTCACCACAAGCAGTTCATTCCCCCGGTCGTCGATTACTTTCACCGCGACGCGTTTGTGTTCACCCGGCTCGAACGGCGCGCTCTCGGTACCGGCAAGATGGTCCCAGACGCTTTCGTCATACGTGGCCTTGAGCGACCTCTTGAGGTTGTCCCATGCGCTTGTGCGTGGGAAGAAAGCCTGATTGACATGAAACACGAGGCCGTTGTAGTCAGTGTCGAGCAACCAGATCGGGACGTCTTCCCCCTTGCTGTGCTTCACCTCCATCGTCACCGGGTCGAACACGTCGAAGCCGAGGAGGGTGACCTGATATTTGTCCTTTTCGCCCTTCTGCTTTTTCCGGGCAACGGCGATCTCCGGCAGGCCGCAGACGCTAAAGATCTGGCTCGACCGCATGTTCTTGAGCAGATCGCCCATCATCAGGTCGGGAGTGGCCTGCACGTATGTGGCGGGCACACCTGCGACAGCTTCCGCATTTTCGATGAAGTTCCGGGCGCCAGGTTGAATGGCAAAGCCGATAACGTAAAGAT
>CAYIHQ010000617.1:0-1957 GCA_964362905.1 uncultured Ignavibacteriaceae bacterium
GTCTCCCTTGCGATTGTTGCACCCCACGCAGGCGGCAACGAGATTTTCCCAGGTGTCAACGCCGCCGCGAGCCCGGGGAAGAATGTGGTCCACCGTCAGCATGCTTTCTGTCTTGCCGCAGTACTGACAGGTGTGTCCGTCCCGGCGAAGAATGTTCTTGCGGGACAGGACGATCTTCTTGTAAGGAACTCGCACGTAGATCGCCAATCGCACGATACTCGGGAAAGGCATAGTTCTCGACACTGACCGCAGCACACGGCCATCGCTTGCCGCGATGAGCTCGGCCTTTCCGAGCCACAAAAGGCCGATCGCCTTCCTCACATTGCAGACGCTCAACGGTTCGTAATTGTGGTTCAGGACGAGAACTTTGTTCCCGTAGATTCCAAACCTTCTCTGTGCCTCGATGCTCGCGCTGAAGATCCGTCTCCTCCTGGTTCACGTTAGGGGACTCTGCTCAATCTCTGGTTGAGGGTTATTCCGAATACTTCAGAAAAATATAGCCGATTGGAAAACCAGAGTCAAGAATTCCCTCGTTTTTTGGTGGTTTTCTCGATTCCGCGACGGTCAGAACGGGAATACCGGTCATTGATCTCGCGCATGGAGTCTCCCCCATACTTCTCCAAAAACGCATTCGCGAAGACCGACGTCACAACGGCCTCGGCGATCACAGATGCCGCAGGGACTGCACATGCGTCCGACCGTTCGTAGCGGCCCCGCACAGCCTTTCCTGTACGGATATCCACAGACGGCAGCGGTGAGGCCAGTGTCGCAATGGGTTTCATGGCGCCATGGATCACGACCGGTTCGCCGTTGGTCATCCCCCCCTCCAACCCTCCTGCCCGGTTCGTCGATCTCAGCACCCCACGGTGCTTCACTCGGAACGCATCATGGACCTCCGATCCCCTCCGTTGTGCATTCGCGAATCCATCGCCGACCTCGACTCCCTTCACGGCATGGATCGACATCATGGCTTGTGCCAGCAATCCATCGAGCTTTCGATCATGCGTGACATAGCTCCCCAGCCCAATCGGAACCCCCGTGATGAGTACCTCGAAGATGCCGCCCAAGGTGTCCCCATCTTTTCGTGCCCGCTTGATGGCGGCCATGGCGCGGGCGGCAACTTTCGGATCGAGCATGCGCACTTCAGATCGGTCCGCTTCCTCCGTGACCTTGTATGCGCCGCACGCAGCCCGGGTGTATCGGGCGATGCGTCGGTCGACCGCTGACCGGTCCATCAGGGATGCCGGACCGATCGCAACGACGTGACTCCCGACGAAGATCCCCACCTCTTCGAGGAGCTTTCGCACCACCGTGCAGCACGCGACGCGCATCGCGGTCTCGCGAGCGCTCGCGCGTTCGATGACGTTGCGGATGTCGTCGAAACCGTACTTCACAGCGCCGACGTAGTCCGCATGCCCTGGCCGCGGGATGACCACAGGTTCCACTCCGCTCGGGTCGCCCTCAACCGCCATCGCCGCAAGCCAGTTCGCATGGTCCGCATTGCGAATGACGAGCGTTATCGGTCCGCCGATGGTGCGGCCGAACCGGACCCCCGAGACGATCTCGACGACATCTTTCTCGATCCGCATCCGTCCGCCGCGGCCGTAGCCCAATTGGCGGCGGTGCAATTGGTGGTTGATGTACTCCGAGGAAACAGCCAGCCCGGCAGGCACGCCCTCGACGATCCCCGTCAGGGAGCGCCCATGGGATTCACCGGCGGTCAGATAGCGGATCACGTTCTCTCTCTTTTATGGTGGACAACCGATGGCGGAACATACTCCGATTTCCTTCGAAGGGCAACGACTCCAGAAACAGCGAAAGCGCCCCCGGGATTCCGGGAGCGCCTTCCACCCACACATCGCGCAGACCTAGCGCGGTTTCTCGACGGCGACAAACCGACCGCGCTTGTCAGCCCCTTTCACACGGAGCATGACGGCATCGCCCGGCTTGAGCCGGC
>CAYIHQ010000618.1:0-1956 GCA_964362905.1 uncultured Ignavibacteriaceae bacterium
CCCAAGTTCGACAGTTGAAAACTATTTTTGCCTATTCTCTATCTGAAGTTGGGGAACGCAGAACGCATGAAGGGATTTGCGTTCAAAAGTCGATGTAGTGCCGACCTACCCCCTTGCGGACCCCGGTCTGGCTGTTGTATCTTGGCGCATCATGTTTCTCAGGCGCAAGTGTCGACATAAAGATGGCAAGCCCCACCATTATTGGGAGCTGGTGGAATCCTACCGGACCGAGCGAGGCCCGCGTCAACGGGTCGTCTCACATCTTGGGAATATGGATGATCCCGCGATGCGCGAGGAGATCCTCCACGCCGCGGAAGGCCATGTTCCTGTCCAAGAGTCGCTCTTCGATGGGCCACTGCCGGAATGGATCGAGGTCAACGTGCACAAGGTTCGTGCCGAGCGGCCCCGACGCTTCGGTGATGTATGGCTTGCGTTGGAACTCATCAAGAAGCTCGGCCTGGGTGAACTCTTCGATGGGATGATGCCGGACATTCACCCGAAGATTCCGTGGGCCCGTTTGGCAGAAGTCTTGATCGTCTCACGCTTTTGTGAACCATCGAGTGAGCTTCATATCGCCGAACAGTTTTATCGCAAGAGTGCATTGTCAGATCTCATGGGCATTAGCGACGAAGACATCTACGACAACCGTTTGTACCGTGCACTCGATAAACTGTTGGAACACAAAGACGACATCCAGAAGCATCTCAAAGAACGGCTGGGCGAACTCTTTCATATCAGCTACGATATTCTCCTGTATGATGTCACGTCCACGTACTTCGAAGGACAGGAAACCAGAAACCCTCAAGCCAAGCATGGCTACTCGCGCGACAGTCGACCCGACTGCAAGCAAGTGTGTATCGGTCTTGTCGTCACGAAAGAAGGCATCCCTCTTGGCTACGAAGTCTTTGAAGGTAATCGCCATGACTCAACAACCGTTGAAACCATTATCGAAAAGATGGAATCCCTCTACGGCACATCTGATCGTATATGGATCATGGACCGCGGCATGGCCAGCGCCGAAAACCTTGAATTGCTCGAAGAGGAAGACCGACGCTACATCATCGGCACCAACAAAAACCAGTTGAAGAGATTTGAGCAGCATCTTCTTACGCAGGACTGGAAGCACGTCCATGAAGGTCTCGAAGTAAAGCTTTGTCCATCCCCGGATGGAGGCAGGGAAACATTTATTCTTTGCCGCAGTGCAGCCAGACGGGAGAAAGAGCAAGCGATGCACAATCGCTTCATCAAGCGATTGGAAACAGGCCTTCAGAACATACAGAAGAGTTGTGCATCCGGACGTCCAAAGAACGCGAGCGTAATCGAGCGTCGTATCGGCCGATTGCTCGAACGCTACAACCGGGCTTCTCCGCTTTTCGATATCGATGTCAAAGAACGTGATGGCAGGACGGATCTCTCTTGGACGATCCACGATACGTACAGCCACTGGGCCCGTCTCAGTGAAGGACATTATCTCCTCAGGACGAACATCAAAGACTGGACGCCGGAGGATCTTTGGAAAGCATACATCCAACTCACAGAAGCTGAAGCAGCCTTCCGTATTCACAAACAGGACTTGAAGCTTCGTCCTATTTGGCACCAACGGGAGGATCGCGTTCAGGCTCACATCCTGGTCTGCTTCCTTGCTTACGTACTCTGGAAATGCCTTGGGCAGATATGCAAGCGATCAGGTCTGGGCAACGAGCCGAGGACTATTCTTGAAGAAATCAAAAACCTGACGCTCATCGATGTCGTTCTTCTCACACGCAGGCAGATCGAGATCAAACTCCGGTGCATCTCGAAACCAGAGCCACCTTTGGCCGTCCTGCTTCAGAAACTTGACTTGAGGCCACCCGAACGGCTTGAATTGAAAATCAACAATGTAGTGCCGACTTCTTAACTGTTATGCCCAATGCTGAACGGAATCGCCATATTTTCTTCACAACTGTCGAACTTGGG
>CAYIHQ010000619.1:0-1956 GCA_964362905.1 uncultured Ignavibacteriaceae bacterium
AGCGGGAGCGTGTATGACTGTCCTGATGCAACCGCGGTGCCAAATGCCACAGGAATCTGCCGCGATTTGCGGGGTTCCGAGGTGCCGGGCAGTTCGCGACGATTCACCTCGATGGGGAATGAGTTGACCAGGCCAACCACGTATTGGAGGATCAGCGAAGCATCATACGCTGTGATGGCAACGGTGTCGAGTCCGCCGTTTCCGTTCACATCGGCAGCCCGCTTCTGCAGCGCATTCAGCGAATCGGACCCGTGCGGTTGAACGACATACTTCAGGATGAGGGATGCGTCGAACGCCTGGACGAGACCGTTGAGGGAGACGTCACCCGCCACAGGATTGGCGGAGCCACTCGTGAGGAACGGTGTGTAGTTCACACTATTCGAGACCTTGTCGCCAGTCCCGCCGGCATTGTCGCTGTGGGTCGGGCCGGTATCGCTGCCCCACCAATTCCACCGGGCGTCGAGGGTGAACGCTGGTGCGGGATAGTTCAGGCCAAACAGTCTGTTACCCGAGATGTCAGAATAGTTGATCACGGGGTTCGACGACCCGAGGACGCGGATGCCGATCTTGTTATTCGCGATCGTGCTGTACAGGATCGAAGGACTGGCGCTGGTGGTCTGGATGCCGGCCACTTCATCGTTCCAGTAGTACCCGGCATGTTGAACAACAACATGCGACAGCCGACAGAGCGGATCCAGGGATTCATCTTCGAACCGAAGGCCCTGCCAGTATTCATAGTAATAGGGGTCCGCAGGAGCAGTGGCCGAGCTGTCTGCGTTCGTGTCTCCGCCGTAGAAATCATCCCTGATGTCAGTAAAGACGATGGTGCTGTCCGGGTGAGCGCCACCTTCGGCGATGAGTCCCTTGCGAACGGTCAGCCACCCGTACGGGAGGAATTTCGCAATGACGCCCGGTTGCACGGTCAGGACGGCCCCTGTGCCGACGGTGTACTCATGCATCACGTAGGGGATGTTCTGAATGCCGGCAAACGTGCGGCGCGTCAGCGTGACATCCTGTGCCAGGGTCTCGTTGACGATGCCGATCGCCCGGAACGTGCTTCCGCTGATCGTATTGGCCTCGGACGAACGCGGATAGGAAACGAGAGAAATGTACAAGGGGGCATATTCGAGGTTATCGAAGGCGCAACTGTCCACGGCGGGCGTGGAGACGCCGTTGAGCCGCACGCCCCAGTTGTTGCGGGCGAACCGTCCATGGACGATCGACGGCGAGGCCTGCTGAAGGCTGATGCCGACATTCTGGTAACGTGTCTCGACATATCGCAGAACGCTGAGGCTGTCCATGCTCACGTCGCCGAAATGGATCATCGAGGAATTGTTGATCTGGGGTTCTGTCGCGAATCCGTCCCCGTTGGTGTCGCCGGGATTTCCGGCGCTGTCGTCCCGCGGGTCGGTAAAGATGACAGGCTCCGCGGCCGTCCCGTTGACGATCAGGGCGCCGTTCACGGTGAGCACCGGACTGCCGGTGTTCACCGGGTAGTGCTTAAAGACCACGCCCTCCGGGATCGTCAGCGTCGTGCCTGAATTCACGGTTGGCATGTAGCCGTACCAGCCTTCCATGAGGAGGTACGTGATGTTGGTATAGCCGCCGAAATCCCTCTTCGGAACCGTCGCATTCACCGCATAGGTTTCCGGGACGATGCCCAGGGCCATGTATCCGACGTTGAGCGCCAGATTGTTCGAAAACGTCGGCTCGGCGAACATGCTCATCATGATCGGCGTCAACGTAACGTTGCTGATCTGGCAGTTCGTGACCGACGGGTCGGCGCTGCCGAAGATGGCGAGTGCGCTGGTCGAGGATTGCTGGAAGTAGCAACTATCGACGATCACGCGGGCGCTATGCAACTGCACCATGCCGTAGTTCTTGAGCGTCGGATCCCCATAGGGAGGAGCGCCGCCGTATCGGAAGTCGCAGTTCCGCAGGGCATTGATCGTGTCG
>CAYIHQ010000620.1:0-1952 GCA_964362905.1 uncultured Ignavibacteriaceae bacterium
AATGCAGTCCAACACCGGTCAGGTCGGGGCACGGCTCGACAATGCAGCCAAAGTGATCCAGGACGTCCAGAAGCAACTCGGCGACCTGAGCCGTGCAACGCAGGATATCAAGGAACTGGGGCAGAGTGTCTCGAAGCTTGAGGAGATGCTCCGCGCTCCGAAGTTGCGTGGAGGCCTCGGAGAACTTCTGCTCGAGGACCTTCTGCGTCAGGTGCTGCCGGTCGGCGCGTTCAAAATTCAGTACAAATTTCGGAGCGGCGAGAAGGTGGACGCTGTCATTCAAACCGCGGGTGGAATGGTGCCCGTCGACTCGAAATTCCCGCTCGAGAATTTCCGGAAGATGGCCACCGCCACGACGGATCAGGAGCGGTCGGCAGCGACACGCCTGTTCCGGACAGACGTCAAGAAACACATCGACGATATCGCCAGCAAGTACATCGTGCCGGATGAGGGGACGTTCGATTTTGCCCTGATGTACATCCCCGCAGAGAACATTTACTACGAGACGATCATCAAGGACGAGAAGTTCGAAGGGGAGGATGGGTTGTACGGCTATGCGATGAACAAGCATGTGGTTCCGGTCTCGCCAAATTCGTTCTATGCCCATCTGCGGGTGATCGCCCTGGGTTTCCGGGGCCTTCAGGTCGAGGCGAGTGCCCAGGAGATTATTGCCAGTCTCAAGCGTCTGGACGTGGAGTTGAAAAAGTTCGGCGATGCCTTCGAAACGCTCGGTTCACATCTCACGAATGCGAAGAACACCTACGACAAGGCGTACCGTCAGCTCGACGTCTTCGCCGACAAGCTTGACGGCGTACATCAATTGCAGGCGGGTCCGGGGCCCCGCAAACTGGACGAAGGCACTTGATTCTGCCCGAAGTTGATTTTTAGTGACGCAATACCGATATTATCACGCCTTTTTGCCGCTTTTCGGGTATTCTCACTCATCTAGGAGGTCGCATGTCCGACAGCACCACACAGCAAGCCACGGGGATGGAATGGAAGTGGGTGATCGCCGGCGTGATCGCAGGCCTGATCATCGTCGGGGCGTCGTATTACATCGTCGCGCCGGTGTTCCACAGTCCTGCCATCCAAACCCTGGTCATGATGGTCGGGTTCATGATGACGGGCGTTATCGTCGGCTATTTCTCGCCAGGCGTCACCATCCGGGAGGCGGGAATCGGCGGCGCAATCGTGATGGTCCTGATCATGGTGCTGATGGCGATCACGGGTGATACGGACAATTTTGTTCAGAACAAGCTCATTGATTTCCTCCTGCTCATCCTGGGTGTGGGCTTTTCGCTGGCTGGAGCATGGGCGGGTGAGAAGCTGCAGGGCGATAATGCGCCAGCCACCGAAGATGACAAGGCTGAGGACATCATTCACTGGAAATGGGTACTCGCCGGCGTGGTCATCGGGTTTGCACTGAACGCCCTATTTGTGTTCCTCACTGCGCCGGTCTTCCAGCTCAACATGAGTGTTGCGATCGTGGCGTTCCTGGTTTCGTTTCTCATCACCGGCTTCATCGTCGGCTACAAGTCGCCCGGCGTCACGCTCAAAGAACCCGCCATCGCGGGCATCTTCACGGTGATCATCGATTGGGTCTTCCTCGAGTTCGGCATCAATCTCGAGATCGCGGCGGACAACCTGATCTCGGGCCTGGCCCTCGGATTCCTCTTCTCGCTTCTCGGCGCATGGCTGGGCGAGAAGTATCAGGAGAGCCGTGAAAGCGGCAAGACCGAATAAGGTTCTCAGATCTTGGTTCTCAAGGCCTCTCCGGTGCTCCGGAGAGGCCTTGGTATTCCTGGCCGTGTGATGCCGAGGAACGTGGTGTGCTTTGATTGCCCTCCGATTCCTTCGTATCTTGTACTCTTCAGCACCCAATCACAGAACGCAAGGGAAACGCAGCATCTATGGCTAAGATCAAGCTTCGTCGGGTCGGTATCCTTACGGGT
>CAYIHQ010000621.1:0-1950 GCA_964362905.1 uncultured Ignavibacteriaceae bacterium
TTCTTCACGCCGAATTCGTACTGCGTCGTGAATTCAGGCCGCAGGTTGGGATTGCCGAGGACACCAAAGGAGACCACGCCCGCCTGGAGGTCACGCAGCACAGCATAGTCGGAGTTCGAGAACAGGTCCCCGAGCCCGGGCATTTGATAGAAGTGCCCGTAGGAAAAATACACGGCCCCTTGATCCGAAAGCGGGTAGGACATTCCGATCCTCGGAGCAACGACGAACTTACGCGTTGCCGGTCGGAGGGGAGATGCGGGAGCTCCTGAAATGGCGTTGGCCGGATTCTGCAGATCGCTGGGGAGGTGCGCCCGGGCATCAAAGAACTCCGCCCGCATCCCGGCCCGGATCAGAAAATCCACGAACTCGATGCGATCCTGGACGTACGCGGCCGCCGCCACGGGCCTGAAGGTGCGCAAGCCCGGGAAATCCTTGCTGTCGACCACCGGAACGAGTGCTTGCCGCCCTGCCACCGTCGAAGGCACCAACGAGCCCGGCGGTCCGAATGTGATCTTCGACATCTGAGCTTCCCCGCCGACCTTGAGCATATGATTGCGCGTCGCCTGGAACGTCAGGGCTCCCTTGAGGATCCACGACGTGGTTTCTTGTTTGAACCGGCTCAGGTCCACCCCCTGCACGAACGCACCGTTGTCGTAGTTCGGGTCGCGGCGCGGTTCACCATAGTCGAGATACCGGGGATCGAACAGATCCTCGAACGTGTAGTCGGTATAGCGATAGGAGTTCTCCCTGAGACTCACGGTGTAGAACAACTCGTTCGACAGCATGTGCGTAACGTCCACGCCATGCGTGAGCGACGTGCTTTGCTGCTTCCGCACGCCGTCCGGGTTGAGTCTGAACCGATGGTCGTATCGCTGCGAACGAATGAAGTTCCCCAAGGCCTGATAGCTGATCTGCACGGACGGGAGCGACAGGTTCATCACCTTCACGTAACCCGACCATTCATCGGTCGATCGCAGGGGAACCAAGTCCCCATCCCCCGTGGGACGGAACGTCTGGGATTCGAAGTTGCTCGAGTCACCCGGCAGGAATCGTCGTTCCGTGAACAGATACCCCTCGTTGACAAACCGTCGCACGCCCACGAGGAAGGTGGTCCGCTCCAACGGCGTGGGGCCGCTGATACTTGCCTGGTAGTTCTGGATCGCCAGAGGTGAGAGGTTCTCAATATGCGGATAGCGCGACGTTGCGGAGGGTGCCAGATAGTCGCCGCCGAACACTTCCGCATTCCACTCGAACGCATCCTCGGAGCCGCTCTTGAGAATGGCGTTCACCACACCTGACATGGCCTGCCCGTATTCGGCGTCGAAGGTGCCGCTGGTGATCTGCACTTCTTGCAGGACGGACCGGTCGAGTTTCACCGTGGCCGAGTTGTCATAGGGGTTGTTAACAGAAACGCCGTCGACCTGGAACTGCACTTCCCCAGCGCGCCCACCCCGGAAATGTCCGTCAACGACCCCCGCCTGGAGGTTCACGATATCGTTCAACTCCTGAACGGGAAGAACGCTGATCTGATCCTCCCCCAACATCGTGACGGAGCTCGTCTGCCGCATGTCGACGAGCGGACGTTCGGCCCGCACGACCACCTCTCCCATCTCCACTGCTTGCTCGGAGAGGAGGGCGTTGATCTCGGTCGTCTCACCGGCGGAGATACGCACGCGTTCGATCAGGCGGGGAGCGAAGCCGACCGCGTTGACCCGCACCTGATAGACACCGGGGGGGACGTTGAGGATGACGTAGTACCCCTCCATGTCGGTGGAAGCGCCGAGCGTCGTCCCGACGATGAGCACGTTCACGCCGGGGAGGGGATCGCCCCGGTCATCGGAGACGAGTCCGCTGAGCTTTCCCTTCGTGTCGCCCACGAGGATCGCCGACCACCCGGAGAGGACCGACGTGAGGACGATCAACAGGGCTCGACGGTAGGAGGTCATTTCA
>CAYIHQ010000622.1:0-676 GCA_964362905.1 uncultured Ignavibacteriaceae bacterium
AATCGTGCGTCGTATTTCTTTTCGAGTTCATCGATCCGTCGGGCCATGTCTTTGTTTGACTCGATCAGGTGTCTGAGCCGAACGAACGCCCTCATGATCTCAATGTTGACCGACACGGCTTGCGTGGAGGTGAGGATCGAGGACAGCATTGCGACGCCTTGTTCAGTGAACGCAAACGGCCGATATCGGCGCCCCCCATGAGTCATGCTTGAGGACGCAATTTGCGACCTCAAGACCCTGGACTCTTCTGCGCTGAGTTCAAACATGAAATCGGCAGGGAATCGAAACATGTTCCTGCGAACTTGCTCTTTTAGCCTCTTTGTCGGAACACCGTACAGCAGGGCGAGGTCGAAGTCGAGCAACACCCTGAACCCCCGGATGATGAAGATTCTGTGTTGGATGGAGTGAACGGCTGGCAAAGCAGGTGAGTGTGCCATGAAGCTTCCCCCTCAAGGAAGTGATGGAGGAACATAAGGAATCATGCGAACATCTTCCATCGACCTCGTTAAGGTCCGAAGCTGGCGACGGAGCGAAGCGTTGTGGGTGTGGGGCGCTTCCCGACGACTCAAGTTGCAAACCCTGAGCGAACATGCCACGAGCGACCTGCCCGCCATCTCCCGAGCTCGTCGAGGGATGTTTGAAGTCGAGTGGGCGAAGGGGCGTGGGTGGGTCTGGG
>CAYIHQ010000622.1:686-1949 GCA_964362905.1 uncultured Ignavibacteriaceae bacterium
GGGTCTGGGCTGGCGCTTGAAGTCTGTCTCTGGCTGGCTCTTCCCTGAAGATTTTCGCTGCAGCAGCGCGAGATCGCCGATGTCCTTAGCCAATTGATCTCCGTGGGTGTCAAGTCCCAGTGCCCGACATCTTTCCGACTCCACGCTCCTTCCGCACTGGGACTTCGGCCAAGCGACCGCAGACCTACTGGCGCCTCGAAGCATCACGTGTGTGGGCAGGTTTTCGTTTCGAACGATCAGATCTCGCGCCCAATTTTCCCGTTTCGACATCTGATATCCGCCTGAGTCGGGATCCCGCCGCGGCCGGTAGGCCGGTAGGCGGGACTTTCCGTCCCTTTCTTTCCAGAAGAAAGGGACACATGAGATCTCCTCGAGCAGACCGACCCCAAGCTGATCTCCCCTGGTGGCTCACCCTCAAACGATCCGCTCGCAGAAATGCTCCCCGGCGGGTGATTCTCCGTCGTCACCCAACTCATCCTTCTCACTTCTGCGACGCATCCGGCTGCGACCCACGGTGCTTCAGTCTGACGACTGACCTCTGGTTACTTGCCCCCCACCCCGCTTCAGTCTTCCTACCCCTCGACCACTCGACTCCGCCCTTCGGGCTACGCTCGTGGCTCGGGGCGAGCTTCAGTCTCAGTACTTACATCTTAATACTCCCATCTTTCCTCTTGCATCCCCTCTGAATTCTACCTTCTTTCTCCACATCCGTTTGCGCGCCCAAGGGGGGACACAAACGCAGAGGAATACCGTGTCCACGCCTACCCCCTTGCCACCTTTAGTTCTGATGACCCCGCAGTTCGATCCTTGAGGGATTGGGCTGCGGGGTTGGGTTTTTGAGGAGGTAGGAGACAGGAGTCAGTAGTAAGTTCGAGGAAACATGAAACGAGAAGAAGACAATGACAGAATCGCTCGCGAACCTCACGTCCGCCATCCTCCGCTTCCGCGCCGCCCTACAAAGTTGATGTGCGCATGTAAACGCCGGCAGATCATTCCAAGGATCCCGCCTCCATGAAAAGATTCTTCGTCGTTACATCGCTCGGCGTCTTGCTCCTGGCAATGCCGGGCTGCGGCTTCCTGTCGCAGGGGATCACGTATTACGACTCCACGACCTACAAGAACCTGACCGATCTCAAGCCAGAGGTGGCGCTTCTCTACGAGGGCTTCACGTTGCAGGAATTCGATTCGGTCGGAGCAAGGGGCATTTCGCTGAAACTCGCTCAGATCTTCGAATATGAGAAGGGAAAGGGGCCGGAAAATCGC
>CAYIHQ010000623.1:0-1941 GCA_964362905.1 uncultured Ignavibacteriaceae bacterium
GGTATTACCAAGTATGCTATCAAAACCTATGAACAACTTTGGGATGCGCCTAAAGGATGGAAATGGGCAGAGTCTTGGGAAATAGATAATGTTCATTATACTCACGGAACAGGATTGTCTGGACCTTCTGCTGGAATTAAACTTGCTAAACAATATAGACAAAATGTCGTTATTGGGCATGTGCACAGTGAAGCAGGAATTCAATATTCTGCATCAAAGAAAGATTTAATTTGGGCATTAATGGTAGGAGGAGCAATTAATGATTCTAGTTATGCTGCTGCTTATGCTAAAGACCAGATTAAAAAGTCTATTATTGGATGTGGAGTAGTTGTTCAGGGAAAATTACCATTGTTTATACCAATGTCATTATAATTTTAAATTATGGAAAAAATAAATACAAAAATAGATTGTACAGATTTTGGTAAATCTTTAGCTCATTCAGATTCTGTAAAACAAGCAGAATTGATTAATTCATTTGCTTATGAATTAAAAATAATTTGTAGGGATTCTGATTTAACTGGTACACAGCCCTGTTCTATTTCAAAGGAGCTTGATTCTAATGGTATTGATCTTATAAAATCATTATTTGAGTTTATTAAACTAAGAGAAAAGAATAAAGTAAAATAATATGATTGAACTAAAAAATGCAGAAGATGTGAAAATTTTTGATGATATTGAAATTTATCATTATTATTTAGGAGACTTTAATGTTGGTGAGTGTATGCTTTCGCCATTAAGAATTGAAAGTAATCCATCTTTCTGTATTTTTTATCATAATGGGGGAAGATTATATTGGAAAGATTTCGGAGATGGGAGTTATGGAGACAGTATTGAGTTTGTGAAGAGAATGTTTGGTTTAACTTATGGAACTGCTGTGAAGAAGATTGAATTAGATGTGCAAGCAGGGTTTAGCAGTTTCATAGGTTTGCCGAACAAAATCAAAAGAACAACTGATATTCAAATTAAAAAAAGAGACTTTAGTATTTTGGACTTGAACTACTGGTTAGATTATGGCATTACTAAAGAGATACTCGATAAGTTTGAAGTATTTTCAATATCTAATTATTGGC
This sequence comes from uncultured Ignavibacteriaceae bacterium, assembly GCA_964362905.1. Classification (GTDB taxonomy): domain Bacteria; phylum Bacteroidota; class Ignavibacteria; order UBA10030; family UBA10030; genus 2-02-FULL-55-14. The sequence goes on from CAYIHQ010000623.1 coordinate 1,071, forward strand.
TTAATGATAAAGTGTTTTATATTCCAAGAAATAAACTGACATTTGCTTATCAATTTGTAACTAAATTTAAGATATACCAACCTTATGATAAATATAAATGGATTTCAAATTGTACGTCAACTGTTTTACAAGGTATAGATTCTGATTCTGACTTATTGATATTAAGTAAATCTCACAAGGATTGTATGACTTACTATTCTATGGGATATTCAGCAAGCGCACCCCAATCTGAAAGTATATTGCTATCTAAAGAAATTATTGACTATTTAAAAGGTAAACATAAGAGAATAATAGTTAACTTTGATAATGATGAAGCGGGGCTACAAGCAATGAGAATTTATAATGAAAAGTATGGATTTGAAACATTTAGTGTACCTAAAATTGAAGGTATAAAAGACATTGCGGATTTTCGCAAGTATCATTCAGAAGAACAAACTAAACAATTAATAAATGAAAAAATCAAAAAATAAAATAGGTTTACATAAATCTTGGAGAGATATGGCAGAAAATCCATCTCAAGGTAGAATAATTCTTAGTGGGACAGAAATGTGGTCAAGCTATTTATTTGGTGCACAAGATTTACAGACAAGAGTATTAGAAGAAGTAGAAAAGTATCAAAAAGATCTAATTGAACCAGATAATCAATTAGACAATGTAATTGACATTATTAAAAATATACAAGCATGAAAAAGAAATCATTTAATGAAGAAGAGTTCTTGTTTGTATGATTATTGGGGTAATTGGAAGAACAGAAAGCTTTCTGATACTGGTAAAATTCTTGTTAAATCTATTATTTTTAATAATAGTTTTGATATATTTAAATTTAAGAAATATTTAAACTAATGAAACCAAAAATATCATATAGATTAAG
>CAYIHQ010000624.1:0-1936 GCA_964362905.1 uncultured Ignavibacteriaceae bacterium
TGACTTCGTCCTTGAGAACAACGAGAAGGTCGCCCTTCGACACCCATCGGCCCTTCTCCACTTTCCATTCCTTCACGACGCCCCCTTCTTCGGGGCTCAGCATGACATCTTCGTAGGCCTTGACGATGCCGGCCACGTGCAACGCATCGATCATCGGCCGGGGTTTGAGTGTCTCCACGCGGACGGTGATGGCGGGTGCGGGCGCGACCCCTGCCGGCTTCGCCTCGCCGTTGCCACATCCGGTGAGCAAGAGTGCCGATATGGCTGCAAGGGCTATCGAGGCGAGCAATGTAGCACGAGTACGGGACATCATAGAACAGGTCCTTTCGAGTCGATCAGTCAAGGTCTGTGGGAGGGACGGAAGATGGCAGGCGGCCGAGGAACTGGTCGAGTTCAGCTGAGGCCACGAGATAGTCGTATTGCGCCTGAATGCGGTTCACCTTGGCCTGCGTGAGCGCCAGTTCGGCGTCGTTCACCTCCAATTGAGTCGCCGAACCGCTGAGGAATCGCGCCGTCACGATCTTGTAGCCGCGCTCGGCCTGTTCCACCGTGCGTTCCTGCGTGTTGATGCGCATCCGCGCGGCGCGCAGGTTGCCGATCGTCGAGGTCAGGCCGATCCGGAGATTGCGCTCCACGTTCATCAGTTGCTCCTGGCTCTTCCGAACGTCGACCTGGGTCTGCTGCACGCGGGCATTGGTCTGCAGCCCCTGGAAGAGGCTCATGGAGAATTGCAGCCCGACCTGCGAGGACGAGAAGAAGTCGTTCGTGGAGATGTTGAACGAGTTTTTCGCCGACTGATACTGGTAGTTGCCGAAAGCGCTGATGGTGGGGAGATAGTTCGACCGCTCGGCAAGCACGAATGCCTCGTTCACCTGCACCTGCTTCTGGAGGGCCGCATAGGTCGGATTGACCTCCAGCACGGTCTGCGACGCCGACGCCACGAGCGAGTCGTCCACCGGTATATACTGCATCATCCCCACGATCTCGATGGATTCGGTCGGGTCGAGGCCGACGGCGCCCTTGAGACCTTCCACGGCCAGCGTGTAGTTCGTCTCCGATTGAATGACCGCCGGCCGGATGTTGTCGACCGCGACGGTCGCGCGCAGTTCATCATACTCCGACAACACGCCCTGTTGGCGCAGGAGGTTCACATTCTTGAGGTTGTCCTCGGCGTTCTTGAGGCTCGTACGGATCAGGTCAAACGCCTCACGGGCCAACAAAGAACGGAAGAACGCACGCTTGACGTTCGTGACAGTTTCCAGCTGACGTGCACGGTAGAGATCCCGGGCGACGTCCGAGTAGATGCCGGCGGCTCCAACTCCAACGAACACGGTTCCATTGAACAGGATCTGACGCGCGGTGAGCGTCATGTCGACCGCGTGATTGGAACCGATCTGGATCGGAACGATGCGGCCGCTGTTGAGGTCGTTGAAATCCGGCAGGAAGAAGACGGGTCGCTTCAACGATCGCGTATAGCGTCCGCTGAGGTCCACGGTCGGAAGAGCGTATCCGATGGCTTCCTGAACCCGGGCATCGGCACGGTCGACATCCAGACGCGCGGATTGAAGGTCGGAGTTCTTCTCCATGGCGATCCGCACGGCATCGTCGATTGTCAGCCGTCGCGGCGTAGTGGCCTGACCGGCCGCCATGGAGGCGATCGCGATCACTGCAAGAAGCGACAACACGAAGAGTTTCATAGATGAGCGAGAACGAGAGTGAGAGTCGGGTCAGGATGTGGCGGCGGCCGTCTGCCGTCGGAATTCTTCCCGGGCAGGGTCGGTCAGGATGGCCTCCAGCATCAGTGTGCTGGACATTCGTAGCACGCGCTCCATGTCGATCCCCAACGTGTGGCGCCAGTGGTCGTGCTGATAATCGATCTGCATGAGAATGGCATTCGTCGAAGACCAGAGAAGCACCGCCATATCCGCGGGATCCA
>CAYIHQ010000625.1:0-1314 GCA_964362905.1 uncultured Ignavibacteriaceae bacterium
CGAGTAGAAGTGAACGTGCGCATCAAATATCTTGAAGAGTCCTATCATGTCTAAGGGTGTGCTGAGTCCCGCGACTTCTCTGCTGCGTACAGCGTGGCGACCCCCCCGGAAAGCGAGGATCGGGATGTGTGAACGAATCCAACCCGGGTCAGCATGTCAAGCACCGCAGGGACGCTTGGGAACGTCCGAACCGAATCGGGCAGGTATGCGTAAGCCGCGGGATGTCCGGATACCCAGGCACCAATGCGTGGGAGGACCCTTCGGAAATACCAGCGAAACACCGTGCCCCACATGCCCGGCGGCGGTTCGGAGAACTCCAGGATCCTCAGCCGCCCACCGTGTCGGAGAACGCGATGCAATTCCTGAAGCCCGGCGAGAGGATCTTCGAAGTTCCTAAACCCAAAGGCCACTGTGGCGATGTCAAACGTCCCATCCCGGAATGGCAACTCCTCCGCAGCCCCGGCAACCAGGAGGCATGGTACTGAAGACTGTGGCATCCGCGTAGACGCCCTCCGCAGCATCGCCGTGGCAATGTCTGCGCCGGCCATGGAACGAACACCGTGGCGTGAGAAGGCCACCAGAAGATCGCCCGAACCGCAGGCTACGTCGAGAATGCGGCAACCGTGTATCCCGCCGAGAGAACGGATCAGTCGACGCCGCCAGAGCCGGTCGATCCCGAAACTCAGGACGCCGTTCAGCAGGTCGTACGTCGGCGCGATCGCGTCGAACATCCTTTGAACTTCGTCCCGTTTCACTGCCAGATCGTTAGAGAACGAGCGGAATGACGTGAATATACATATCAACCCCTTGAATTCCAATCCGTTTGATTCTCCCTGCGGCATCTCGTAAATTCCTCCCATGCGATTCTATCCTGTGACGTTCGTGATCATGCTCCTGGGGGGCGGAATTGCCTGTGATGGTGGCCTGACGCCGCCTCCGGAAGTGAAGCCCGGCATCGCGGGAACCATTCGATTCAGCTCCGCCTCTCCATGGCCACCGACCGACAGTCTACAAGGCTTGTGGTTGTTTGCATCCCTCGAGTATCCGATGGATTCGGCGCGCATCATCACGGGTGTTCTGATCGAGCCGCGCACGATCTTTCTGTATCCCTCGCTCGGCGAATCCCTTCCGTATCAAGTGGATTCGGTGCAATTCCGGTTCGAACTCACGCCAGGTGACTACCGGTACGTCGGGGTCATCCAGCAGCTGCGCCCTGAATTGGTCGTCGGCAGTTTTCGGGTCGTCGGAATGCTCGAAGATCCATCGGTTCCCGGAACGCCGCGGACCATCAGTGCCCGATCCGGTACCGTGATC
>CAYIHQ010000625.1:1324-1930 GCA_964362905.1 uncultured Ignavibacteriaceae bacterium
CCATGAAGCGAGCGCTCGCAATCATTCTTTTTCTCTGTCCGGTCGCGTTGGCCCAGATCCCCAGGGTCATCGGCACGGTGCTGGATGCGGATTCCCGGGAGCCCGTCGTCGGAGCGGTCGTCCGCCTCGTTCCCGGTGCGACAGGGAGCGTGACGGGGGAGGATGGCCGTTTCGAGATGACTGACATTCGGGTGGGCACGTATCAGATCGTCATATCCCATGTCGGCTACCGGACCAAGCGGCAGGCGGAGTTCCGAGTGCATACCGCTCTGGATACAGCCTTGATCGTCATGCTTCGTGAGGAGCCGATCAACGAAGGGCCTGTCGTTGTGACCGCATCGCGACGCGCCCAGGCCCTGGCAGACGTCCCTGTGAGCATGGCAACGATGGAAGCGGAAGAGATCGCGTCGCGCGCGGTTGTCAATGCGGATGAGGCAATTCGCAAGGTTTCCGGCGTTTCGATGATCGAGGACCAGATCAACATCCGGGGATCATCGGGATACAGCCGCGGCGTGGGGAGCCGGGTCCTGCTTCTCGTGGATGGACTTCCCATGCTCACGGGAGATACGGGCGAGATCAATTGGGAAACGATCCCCGTGCATCAGA
>CAYIHQ010000626.1:0-1926 GCA_964362905.1 uncultured Ignavibacteriaceae bacterium
TTGAAATATAACCGGAATCGGGGTAACAACTTCTTTCCTTTCGATTGTTAAGGCCGAGGCTTCTTCGGGAGTTTCAACGACACTTTTCTCTCTTTCTGGAAAAACTGGCATATACCCATTCTAGCAGTTTTTAAGAAGTCTGGTAAATGGAAACTCCGGGAATTTTTTGGAAGTGCTTTTTGTTTAAAGTCACAACCTGGGCCCCAATTTCCATAGCTGTCGCGGCGATAATATAATCTATAACCCCTAAAGTGGAATCATTATCTCTGTATATTTCTCCAGCTCTTTGCGCAATTCCATCAGAGAGATCAACTAACCGAAAGTAGCTAAGTAAACTGTCTATTTTATTTTTTATTTTCTTATTTTTACTGCTCTGCCCGGAAAAAATTTCAAAAATTACAATACTTGGCAAAAAAAGTTCGGCGTCCTTTTTCTTAAACCCATCAACCAATCCGTCCCACTTTTTACCTCCACGCAATTCATCAATAATAATGCTAGTATCTATAATTAATCTCATTTATCCCACTTCCCCAAAAAATCAGCAGAGCCAGGTCTTCTAAGAGGGTTTTCTTTAACATCATAGTCTTTCAAAATACCATGGCACGCATCCATAGCCCTTTTAAGGCCCTCCCAATCGGTCTTTGTTGTCTTGGGGGAAGATATTAATGCAACTTCTTTTTTATCTCTCTCTATAATCACCTGCCTACCGCTTGCCACATAGTTAAGGAGGTCAAAAAACTCATTTCTGGCTTTAGTGGCCGACCAAGTAACTGTTTGCATGATCCCAATTTATCACCCAGTGTACACCTTGTCAATAGGAAATCAGTGCTTTCCTCTCAGGAAATATGGGCATAGACCCATTCTAGCAGTTTTTAGAAAATCTAGTAAATTAAAAACTGGGTAAGAATAACTTGTTATAATGAAGAGTATGCCTGATGCCACTAGTACCGAGGTCGGAATGAATGTTCAAACAACTCAACCTGAAAATTCAGAAGTGAAAACTTCTTTTGAAATGAAAAAATTTACCAATCTTACTCCTCAAGAAAAACAGGAATTAAGAGAAAAGGTACAAAAGTCAGATGGTACCATGCAAATTTGGGTTCATTCACATTTTGAAGAAGAAACTCCTGGCTTTTTTGAAGATTTAGACAATGAATACAAAGAAAAAAGGGCTCAGGCGGTACAGGCGGGGCTATCCTCTCCACTTCCAAATCTTGCTCTCATAGAAACCACAATTACTAAGGGACAGACAATTGATGTTGGTGAGAAGCAAAAGGCAACCGATCGGTACAAAGAATATTACTCAGGCATTTCTAAAACTGGAACCATGTATTATATGGAAACATATTCCAACGATCCAACACCAGCTGAAACAGGAAACCCATGGAACTCACTTGCTGACAATCTGAAAGAGTTAGGGGTTAATAAAATAATTATCAGGGGTAAAAATCTTAGTATAAGAAGAGTGAGCCTGGAAAATATGGATGGAATTACAGATGAGGAGAAGAAATTTATTGAAACGACACCTGAAGTTACTGATTCGGAAGCTAAAATTGCCTTTGTTCCGCAAAATTGTGTAGGAGAAACAATGGTTCATCTAAAAACCAGGGGATTTAAGATTTTAACAACAGATCTTACATACCCGAGAAAAATGAGTGAAATCCCACTATTAAAAGAGATGGAGAAAAAGAACGGGTAAAACACGAGGATGAGAATTATCTTTTCCAGACCATCTCTTCCACTTCCTCCTGAAAATTAATATATCTGGCCAAAACAAATAAGTAATCGGAAAGGCGGTTAATGTAAACCAAAATAGAACCATTAACTAAGAATTTAGAACTATGCAGGGCAATAACCCCACACTCGAGACGGCGGACAACGGAACGGGAGATAAATAATTCCGAAGACGCCGGACAGCCGCCAGGC
>CAYIHQ010000627.1:0-1925 GCA_964362905.1 uncultured Ignavibacteriaceae bacterium
GACAGCACGGCCGCGCGTCTGGGATATTATCTGGAGGTCGAGCGGGGTATTGCTTACTCCGTGGAACTCGGCCGTGAGCCGAATCCAATACGCAGATATCATTTGGGCTCGCGGACTGAGCTGCCGTCAATGCTTGGTCCTGTGAGGGATGTCTCGGGCATGGAAGTGAAGGAGGGTCTCTTGTATTTTTGCGATTTACATCGAGGCACGCTTGGAGTTGTCCCGCTCGCAGACCTAAGGTCGAATTAAGAATCACGGTTAGCATCATTGCGGGATCGTCATGACGGGTCGGGCTTGAGCCTATGCCGAATTCTCCCGAGATTGCACGCATGGATAGTATCCTCCTCGTCGTCTTTGGGGGTCTTTCTCTGGTGGGCATCGGTGGTGGGACTCTCTGTACCTACCTGGCCATGCGCGCCGCGCGCAATCCCAAGACCTCCGAACTCACCCTGGCCGGCTGGAGCATCGGCGCCCTCGCCGGCTTGACCGTGGGCGGCATGAGCCTGGCGTACTTTGTCATCCCCATCATCCTGCATCAGCTACGATGATGACTCCCCTGCGGGGATAACCGTTCCGCATCCCTCCCCGCCAGAGCGTGTCCCAATTCTTGGAATCGGTGGGACTCTCTCAAATTTTGGAAGCAAGCCCCCCGCATCGAGAGAAAACTGACGCTCCGGGGTGGCACGTGGATTGACTCATCTTCCCCGGTCACATTTCCAAGAGGTCCCAATGATGTTCCAGAAACTCCTCCTCCCTATCGGCATCGGAGTTGCCGTCCTTCTGGGCGGCTGTGCCAAGGAAGCGCAAGCGCCGCCGATCCCCACCGTCACCATCGAAAATCTGAAGGTCGCGCACGCGTGCGCGTTCAAGCGCTCGTTGTGGTATGCCAGCGCGGCGAAGGTGGCCGACCGGGAACGCCTCGGCAATCTCGCCGCCCTCTTCCGGGCGATCTCGAAGTCAGAATCGGTCCATGCCTCGCTCCACGAACAGTTATTGGTGTCACGAAACCAGGGTACAGACACGTCGAGGGCCGCCTGTCTTTCCTTGGGCTCGATCTGGCAGGCGCTGAGGATGGCCTCCAGCCTTGAACGGACGGAGGTTGAAGGGCTGTATCCGCCAATGGTCTCCGCCGCCCAACGGGAAGGATGGCCCGAGGCCGCACAGCAGTTTCGCCACACGGGCAGCGCGGACTCCGGACATCTTGCCCTCATCAAGGAGGCCGATGACCGGGCCGGCACAGTACCATTGCGATCGTACCGCATCTGCACCGGGTGCGGCACCATCGTGTACGGACAAGAGACCGCGTGCTCTGTCTGTTCGGGTACGGCATTCGAAGCTTCGTAAGGCGGCGAGCCGCCGCTCTTCGACAGGGATTGCAGGCGTCATGGACGTTGCGCGGGCGGGGTGACCCATTTCGCTTGCGTGTTCGCGGACACCTGACTATCATTGCGGGTCCGCCGACGCCATGACCTCAACCGCCCCCCCTTCCTCCAGGTTCATCTGGCCACGCATTTTGCTGCAACGGCTTGTTGAGCCCGATGCCCGCATCACCGACCTGACGCAACGTCGGTCTGCGCTCTTCCTCTCCTCCTTACTCCTGTTTCTCATCGTCGCATTCGGCTTCCTGGACATCCTCTACGTTTTGGGCGATCCCGCGTATCGTCCGCCGGTCTACGGCTATGCCTTGCTGGCGATAGGATACGTGCTCTCCCGCACGCGATCGCATCTCCTCGCAGCGACGGTCAGCACGTTGATGTTCCCTGCCGTCGTGTTCACCCTGGTCCTCACGGGAACCGCCGTCAACGCACTCGCCACGCTCAACTTGCTGCTTCTGGGAGTCCTGCTGGCGTCGCTCTTCTTCTCGCGTCGGGGGACCTTTCTCGCTTCGCTCTTAAGTAGAGCGGGCCGCGCCCTCCAGCTGGCAC
>CAYIHQ010000628.1:0-1915 GCA_964362905.1 uncultured Ignavibacteriaceae bacterium
CGTCGGGAAGGACCTTGCCCCGCGCGCGGTCGATCGTGTCGATGACGCCGCGGCCGAGGCCGCCGGTGGCGGACGTGACGGCGTACTCCAACTTCAGCGGACTCTGGCCGAGGATCTTGCCGAGCTTGCCAAGGTCGCCCATGACGTCAGGTGTGGCAATGATAACGTCGACATCCGCCCACCCTTGCTGGATCTTCTCGAGGAAGTCCTTGTAACCCACTTGGTCGGCGCCAGCTGCACGTGCTTCTTCATCCTTGGGCGGCTTGGCGATGACCAGTACGCGCACCTGCCTGCCGATGCCATGCGGCAACGACACGGTTCCACGCAACGCCTGGTCCGCCTTGCGGGGGTCCAGGCCGAGCCGGACGGCGATATCGACGGCCTCGGAGAATTTTGCGGTGGCGGACTGTTTCACCAGCCCGACGGCATCCGCGATGGAATACTCCTTGCGGAGCGTGATCAGCTTCGCCGCGGCCGTGAAACGTTTGCTGTGCTTCTTCATGGTGTGATGTCCTCCCGTCCTTAGTCTTCGACGGTGATGCCCATGCTGCGGGCGGTGCCGGCGACCATACGCATGGCCGCTTCGACGTCATTGGCGTTCAGGTCCGGCATCTTGAGGGTCGCGATCTCACGCACCTGCTTCTGCGTCACCTTGCCAACCTTGTTCCGATTCGGCTCGCCCGATGCCTTTTCCAGCTTCGCGGCGCGCAGAAGCAGCGTGGCGGCCGGCGGCGTCTTGGTGATGAAGGTGAACGATTTGTCGCTGAAGACCGTGATCACGACGGGGATGATGAGTCCCGACTGTTCCTTGGTCCGAGCGTTGAACTGTTTGCAGAACTCCATGATGTTGACGCCCTTTTGGCCGAGCGCGGGGCCGACCGGGGGGGCCGGATTCGCCTGACCTGCGGGGATCTGCAATTTGATGAATCCAGTGATCTTCTTTGCCATGACTGCCTATCCTGCGGTTATTTTTCCAATTCGACCTGGGAGAAATCGAGCTCGACGGGGGTCTTGCGTCCGAAGATGGAGACCATCACCTTCACCTTCATCTTCTCCCCGTTGACCTCCTGCACGAAACCGTTGAAGTTGTTGAACGGGCCCTCGGTGACCTTGATCGGGTCGCCGAGCTTGAACGGCACCACGACGATCTCCTTTTCCTGCCGCTCTTCCATCTTTCCGACGAGCCGTCGCACTTCGGCGGGCTGCAGCGGCGCGGGATTGTTCTTGTCGGGGATGAAGCCGAGTACCGACGGCGCTTCGAGGATCACGTGGACCGTCTCCTTGTCCAGCACCACCTCGACGAGCACGTATCCCGGGAAGAAGTTCTTCACTTTGTGCTTCTTCTTGCCGTCCTTCACCTCCACGACCTTCTCGGAGGGGATCATGACCGACGACAGGCGCTCCTGAAGTCCAAGGCGAGCAGCCTCCGCTTCCAGATACGTCTTCACTTTCGTTTCATGTCCGGAGTAGGTCCGGACCACATACCATCGCTTGTTCACGCGTGTTTTTCCGGGGGGATTAGAGAATGGCCTTCAGGGCTTCACTCACGGCCAAGTCGACGACCCACGCGAACACCGCGATGACCAGAGAGACGACGACGACAATGCGGGTCGACTCGACCAGTTCCGGCCGTGTCGGCCATGTGACTTTTTCCATCTCTTTGCCGACGTCATTGACAAAGTTGACGATCTTTTCTTTCATCGTTTCATTCCAGCCGATGGTAGTTGCATAAGTGCCAACTCGTCCGGCGATCGGGCGGGGAACCCCCAGCCTTTCCCGTGGACGGGACGGCACGGTTTCGCCTGCCTGCCGCCGAGTGAGTCATTTCGTTTGCTTCACCTTCTTTTCCGTCGCGCACGTCAGGAGGGACTCGAACCCCCAACCTGCGGTTTTGGAGACCGCTGCTCTGCCAATT
>CAYIHQ010000629.1:0-1912 GCA_964362905.1 uncultured Ignavibacteriaceae bacterium
CGTCGGCGCTGCCGGAACAACGAGTTGGGCGCAGGAGACGGCGGTGCCGAGGATCGACCTCATGCCGGACCTGCCCTCGCCGTTGGTCATGCGGGACTGGAAAAGCGTCGTTCTTGGCTATGACAGCCTGGCATTCAATGAGGGCGTGAGCGGAGCGTATCTTCCCGTTGTTACGGTAGTTCCGAATGGCGTCAACTTTCCCTTTTCTCCCGCCTTTCGGATCCATCCGTACGTCGGCACCAACTATCCGTCGATCAGCGAAGCCATCAATGCGCTGCCCGCGCTCGTGGGTGCGACGCTGGCTGGACACGACATGCGCACCTTCTTCGGCCGCGACTGGGTGACCATGTCCAGGGACTGGTTCAACAATCGACCTGCCGAGAATGTCTACTTGAACGGTCCGGTTGTGACGAGCGGGGATGATTGGTGGTATGAGACAATGCCAAATGTGTTCTTCTATCAGCTCTCTTCCCTGTACCCTCCTTCGGCGGAGGTCGATCGTCAGTTCAGGTTGGTCGCCGACCGATGGTGGACGGCGTCGCGGGCAATGGGAGGGAGGATCGCACCGTGGAGCACGCCGGGCTTCTCTCATCGCGCGTGGCGTCTTTCCACCATGACCGCCAACGACGTCGGGGTCCCGGAACCCGAAGCGGCGGGGGCGATCGGTTGGATCATGTACGCGGCGTTTGTGACGACCGGGGAACCTCGGTACCGGGTCGGTGCTGAATGGGCCATGGATGCGCTCAACGCCCTTTCCTCCAATCCATCGTACGAACTACAGCTGTCCTACGGTGTTCAGACGGCCGCAAGGATGAATGCTGAACTTGGAACGAACTACGACCTGGCAAAACTTCTTGGTTGGTGCTTTGACGTTGGGCCCCTCCGGTCCTGGGGGGCCATCGTGGGATCGCGGGGAGGACGCGACTATAGCGGCCTCATCGGCGAGGTCAACGGCGTGAACGACTATGCATTCGCCCTTAACACCTTCCAGCAGATCGCTGCGCTTGCCCCCGTGGCGCGGTACGATGAACGATTTGCCAGAGCGCTGGGAAAGTGGATCCTCAACGCATCGAACGCCGCGCGCATGTTCTATTCTTCGTACCTCCCGGACTCATTGCAGGACGGCAGGGCATGGGCACGTAACAACGATCCCCGTTCCGTCGTCGCCTATGAAGCTCTCCGGCAATCCGTCCAGGGTGCCGGTCCGTTCGCCACGGGCGACGCCATGGCTGGCGGCTGGGCGGCCACCAATCTGTCCCTCTACAGCTCGTCCTCGGTCGGGTACCTTGCTGCGGTCGTGGACTCAACGGACGTTCCGGGCATTCTCCGACTCAACCTCCTCACAACAGACTTCTACCGTGCCCCGGCGTACCCCACATATCTCTTGTACAATCCTTATTCCGAAACACGATCTGTGACGCTGGCCGTCGGAGACAGTCTCACGAACATCTATGACGTCGTCACCAACACGAACCTCGCTTCACTGGTGTCGGGGGCGTCCTCGATCGTCATCCCTCCCAATGGAGCTGTGGTCGTCGCGCTCGTTCCCGCGAGTGCTTCGTTGACATACGTTCAGGGTCGCTTGATGTCCGGAGGGATCGTCGTCGACTATCACTCGGGTGTGCTACCGGGGAACAGGCCCCCGCGCATCAAAGCGCTCGGGGCAATGGTCGACACCGTCGTTTCCGAACAGACGATCGAACTATTTTGCACTGCCGTGGACGCGGACGGCGACACCCTCGACTATGCGTGGAGTTCGTCCGATGGCTCAGTCCTCGGGGCGTGGGGATCTGCGGTGTGGCAGGCCCCGGCCGCGTTCGGAACTGTTGTCATTCGGTGCCGAGTGACGGATGGACAAGGTGGGAACGCCGCAGATTCGGTGAGGATCGTCGTGGTCGAGCGCATTAATGCG
>CAYIHQ010000630.1:0-1908 GCA_964362905.1 uncultured Ignavibacteriaceae bacterium
GTTCTTTGTGAGTCAGCCGCCGGGTAAAATTCTCTACCATCACGACTGAGCCATCGACGATCATTCCGAAGTCGATCGCTCCGAGACTCATCAGGTTCGCCGTCAATCCCATCCATTGCATGCCGATGAAGGCAAACAGCATGGAGAGAGGGATCGTGGTGGCAACGATCAGCGCAGCCCGAATGTCTCCCAGGAACAGGAGCAAGACGGCAACAACCAGGAGACCCCCCTCGAAGAGATTCGTCTTGACCGTGGCGATAGTTTTGTCCACCAGATCGGTCTGATCGTAATAGGGATGGATCTTCACATGGGGAGGCAGAGTTTTGTTGACCTCTTCCACCTTTTCCTTGACACGCTGAATGACCTTCCGACTGTTCTCTCCCCGCAGCATCATCACGATCGCCGCACTCACTTCCCCGCGTCCCTGCATCACGACGGCTCCCTGGCGAACTTCGGGCCCCACGGCCACGCGCGCCACATTCCCGATGGTGATAGGCGTGCCCCCTTCGGTTTTGACGACGATGTTTTCAAAATCCTGCAGCGTGCTTGCCAAACCGATCCCGCGGATGATGTACTGCTCCGAAGCGTGTTCGAGATAGTTGCCGCCGGCCACTGAGTTGTTCCGCTCGACAGCTTCAAACACGTCGTTCAACGTAATGCTGTAGCCGAGGAGCTTTGCGGGATCAACGATGATGTGATACTGCTTGACCAATCCACCGAAGCTGTTCACTTCTGTGACGCCGGGGACAGTCCTTAGTTGGGGCTTGACGATCCAATCCTGAATGGACCTGAGCCCCATGATGTCCAGGCTGTCGCTCTCGAGGAAATACTGATAGATCTCTCCCATGCCTGATGCGATCGGGCCCATTTCGGGTTCGGGGACGTTCGGAGGGAGTGACTCGCGGGCCTTCTGCAGGCGCTCCAGCACCAGCTGTCGGGCAAAATAGACGTCCACCCCGTCCTCGAACACGATGGTCACCACTGCGAGACCGTACTTTGAGATAGAACGCACCTCCGTGAGCCGTGGAAGGCCGCTCATTGACACTTCGATGGGGAAGGTCACCAGTTGTTCGATCTCCACGGGTGAAAATCCAGGCGCCTCTGCGATGACCTGGACCTGGATGTTCGTGACGTCCGGAAATGCGTCGATGGGAATCGTCGAGAGCGCGTAGATGCCGATGGCGGAGAGCAGCACCGTTGCGGCGATGACGAGCAGGCGTTGCCGTAGCGCGGCCTGAATGATGGCGTTGATCATGGGTCTCTCCGGCCTAGTGCTCCTCGCCAAATGTCTCTTTGGCGAGCTCGGATTTCAAGAAGAATCCTCCTTTGGTGACGAGCCTTTCGCCGACCAGGAGACCATCCAATATCTCCACGACATCCCTTCCCTCAAATCCTGTGAGCACATCTCGCCGCTCAAATGTGGTGTCATTCAGGGCGAGAAAGACGTAGTGCTTTCTGGGCTCGCCGAGCAGTGCGCTCGCGGGAACCTTGATCGTGCTGCTGTCCATCCGGGTTTGCACATGGACGGTGCAGAACATCTCAGGTTTGAGTATCCCGCGGGGATTGTCGACTTGGACTCTTGCTTTGACCGTTCGGGTCCTCGCGTCCATCACGCTGTAGATCGTTGAGATCACGCCCGGAAGAGGTCGCGCATCGGCTGCGACGTTGATCTGAGCGGTCATTCCGGCCTTCACGAACGGCAGATCCTTCTCGTACAGGTCCGTGAGCACCCAGAGTGTCGAGAGATCGGCGAGCTCATACAACGCCGATCCGACTTGCACGTACGAACCTTGTCGGGCTTTGGTTTCGATGATCGTCCCGGAGAACGGAGCACGTATGTGAAAATGAGTCTGGGGCACGCGAGTGCTCTCCAATGCAGCTATGTCATCCACCTTGAGTCCAAGCAGG
>CAYIHQ010000631.1:0-1902 GCA_964362905.1 uncultured Ignavibacteriaceae bacterium
CACCCAGATCAATGCGACCTATGCGGCGGATGGCAATACGGTGAACGACGAATACATTCCCACCATGTACCCCACCTCGACGGACGACGACACGCAGCTCGGGACGCTGAATCCGGACGATATTGCCGCGGTCTCGCGTCTCTACCCGGTAGCATCCTACGCCGCGACGACTGGGACGATCACCGGGACTGTGACACGCCAGGATGCGGCCGTGGTGCGCGGCGCTGTGGTTGTTGCCATCAGCACAACGGATTCCCTGATGACTCAGGTCTCCACGGTGACCGACTACCTGCAGCAGAACAACGGCTCTTACACCATCAGCGGCCTGGCCCCAGGGTCCTATTGGGTCAAGGTCGAGCCGGTGCGCACGGCGTTTACGGGTGGATCGAGCGTTGGACCGTACGCCGACGATCTCAGCGGTCTCTCGTTCGCTAATCCTGTACTGTCGGAGTACTACAATGGGGCCGGAGAATCGTGGGACCCAGCCGTGGATACGGCGACGAGCCGCGTGGCTGTGACAGCGACGGCGGGCGCCGCTACGACCGCCAATTTGGTTTCCAACGGCGACGCTGCACCGTCGAATGCGACCATTCTCGAGAACTTCGGGCCTGAAGCGTTCGTGTTTGACCTGCCATCAGAATACGACGACCGGAAATACGCCGTGCGGTTCACGCCCGGCATGACCGCTCCATTGGAGAAGGTGACATTCCGGCTCAACGGCGGCTCGGGCGCGATCGAGGGAACCGGCACACTGATGGTCACGGTATTCTCCCACAAGGCGGGCAGCATCGGGGGCATCCCCGATGCCCAGATCGGCAGCGCGGTCACGAGGCCGTTCTCATCGCTGACCTCCGGTGCGTTCAATGAGGTAGACCTAACGCCGTTGAACATCACGGTCCAGGCCAACGTGAACTTCCACGTAGTCTTCGAGATCGTCGGCACGGTCGGCGATACGCTCCAGTTCCTGACGGATGACGGGAGCGTTCCGACAACGCGTTCATCATCTTACTATGACGCCGGTTCCGGTTTCCTGTGGTACAATTTCGAGGAACCCGACAACTACGGGACAGGATACAATCTGGTGGTGCGGGCGTATCTGACTGTCCCTTCGGGAGTCGATGAAGAGACATCGGTTCTCCTCCCGGATGGATTCGCGCTCGACCAGAACTTCCCGAATCCCTTCAATCCCACGACGACGATCCCGTTCCGGCTTTCCGAGCCCGGGACGGTGACGATCGACGTTGCGGATATGCTCGGTCGTCGTGTGGCGACGGTCGTCGACCACAAGGACTACCCGGCCGGCGATCACCAGGTATCGTTCAATGCGCAAGCCCTTCCCAGCGGCACCTACATCGCTGCGATGTCCTTCGGCGGCCATCGCCGGTTGCTCAAAATGCTTCTCCTTCGCTAGAACTTATCGCAAGAGAACGGATCAGCCACAAAGCCCGCCCTCGGCCGCGCCTCGGGCAAGGCCGGGGAACACATAGAACACAAAGTAGAACTGATCTCAAAAATCCACCTGCGTCGCCCCCGAATGTTGCTGTCGGGGGCCGCGCTCTTGAAAATGAGCGATTCCCCTGCCTGCGCTGCCCAACCTGCACTGTCGTTACGGTTGGCAGGCGCTACGGCAGGCAGGCGCCAGAAGCATCCCCGCCCACAACCCCGGCCAACTGCGTGCCGGGGCAGGCATGCGGGGACAAGTGCGGGAACGACGAATGACTTCTGAGTGTAGGGTCGTTTGTTTATGGACTGTTTCTGGTGTCTTACGTTCCTGGTTTTCTTGGACCCGCTTCCATAAAGAGAAAGTCATGCCTATCCGTATCACCACATTCGTTGCGGTATTTGTGGTCGCGTCGACCCTGTTCGGCTGCTCGGGTACCAAGCAGGTCGCTTCCCAAGACG
>CAYIHQ010000632.1:0-1900 GCA_964362905.1 uncultured Ignavibacteriaceae bacterium
AAGAATCCGGTTTTCGGGTCACTGACCGCATCCGGATCACCGTTGCCGCATCCGATCGGCTCAAGGCAGCGCTGACCACGATGGACATGTACGTGCGTCAAGAAACGTTGGCAAAGGATGTGGTGGTCGCCGGATCGCCGTCCACGGGAATGACGCGGATCGACGTGAACGGTGAGGTTGCTGACATTGCAGTTGAAAAGATATAGTGTATATTGACCATCCCTTGAGCGAGATGCCAGGTCATTCGCGCGGTAGGAGAGACGTCATGGCAAAGAAAACGACAACGAAACGAACATTGAGCGCGGCAAAAAAGTCCACGCCCAAGAAATCCATCGCACCCCGCACCGTTGTTGCGCGCGCCAAGGCGGCACCCCCCCGCACGGCGTCCAAAGCCCCCGTCACTCCGGTCGTGAAAGCTCCACCCAGGAAAGGGTACGGCAAACGGGAACTGGAGTACTTCCGGAAAATCATCGTCGACAAGCGCAAAGAGATCCTCGAAGAACTCGAGTCCCTGAAGGCGAGCATGATGGATGTGCAGACCGGGGAATACGCGAACGAGAGTTCGACCTATTCGCTCCACATGGAGCAGGGGACCGACGCGATGGAGCGGGAAAAAGTGTTCCTGTTCGCCTCGCGCGAAGGGAAGTTCCTCAATTATCTCGACGACGCCCTCAAACGGATCGAGAACGGCACGTACGGCTTCTGCACCGACTGCGGCAAACTCATCGAGAAGGAACGCCTCGAAGCTGTCCCGCACGCGCAGCAATGCGTGCAATGCAAGATGAAGAAGGGGTCCGGAGCGCGTCTCTGATCCCGGAAGGACCTGCACCATGCGCGTGCTCCTCGTGACCGCCCTGGTCGTCGTGATCGACCAGGTGTCAAAACTGCTCGTCAAGGGATTCTCCATCCCATCCCTCCGGATCTACCACGAAGGGCTCCACCTCGGAGAGAGCATCCCGCTCCTCGGTGATTTCTTCCGCCTGACATTCGTCGAGAATCCCGGCATGGCCTTCGGGATCGACACGGACAGCAAGCTGGTCCTCACCCTTTTCACGCTCCTTGCCACAGTCGCCATCGCCGCGTACATGTACCACATCCGCGACCATGCGCTCGCCCTCCGGCTGGCCCTCGCGTTGATTCTGGCGGGTGCGATCGGCAACCTCGTCGACCGGATGTTCTACGGGATCCTTTTCGGCGAGGGCCCGTTGTTCCACGGCAGGGTCGTCGATTTCTTCGACGTGGATTTCTTCGACATCTCCCTCGGCAGTTTCCAGCTCACGCGATGGTTTGTCTTCAACATCGCCGACGCGGCCGTTTCGACTGGTGTCGTCCTCCTGCTGTTCACGCACCGCCACGTCGAGGCCGAGGAGATCTCCGGCTCCCCGGCCGAGCCACCGACTCCCCCCGCCGCTTCCTGACCAATGGCACCCACGACGGACAACGAGCCGCGCGCTCGACTCCGGTTCGATGTGCCCGACGGCCAGTCTCGCGTTCGACTCGACATCTACCTCACCCGCATGGTGGAGAATGCCACTCGGGCCAAAGTGCAGTCGGCCATCGGCGCCGGCATGGTGCTCGTGAATGGCCGCGCACGGCGGTCCAGCTACACCGTCCAGCCCGGCGACGTGATCGCTGTGACGCTGCTCCGGCCTCCAGCGCCGGACGTGCTGCCCGAGGACATCCCGCTCGATATTGTGTATGAGGACGACCAACTCCTGGTCGTGAACAAGCGCGCCGGCATGGTCACACATCCCGCCTACAGCAATTACACCGGTACGCTCGTGCATGCACTTCTGCACCATGCCGCCTCGCTCTCCGGGGGAGCCCCCGGCCGCCCGGGGATCGTGCATCGGTTGGACAAAGACACCTCCGGACTGCTGGTTGTGGCGAAGACGGACCA
>CAYIHQ010000633.1:0-1895 GCA_964362905.1 uncultured Ignavibacteriaceae bacterium
TCGGAGGAACCCCTTCTGCGTTCTGCGACGGAAGTGCGCGTCTACCGCGACCTGGTCGAGGTCGACCCGGCTCGATGGGGAGCTCCGCCGGTCCGGCGCGAACTCGTGGCTGTCTGGAGCAAAGCCCGTGGCTGATTGGTACATCCCCCCACTGGCGTTCCTGGTGCGTTCGGTCCGGTGGACCACCGGGTCCTCTGATGTCTGGCTGACGTTTGACGACGGCCCACATCCGGACGCGACGCCGGCGGTGCTGAAGGTATTGCAGGAGGAAAAGGCGAGAGCCTGTTTCTTTCTTCTCGGGAAGCACGTCGAGCGGCATCCAACGCTTGTGCGACGAATGTGTGAAGAAGGACACGGAGTGGCGAACCATTCGTTCTTCCATCAGCCGGTGTGGTTTCGCAAGCGAGAAGACGTTGCGCATGAACTGTCGCGGACGAATGACGTAATTGCCGCAGCGGGGGGAAGTAAACCCACGATGTTTCGGCCTCCGTTCGGACGATTCGACCTGGGCACACCGCGGGTGGCTCGCGCCGCCGGGTTGGAGACGGTTCTCTTCGGAGTGAATTCCTGGGACTTTGCGGGAGGATCTCCGACGACGATCGTCGACAGGGTTGTTCATCGGACGCGCCCGGGAGACATTCTGTTGTTTCACGACAACGACCGGACTGCGGGCTTCATCGGATCCGTGGTTCGGGAAGTGATCCGGCGTCTCCGCGACAGGGGAACGGCCATTGGCGGTCTCTGAGAACATGATCGAACTCCTCCTCTTCCTCGCCGGCGGCGCGTACCTCGTCATCCTGACGGCGCTTGTCGTGGGACTTCTCCGGTCGGTGGCAGCGGACGTCAAGGATCCGTCGCCACGGCCGTTCGTGAGCGTCCTGATCCCTGCCCGGGATGAGGAAGCGACCATCCGGGCATGCCTTGAGTCGGTGCGGGACCAAACGTATCCGCGGGACCGCTACGAGGTCATCCTGATCGACGACCATTCGCAGGATGGGACGGCCCGCATTGCGCAGGAGCTCGCGCCGTCGTTCCCGCATCTTCGCGTGGTGGTCCCTCAGGAGAGCACGCATCTCACGGGCCGGTCAAATGCGCTGGCGCACGGCATCGACGTTGCGCGGGGGGAGATCTTCCTCATGACCGATGCGGATTGCGTCATTCCCCCGACCTGGGTGGAAGGCACCGCCGCGCGGTTCATGCCGGGCGTTGGCGTGGTGGGTGGACTGACCGTGCAGCGATCGAACGGCGCGTTGGAGGGGATGCAGAGTTTGGACTGGACGTTTCTGCTCGGCATCGCTGCGGCCACCGTCGGGTTGCGTCTGCCACTGAGTATCATCGGCAACAACTTCTCGATTCACCGGAAGGCGTACGACGACGTGGGCGGGTTCCGTTCCATCAAGAACAGCGTCACGGAGGATTTTCAGTTGTTCAAAGCGGTTGTCAACACCCGCCGGTGGGGATACCGGTTCATGGTGGACCCCGCCACGACCAATGTCACCCGTCCGTGTCCCTCCATTCGAGAGGTGATCGAGCAGAAGCATCGTTGGGGGCGCGGCGGATTGGACCTGAACTGGCTTGGCTACACGCTTGTGGTGACCGCTTTTCTCATGCATGCATCCCTGGTAGCGGCGGCCTTCTTCGATGCCGGCGCATTCTGGTTGTGGCTGGGACTGAAGGTATGGGGAGATCTCATGTTTGTGGGGATCGTGGCGGCACGAGTGGGCCGTCTGCGGGACCTCCGGTTCGGTATATGGTTTGAACTGTACTATTTCGCTTACGTATTACTCATGCCCCTGCGCGTATTCTTCGTCCGCGACGTCGTGTGGAAGGGCCGCGCGTATCACACCAATCAAGCGGACGGCACCGCGGCTACGAACCGGTCAGTCTAAGGAGGA
>CAYIHQ010000634.1:0-1891 GCA_964362905.1 uncultured Ignavibacteriaceae bacterium
TCCATGTCATACGCCAGAAGCGACTTCTTGTCAGGCGAGAGGGAAGGCCAGATGTAACTGCCGTTGCCGAGAGGGTCGAGCTGGCGTCGTTGTCCGTTCACGAGCAGTTGGATCTTCTGTGCCTCAACGCCGAGTAGTGTGACCCGGTTCTTCGAAGGGGCCGGATTGAATATGGCGCCTGCCTGGATGAAAGCCGGACTGTTGCCGTCGAAGGCAGGAGTGGAGATCGACCGGGCGGCACCCAGGACCTTGCTCGACCTGGACACCACGTTCATGGTGACCACTTCCTGTTTCCGTTCCCGCCAGGTCTTTCCCTGCACCGTTCGCCGATAGGCGATCGTAGTGCCGTTGGGACTGACCGCGAAGTTGTACCCCGACCCTGGGTCCGACGTCAGTTGACGGTGCTTCTCTTCCTTCAGGTCGAGGATCCAGATGCCGTCGTAGGAGAGGGTCGTGTAAACGATGGAGGATCCGTCCGGCGTGAATTGAGCATACCCCCATCGATGGTCGCCGGCGGTCAAGACACGCACGTTGGTGATGCGGGGCTGGGCACCGAGGCCGCAGGCGAAGAGAATGAGGCCGAGGGCGATGGAGGTACGGCGGCGCATGGCAGTCCTAGGGAAGGGTTATTCGAGGGGTGTTCGCGCTGTGGCGCGCAAGCCGGGAGAATCAAGAAGCGAACCAAGGCCCTCGTTCACGTCGCGTTCGTAGACGTCGCGATAGGATTCTACGCCTTTCAGCAGGGATTCCGCGACCCTTTGCTGGCCATTCTGGCTTCGCAAATACGCCTCATCCTTTGTATTGGAGAGGTACCCGGTCTCGACGAGCACATTCGGCATCGAGGCGCCAACGAGCACGTAGAAACCCGCCTGTTTGATGCCCCCGTTTCGCAGCGTAGTGTGGTCGGCCATGGCATTCGCAGCGCTCTCCGCGAACCGCTCGCTGTGCTTCATGTATGCCGCCTGCGCCATCGTGATGAGGATGAACTCCTCCTGCGTCAACTGCTTGTATCGGCCGCGGTCCTGTTCGAGCTCGATGACCGAGTTCTCGAGCGCAGCGACGCGGACGGCGTCGTCCGTCCGGCCGGGCCGGAGCAGATAGATCTCAAACCCGCTCGTGCGTGACGGCTTCTTCTCCAGCGCATTGCAGTGGATGCTGATGAACAGCTTACCTTCGGCTTCGTTCGCCATTTGCGTTCGTCGGTAGAGCTCGACGAATTTGTCCGTGGACCGGGTGTACACGACCTTGACGCCCGGCATACGTTTCTTGATGAGCTCTCCCAGCTTGAGCCCGACCCCCAGCGCGATGTTCTTTTCGTACGTCCCTCGCACTCCGATCGTCCCCGGGTCTTTACCCCCGTGGCCGGGGTCGATGACGATCACATCCAGTTTCCACCGGTTCCGGCGCTCGGTGAGGCCCTTGTCCTTCATGGCCTGGCGCCGTCGATCCAGATCCTGCTGCTCTGTCTGCGAGCGTGTCCGGAGGTTTACCAAAAGGTCGTTCGAGGAAGGATCCTTCATGACCTCGGCGGCTTCCACGTCGGGCGCGACCTTGAGCGTGATCTGCACGGACGAAGGGGATTGGAACACCAACACCTGTCGAATGGCGCCACCTGTGCGGACCGACTTGAGGGCCACGGTGTCGGCACGCGCGTTTTCCAACGTCAGGAACAGCCACCCATCCGGTTTCAGCCACGACTCGACGGGCCCGAGAGGCCGGGCGGCTCGCACCGTCATCAGGTAGCCATTCAGCCGCTGCTCGACGTGCAAGCCCGTGATATCGAAGACGGAGGCGGGGTCCGCCGTGGAATCCTGAAGGACGAGTGTCCACGGAGTCTCAAAGTTCACCGGTGCGGAAACGGTACTGCGAAGAATAGCCTCCCAGGAATAGA
>CAYIHQ010000635.1:0-1890 GCA_964362905.1 uncultured Ignavibacteriaceae bacterium
GCGAAAACCAACCGTTGGTTTTGTGCGGGGCGTGGGTGTGGTTCTTAACTATCTGAGGCAGATGCCGAAGACCATGGCACGGCTCGCGATCGTCCTGTTCTTCTCCTGGTTCGCTCTCTTCGCCATGTGGATCTACACGACGGCAGCCGTGACGTCGCACATCTTCGGCACGACGGACCCCACGTCGGTTGCGTACAACGAAGGCGCCGACTGGGTCGGGGTGCTCTTCGCGGCCTACAACGGGTTTGCGGCGGTCGTGGCATTTCTCCTTCCGTTGCTGGCGAAACGGACCTCGCGCAAGACGGTCCATATGTTCTCGTTGTTCGCGGGCGGTCTCGGACTCGCCTCGTTCGCGTTCGTCGGCGATCCGCTCTGGCTGCTGGCATCGATGGCCGGCGTGGGGCTCGCGTGGGCGAGCATCCTCTCGATGCCGTACGCGATCCTCGCCGGCGCCCTGCCATCCTCGAAGATGGGCGTGTACATGGGAATCTTCAATTTTTTCATCGTCATTCCACAGATCTTCGCCGCCGGGATCCTCGGGTTCTTTATGCGCACGCTTCTGGGCGGTCACGCCATCAATGCCCTGGTCCTTGGGGGTGCTTCGATGGTGATCGCCGGTATCATGGTCGTCCTCGTCCCGGACGCTGACGACCCAAATGTCCGACCGGACGAGCCCGCTTCCTCGAGAGGTTGAACATGACCCCATTCATGAAATGCACTCTCCTGATATTGCTCACCGGCTGGCTGGCGGGATGTGGCAAGGGACCGACACCGTTGCGAACGCTGGATGGCCCGTGGGCCTTCCGCGCGGACCCATCGGACGTGGGATCAAAGGAGAACTGGGCCCGCCAGACGAACGACACGGTCACATGGAAAACGATCAAGGTACCGGGGGCGTGGGAGGATCTCGCCCCTCTTGCGAATTATGATGGAATCGGGTGGTATCGCAGCACCTTTTCCGCGGTAGGGATCGGCGAACCCTGGTCATTGCTGTTCGAGGGCGTGGACGACGACGCCGTCGTATGGCTGAACGGAACGGAAATCGGTTCGCATGTCGGTTACAGTGACCCGTTTGTCGTCGACGCTGCGGGAGCAGCCATCCCAGGGGAAAACTCCCTGGTCGTCCGGGTCGTGGACCATTCTGGCCCCGGGGGGATCTTTCGACCTGTGCGAATCATTCGTACTGCGGAGAAAGAGGGCTACCTCCGGTCGTCTTTAGCGGAGCGGCCGGCACGCCGCAGCGAGGAGTGGGTCAGGAATGCCGTCATCTACGAGGTGTACCTGCGTTCGTTCTCGAAGGACGGGAGTTTCTCGGCCGTAGAGGCGCGGTTGCAGGAATTGAAGGATCTCGGGGTGACCGTCCTTTGGTTCATGCCGATCCATCCGGTCGGCGAACTGAACAGAAAGGGATCGCTGGGTAGCCCGTATGCCGTGCGCGACTTTTACGGTTTCAATTTCGAGTTCGGTTCGGGGGAGGACTTCCGTTCGCTCGTGTCTTCGGCGCATCGTATGGGAATGAAGGTGATCATCGACCTTGTGGCCAATCACACCGCCTGGGACAGTCCGATGTTGCTGGACCATCCGGAGTGGTACACGTCGAACGATGACGGTGCCATCGTCGCGCCGAATCAGGACTGGAGCGACGTGGCGGACCTGAACTACGACCGTCACGAATTGCGCAAATATATGGTCGCGATGATGCGGCACTGGGTCAAGGAATACGATATCGACGGATTTCGTTGTGACGTGGCAGAGATGGTGCCGACTGATTTTTGGGAGACGGCCCGGCGCGAACTGGAACGGGTGAAGCCGGTCCTGATGCTTTCGGAGGGTACGCTGCCGGAACATCATCTGAATGCCTTCGACCTGACCTACGCCTGGACGGTGTAC
>CAYIHQ010000636.1:0-1887 GCA_964362905.1 uncultured Ignavibacteriaceae bacterium
GGATACTGAGGAGTTGATTGTTCAATGGAGCGAGCGCACCCTGACGGTGCTGCGTGGGTCCGCTCAATGCAATGATGGCTTCGATGCGCTGCAGGGTCTCGTCGGGGTCAAATGGCTTGCGAATGAGGTCGGAAGCACCGAGGTCCATGGCTCGCTGGTGGTCCGCTGGATTCTTGCCACCGGTCATGAAGACGACACGGGTCTCGCCCGACATGCCACGCGTGCGGAGCTCCTCGACAAGAGTGAATCCGTCCATGCCGGGCATGCCAATGTTGACGATCAAGACCTTCGGCGGCGTTCGAAGCACCTCCTTCATCGCTTCTTCGGCGGAGGTGGTGGGAATCACCGTGTGACCCCGCGGCTCCAACATCCCCCGAAGCAAAGCGACGTGGATGACGGTATCATCCACAATGCAGATGCGGGCGGGCTGCGTTGTGCGCAATGAAGGGCGGAGTGCCATGATGGGATGTAAGTAACAAAAAACCCCCCTCGAATGGAAGGGGGCGGATATCACATCTTCCCCGGGGGTCCTTCAGTTGGCGGACGTCGTCAGAAGCGAACATTGATGAGCGGAAGATACTTCGCCCACGACGGATTCGATTCGACGATATTGAAAAGTCCCACCTGGATGCCCAGGAGGTCCTCAGCATGATTCAAGAGGCCGAGCGTGAGGCCGGATTGCCGACCGTAGGTTCTGTTGTATCCTGCCACGGTCAATCCGGTGAGGCTTGTGCTCTCCGTCCATCCGATCCCCAGGTTGATGCCCCTGATGCTTCTGCTCTCGTTCTTGTAGACAGCAATGTTGAGGCCGGTCGCACCCTTCTCCGCGCGCATGAGGCCCAAGGTCAAGTTGATGCCGGCAAGTTCCTTCTGCGTAATGACTCCTAGTCCTGCCATATTGATGCCGGTCATCGCACCCTGCGCGACCGTACCCAGGCCGCTGAGGTTGATGCCCGTCATCTCACCTTGCGCGACGAGCCCCAACCCCGCCAAATTCACCCCCCACATGTCTCCCTGAGCCACGGTGCCAAGGCCGGCAACGTTGATCCCGATCATGTCGCCCTGCGCAACGGTTCCCAAGCCCGAGATGGTGATACCCTTCATACTTCCCTGAGAGACCGTGCCGAGTCCCGCATAGTTGAGACCGGTCATGTTTCCTTGTGCAACCGTCCCCAACCCGGCGAAATTGATGCCGGTCATGTCGCCTTGCGAGACGGTGCCGAGTCCGGCGACGTTGATGCCGACCAGATCCCGTTGAGACACGATGCCGCCAAATGACAGTGTCGCCCCGGTGATCGAACCTTGCCCGACAACAGCCAATCCGCCGAATGCGATCCCATTGATGTCACCCTTGGAGACGACCGCCAATCCGCCCGCCAAGATCCCCGTGGCCTTGCGCTCTGCGAGGATGGCGCCCAGACTGAGTCCCACCCCGTTAATCTCCTCGGCGGCCGGAGCGACGATGCCGATGGCGAAGCCGTTGATCGTTCCCTGCCACGGACCCGGGGCCGGTTTCCAGAGTGTGAAGTTGAGGCCATTGACGTACTCCAGTTCGTCGTCCGACCAATTGAACCGGAGGCCGGTCACGCGCGAAACATGGCCGAATCCGACGCCGACATCCGCGGCACCGATGAGGAGTCCGCCAGATGAGCGCTCTTCTTGTTGACCGCTCAGAGTGGAGACAAAGCACACCGTGAGGAATGCCACCAGGATTTTTTTCATAGGTATCACCGAGGGATCATGGAGAATCGGAAGGGACCAGAGGGTATACCCATTGGACCCGCCTTTTGTTGCAGGAGTTGCAGATGGTGGAGGTTCTCGAATCCGGGACGGATCAGTGGAAGGGAAAGCGGGGTACTATCGCGTCAGCGTGATCCGGCGGGAAAG
>CAYIHQ010000637.1:0-1886 GCA_964362905.1 uncultured Ignavibacteriaceae bacterium
CTTCGACCGGACGTTGGATCGTCTCCTCACGAACCGGTGGACGGGATTCCCGCTCATGTTCCTGCTGCTCGCCGTCGTCTTCTGGCTGACGATCGAAGGTGCGAATGTCCCCTCCCGACTCATCGCGGAATTCCTGATCGACCTCGGCCATCCGTGGCTCCGGTCGATGGCCGAGATGGCGGGCCTGCCGGCCTGGTTCAACGGCCTGACGGTCGACGGTGTGTATCTCGCCGTCGCCTGGGTGGTGAGCGTGATGCTTCCTCCCATGGCGATCTTCTTTCCGATGTTCACGCTCATGGAGGACTTCGGGTATCTCCCGCGCGTCGCGTTCAACCTCGACGGTCTGTTCCGCAAGGCCGGGGCGCACGGCAAGCAGGCGCTGACGATGGCCATGGGGTACGGGTGCAACGCCGCAGCGATGATCTCGACGCGCATCATCGACAGTCCGCGCGAACGGCTCATCGCGATCATTACGAACAACTTCGCCATCTGCAACGGCCGGTGGCCCACCCAGATCCTCATGGCGACCATCTTCGTCGGGGCACTGGTCCCCGCCTATTGGGCCGGACCCGCATCGGCCCTCGCCGTGGTGGGAGTCGTGCTCATCGGCGTCGCATTCACATTCGTCGTGTCCTGGGTACTCTCGAGAACGGTGCTGAAAGGAGAAGCGTCGACGTTCAGCCTCGAGTTGCCTCCGTACCGGCCGCCGCAGATCCTCCGAACCCTTTATACCTCCGTCATCGACCGAACGCTCATTGTTCTCTGGCGGGCCGTGGTGTGGGCCGCTCCAGCCGGAGCCGCGATCTGGCTCGTGGGAAATGTCCATGTGGGTGGTTCGACCATCGCGGAGCACTTTGTGCTTCATGTGGACCCGTTCGCATTCTATTTCGGGCTCAACGGAGTCATCCTGCTCGCGTATATCATCGCCATTCCGGCGAACGAGATCGTCATCCCGACCGTCCTCATGCTGACCGTTCTGACTGGGGGAATGGTGGATGTGGGAAGCGGGGCGGGGGTCATGTTTGAAGCGGATTCAGCGACGGCGACGGCCGCGATCCTCCACGCCGGCGGATGGACGATGCTGACGGGGATCAACCTGATGTTGTTCAGTCTCCTGCACAATCCGTGCTCGACGACCATTTACACCATGTATAGAGAGACTGGAAGCGTCAAATGGACCACGGTGGGCACGTTCCTGCCGCTCGTGCTGGCGTTTGTCGTGTGTGGAGTGGTAGCATACGTCTGGAGGATTGTGGTGTGAGAATAGTCGAAAGTCGGAAGCATGGAGCCCGGAGCCGGGAGCAGAAACGCCGAATGATCAGGCCTGTCGGTTGCCCAGCACGGTACGTCGGAAGCTGACCAACATCGCGATCAGTTCGTTCACCGTTTTCACATGATGGTCATATGTCTCAGGTGAAATGAAAGCGTTGTGGTGAGCGATGTCCAGACAGCCGACGCACTCATGGGCCGAACGCACAGCGATCTGAAGAAAACGTGCGAATTCACGCTCTGAAGTTGCACCCGCCCCTTCGGCGAAGTTGAGTGTAATGGAATCGGCAGCGCGAATAAACTGAGTGCTCAGAACAAACTGTTCCTCGCGAGGGAAGTTCCGCACGATGGAGCGCGCGGTCCGAGTGAATTGCAGTGCCTGCTGGTACACGTGGTACTTCTGGAAATTCCGCATGACCGCACTCCCCTCAGAGTGGTAGGTGAAGGTGCTTCTTCAAGCGCGCGTTGTTGCTCCCTGCTCCCAGCTCCTTGCTCCCAACTCCCCGCTCCCATCTCCCCAATCCCCTCCCACGTTTCTTCTACTTCATCATCAACATCTTCCGCATCAACTTTCCATGAGGGGTTTGCAGCACCGCCACGGAGAGTCCGGACGGCAA
>CAYIHQ010000638.1:0-1886 GCA_964362905.1 uncultured Ignavibacteriaceae bacterium
CCCGCTGAGCCGCTTGTCGAAGCCCTGCTCAGAGCCGGTGACGGCCACGGGGGCGGCCTTGTAGTTCTCCATGAGCTTGGCGGCGGACTTGCCTTTGCGGATGCATTCGTCGGCCACTTGTAGTGCATCCTTGTATCGCTTCCCGTCCACCAGTGCTCCGACATACCGCGCGTTCACATCGACGTCTGAGCCCTTCAGCTGCTTGTACGCCTCCGCATAGGCTCCCAACGCTTCCTGATTCTTGCCCTGCTGCTTCAGGCCGAAGGCATACGTGTCCAGTATCATGCCGAGCCGGGTCGACCAGGTGTCCACCCACGCTCGTTGCGTGAAGTAGGAGGGCTTTTCGGAGGGATCCTTCCGCCGGGCGAGTTCGACTCCGGTTCTGGCCCACGCCGTCGCCTCCGGCAATCGCTCTCCCTTCTCAATGAAATTCCAGGCGAGCGTGTTGTAGAGGTCCGGTGACGGCTTCGCCATGGTCTTCAGGTGCTCAACCGCCTTGTCCGTTTCGCCGGCCATGATGGCGAAATTGACGTACTGATTGTCGCGCATCGCCCTGTCTGATTCCTTCGCGGGGAAGTCCGTGCTCGCCTGCTCGAACAGACCGAATCGCTTCGCGGCATCCCGTTCCTGGAACACCTGCTGCCACCGGTCGTTCTCCGCGATCACTCCTTTGGGGTTCTTCGTCGTCCACTCTGTGCGAATTGCAGCCGCCCGTTCCGTCTGACCGATCATTTCGAACGTCCGAAGAAGCGCGATCACATCCTTCTCGTTGTCCTTAACGCGTGAGTAGACGTCCTCCAATTCTTTGGCGACGGCCTCCTTGGTCGAGTCTCCCGGCGTGGCGCGCAGGGTGGCGGACCACAGCAGTGCGCGTGGCCCCATGGCGTTCGGGTAGAGGCGCACCTCTTCCCGAAGGTCGGCGACCCCTTGCTCCTGATCGCGCTCGAACTTCAGCATCAGCGCGCGTCCGGAGAGGTACGATTGTCCTCTCGAGTAAAGCGCACCTGCCAGCGGCTGTCCGTCGTCTCCATGCACAAGGATCGTCCACGGCCGGTCGTTGTTGTTGTCGAGTTTGTCGCCGTCGGCGAATTGTACGTAGAAGAGGCTGATCCCCTCGCCCACATCTGTCGAACAGCTGTATGACGTGCCTTTCTTCTGCATGGTCACTTCGACCATGGTCGGTACTCCGTCCTTCCCAACACCCAAGAGCTGCGCACTGATCTCCTTGGGAGAATGATGGACGGCGGCTTTGGCAGCGCTGTTGTAGGTGAGGGTCACTGTTGCCCCCACGGTCGGCTGTGCCGGTAACACGGAAACGACATCTTGTCCGACCGCCGCAGCCGCCAGCAGTATCAGGAGAACGAAGAACGGTGCGAGCTTCATGATGCGGACCTCCACGTGATGAATGAGCGCGACGGCACGGGCCGCCGTCGCAGAGATTGACAGTTCAATCCTGGGACGAGCCGGACTGACCAGCCCCGGCGACAACTGGAATTCTGATCCGGTGGAGTTCCTCTTCCAGTCCCCGGGCTGAGCCATGGATGGCGACGTAGCACGTGCGGAAACTTGACACGAGGCTTGCATCTTCCCTCCCCGCCTGGATCGCCATCCGGATGACGTCAAGCGCCTTCTCATTGTGACCCAACTCGATGAGAAGGGTGACGTAGCGGTGGTTCAGATCCGCATCGCGCCCCTGCGTCAGGTGCACGGCTTCTGCGACCACCTTCTCCGCGAGTGCGGGATAGCCGAGCGCGCGGAGGGCATCGCCGTACGTTCCGAGCGCCATCGGCAGTTCAAAGGCACGCTGGCGGCGGTATTCCCGCAATGACACGAGGCGAGTATCTTGCCGCTCTCTGCGAGCGTCGCTTTTTCAAAATCACGGTAGT
>CAYIHQ010000639.1:0-1886 GCA_964362905.1 uncultured Ignavibacteriaceae bacterium
TCCTTGGTAACGGTGATCGTCGCCCCCTTCGAAAGCGGGTTTCCGTTGGCATCCACCACAGTGAAGGAGAAGTTGTAGAAGCCGCTATCGGGGATACTGAAACCACTCGCTGGCAGATTGGAGATGATAGGTGCTCCCGTAAAAAGGAACGGAACCTGTTTCCTGACCGGTTCTCCGCTCTTGCCAACGGTCTGCACGGTCACCACACCTTGGCCGTTCGAGGCGCCAGTGACGCCGCCACTGAGAGGAGTGGTCGCCGAACCCGACTCGTTCGTGTTCGCAGACGCCTTGATGAGTCCGAGCGATGTGCTAAAGTAAATAGCAGTACCTGTTTGCACTGGATTCCCGAATTCGTCTCCCGCCTGTACCGTCACCTGTCCGAGTTGTCCGGTTTTCACCAAGCCCGGGAGGTTCGATTGGTCAAGCGTCACGACGAACCTGTTGGAATCCGGGAGCCCTCCCTGGATCGTCATCTGAACTGGTGAAGCAGAGATTGGACCGACGGCCGTCAGTGTGCTGGCTACGATCTGCACGACACCGGCCTGTGTTCCCGCGTTGAACGTCACACCAACCTGACCGTTCAAATCGGTCGAGTCGCCTGTCGGGAATACGAATTCACCGCCGCCGAGTCCGCCTGGCGGGTTCACCGAGAACGTGACAAAGGCCTTTTGCGACGGATCGAGCGGATTGCCGACAGGGTAGCCGAGGGAATCGCGGACGACGAAGGTCAGGCGTGCAGTCTCATTGGCCCCCGTCCCCTTAACGGACAGTGTGCGCGCGCTGATCGAATTGAGAGCGATACTGCGCGGAGTGCTGGTGGCGCCCGGCACGCTCCCACCGCCGCCGCTCGTCACGGCAAGTCCGGGGAATGTGTGCACCGCGTCGCCGTTGCGGCTCTTGACAGCGATCGTAACCGTGAATGTCCCGCCAGTGCCGCCGCGGGTCCTGTCGACGATGATGGCGCTGTAGTTCGTTGCCGTCGTATCATCCGTGTCCTTCAGCGTGACGTCCGCATCACCCCGCACTTCGAGGTCGGCCGCTCCCGGGCCCGAGAGCGTGACGCTGATGCTGGTGGCCTCCACGAGTGGATTTCCGTTGGGATCCTGCACCTGATAGGTGAAAGAATACGAGCCGCTGTCGGGGACGACGAAGGCGGCGGTCGGAGCGATGATGCGCGTCGCACCGGAGAACACGACCGGGATCTGGAGCTGGATGAGACTGTCCGCCTTACGGGCTGCCGTGTCGCCGATGGTGCGCGCGGAGATGATGGCGATGCCGCCGGCGGGACGCGGATTGGCCGTGATCAGGGAGACGCTCGCCTTACCGTCCGGGTCCGTGAAAGCCGTCGCCTGGATGATGCCGCCCGTGGTCGTGAAGTACACGGCTGTCCCCGGCGGAACGGGGTTCTGATATCGATCGCCGAGCAGGATGGAGATATCCACGCGCTCGTTGTCAAAGAGGATTCCAGGGACATTCGCTTTCTGCCGGCTGATCGACGCATTCGGGCCGTACGGCAGGCCGCTCGCGATCGTCAAGCGTGCAGGAGCCGAGAGGACTGAGTCGTTGCGAGTACTGGCCTGGATCTGAATGACGCCGGGCTTCGTCCCCGAGTTGACCCGGGTCGACACGCGACCGTTTGTCCCATCCACTTGGGCACTGTCCGGAAAGACATATTCGCCCCCATTCGGGCCGCCAACGATCGAGAATCGGACGATTGGTCCGCTGCCGCCAAGGACGGCGTTCCCCAGGGAGTCCCGCACCTCAAACGTCAGCAGCGAAGACTCGTTGGACCCCGTTCCTCTGATCGAGATCGAGAGCACATCTGTGCCCACCAGTACGATGCTGGCGGGCTGTCCCGTTGACGTTCCTGGCTGGGTCGGGGGGGT
>CAYIHQ010000640.1:0-1879 GCA_964362905.1 uncultured Ignavibacteriaceae bacterium
CTTGATGACTGGAGAAATCTCAACAAAGACTCCCCGCTTTCGCGCCGCCTGAATGTCCGCTTTCAATCTCGATTCGATGCTCTGGAACTCTCGGATCCTGCGCATCCTACCGTCGGGAAGCGCACGCGCGACGATGAGAACATCGATGTCGGATTCCGGATTGACCGTGTCCCGGCCGACCGATCCAAACACACACACTGTCACGAGTCGGTCGCCGTAGAACTTCCGGCATTCGACAAGGAGGCGGTTGGTAAGCTGTTTGTAGATCTCATGTATCATTGAAGTGTACGTGGGACGTCTGAGATCATACGCCAAAATGGCTGATCAGAGCGGCGTAGAAGTCCTCGACGTCTTTCAGGTTGTTCTTGAGGATCGATTTCAGAACCTCTATGTCCAGTGCCTGATATTCGTGCACGGCAATGTTGCGGAATTCTACCATTTTTTCCATTCGCGTGCCCAGTTCCTGCGAGATCATCTTGTTGTTCACAAGGAGACGAAAATTCTCGCGAAGATCCTGGGGGACACCCAGCCCTTCTGTCCCCACAACATGCACCGCAAGATCAATGGTGGTTGGATAATGGCGACCTTTGCCTGAACGACATCGCGGTCAACCATAGATCCGACCGTTCAAGATGGATCGTTCGATGGGCCTTCGCACCATTTTAATATCGTCATAGCGTTCGATCGTCCTCACAAAAAACTCCATGTTCTCTCGTGAGTTACGGTCGACGATCTTGATCCCTTTTCTGAGCACCTGCATCGCAACGATAGGTCCAGCGTTGTTCAAGCATACCACGTCCACTTCCAATCCTACCAGGGCAGAGAGCCGACTGCCGACCTCAACAAGGTCCAACGGAGCGGGCACGGCATCCTTGCGGAACAGCACTGCCACATCAAGATCGCTTTCTGCCGTCATTCGCCCGTGTACGAACGAACCGAAAAGATATACTGCCGCGACTCGTTCATCGAGGTGAAAGGCGTCTTGTACGGATTGCAGTATGAGTTGCTGATCTTTCATGCCTTCACGCCTGACTTCTCCCTTCAGGCGAACATCAGCCTTCCCTTCGCCTTAGGAATCTCCCGGCCTTCAGCCTTTGCCGTTTCGATCCATTCGCCAATAACAACTTGCGCGTTCTTCATGGCCTCGTCATATGTGTTTCCGTCAGCCATGCATCCCGGCAGTTCAGGAACCTCGGCACCATACAAGCCGTCTTCTTCACTCCAATAGATGATCAGTTCATACTTATGCATTTCCGGTCTCCTCGTGAAACTTGTACCGCAACACAATATTCCTTACTTGCTTGACTTGATACGAGAGGTCTGAGGTCTGAGATCAGAGATCAGAGGTCTGAGGTCAGAGATCAGAGGTCTGAGGTCAGAGATCAAACTCTTGTCTTTCGCTTTCCGACGTCTGACATCTGCTTTCTGACATCCGACCTCTGAACTCCGACGTCTGATATCTGACTTCTATCCTCTGTCGTCCGACCCCCTCGATACCCCTCCGACCCTTCGACTCGGCCCTCCGGGCCTCGCTCAGGGTAACGATGGAGCGATCTGAGTTGATCATGCCCTGTATACTCCTGCTGCAGTGGGTGCGACATTTCGCGTATCCACAATCGGTGCACGGAGTGAAGTGAAATCCAGCTTCTTGTACTCGTCATGCGCTGTTGCAATCAGGTAAAGATCGTAGCCCGGCCTCACTTCTTTCGATATTCGTCCCTTGTACGCCGCGTGCTCACGCGTTTCGGGTATCACGGGAATGTACGGATCATTGTAGTCAACATGCGCCCCCCGCTGCTCCAGCTTCTCCATTAAGTGAAAACTCGGCGACTCCCTCATATCGTCCACATTGGCTTTGTAGGCCAATCCGAGAACCAGC
>CAYIHQ010000641.1:0-1878 GCA_964362905.1 uncultured Ignavibacteriaceae bacterium
ATGGAAGGATAGCCTCGACCTTAATCCCAGCATATCGAGTTTTCCAAGAACCAGCCATTTTAAATTTTGCAGATAGCATCACAAGTAGATTTAAAGATACCTGGGTAACATGGTCTGGGAATCTTGTGGTAGGAAGCAAACAAGGGGGTGCCACTGTTTCTTTAGATAGAGTTTGGGGGCCTGATTTTAATGATAGTCTCCCTCATGCGTTCGTGAATTGGTCTACTGCTCCAGCGGCTTCTGCTCTTGCTTGCTATTTAGAGCCAGATTCAATCCATTATCATGATGCAAATTTATTAGACATGGTACATCGTAATATGGTCGCTGGTTGCCTCAACTATTGCCCCAGTACGGGGATATTAACTGAGGAGTATGTTGGAGATAACCAAGAAGGGCTGTATGGAGCTTTTGAATTTGGGCATATCGAATTTTATTACAATAATGTCCCCGACAGGATTGTTAGGTCAGGGATACTCTTATCAACTATAAGAAACGGAGTTGCTAATTGGCTTAGTTCTTTTGGTGATACATGGCCACACATACTGTCAGCGTATAATTGGGGAGACATTAATTCCCCTTGGTCTATCGGAATAATACTACCTGCCAGATATGCTACTGGAATAACCTCCAGAGATTTAATTAATCTGTTCGCTGCTGATGCTTTTATTTGTAACGACTGGATAGATGTTGCAGGGTCCCCCCCTGATTCTTATTATTTTAATCTTCCTTTGGTTAGAAGTTCTGTTGGGATATCCCTTGAGCTAAGGCACTTGGATGGAAGCCTTGCGAATGTTCATAACATACAGGGTCAACGGCTTGTTTAAGGAGTATTAATGGCACTATTTGACGCTTCTGATAATAATATAGCACGTTGGAAGTTGACTACTGGAGACTCCTGGGCTGATACAGGGGGTGCAGGTAATGGATTAACCCTTACCGATGTAGGCTCTGTAGCCAATGGCACAGGATTCAAAGGAGGGGCAAATACTGCTGCGGTATTTGGATCTTCCAAATGCTTATACCGAGCAGCGACATCTATCTTACACCCTGGAAGCTTTACAATTAGCGCTTGGATATACCCCACTACTTTAGCAGGCGTTAACTATGAGATTACGGCTTCTTACGCCTACCCTGATGATAGTACTTACCATCATGAACTCCGCATTTATACCAATAACAAAGTATTGTTTGCTGCAGGTCTCGTAGGGGGGATATTATCATCAACTGTCCTTTCCGCCGATACTTGGTATTTTGTTGTG
This sequence comes from uncultured Ignavibacteriaceae bacterium, assembly GCA_964362905.1. GTDB lineage: Bacteria > Bacteroidota > Ignavibacteria > UBA10030 > UBA10030 > 2-02-FULL-55-14. The sequence goes on from CAYIHQ010000641.1 coordinate 1,260, forward strand.
GCGACTTTTGACGCATCTGGAGGTGCGGGTGCGGGAATACCCAAAATATACATTGGGACTGTTGGGGCAGCCCCCACATTAGTAGCGACAGGACAAAATTCGGCTTTAGCTGGCGTTAATAATGCGCCATTTGTGATTGGTCGCCAAAATGCTTCTGACGACTTCTACCCCTTTATAGGGAGGATTGATGACGTTTCTATGTGGGGGAGGGTACTATCTTTATCAGAGATAACATCCTTATGGGGATATGGTGAAAACTTTGCACCTCCACCTACATCAGCTACAATCGCTTTCACGGCTGCCGATGCTGTTGTAGCTATAACGGCTAATTTAATTGTACCTACAGCCACAATTTCCTTCACTACTGCTGATGCTGTTGTAGCTATAACGGGGGGATTTGGAACAGGCACAATCTCCTTTACCACTACCGATGCTGTTGTAGCTATAACAGCCACTCAGAACATTCCTACTGCCGCAATTTCTTTCACTACCGATAATACCGTTGTGGCTATGACGGGGAGTATAAAGAATACCGCCACATTTTCCTTCACCACTGCCGATGCTATTGTAGCCATAAGCGCTGGCGTTCCGTCTTTGGGATATATTTCTTTTACCACTG
>CAYIHQ010000642.1:0-1875 GCA_964362905.1 uncultured Ignavibacteriaceae bacterium
CCGCACCCTCTTCATCGCATGGCAGGAATACGTCGTGCAACCGAGAGTCCGGATGTACGAAGAGGCCCTTCCGCCGGATTCGATACGCGCGCTGACTGCCGCCGTCCGTGAGGCTGAGTTGAACGGACGGTACCTCTTCACCCTTCGGTCCATCCTGACCACCCTGGTCCAGCGACAGCTTTCATCGCAGTCGATCCAGATCGAGAGCGCGCGGAATCTGGGAGCCGGTCTCGGCCAGTTCATCGTTATCGTGAACGTTCTTTTCGCGCTTTTTGCGATCGCGCTCGGATTCTACCTGACCCGCTCCATCACGCGTCCGCTCAATCAATTGCGGGATGGGACTCGGGACATCATGCAGTCGAAGTACGTGCCCCTCGACATCCAGCGCTCCGACGAATTCGGCGAGCTGGCCGAGGATTTTAACACGATGTCGACCATGCTCCGCGAGAATTACACGCGGATCCGGTCGTACTCGGACCTCATGACGGCCCTCAACGAGAACGAGACCCTCAACGACGTCCTCTCCAAGACCCTGGACCTTCTCTGCCAGCAGGTGCAGGCGGTGAACGGGGCGTTCTATCTGCATGACCGGGAAACGAACCGGCTGAATCTCCGCGGAAGTTACGCCCTCCGCGCCGACAAGACCGCGATCACCTCGTTTGCCGTCGGTGAGGGGATCCCGGGAGAGTGCGTGCGTTTGAGGATCCCGCTGGAGGTGAACGACCTGCCGCAACTGGTCTTGTACCCCGTCGACACGGGATTGAACACGGTGACCCCGAGATCGGCCTACGCCGTGCCGGTCATGTTCCAGGACAATCTCGTCGGCGTGCTCGTGTTGGGCTCGACGAAGCCGTTCGACGGGTTCACGAAGGAGCTTATCGCGAGCGCGGCGCCGCAGGTCGGTGTCGCCATCACGAACGCGCTGAACTTCGAGGCCACGCAGGCCCTGACGCTGGAATTGACCTCCAAGCATGCCGAACTGAACGCCAAGAACGCGGAACTCGAACGGGCGTATCAAGTCAAGTCGGACTTTCTGTCGAACATGTCGCACGAGCTGCGGACTCCGCTGAACTCCATCATCGGCTTCACGTCCATTCTGCTGAGCGACCGGGGCGACCCGATGACGGCCGACCAGCGGAAGGCGATGGAGAAGGTATTGAAGAACGGGAAGCATCTTCTCCAGCTCATCAACGACATCCTCGACTTCTCGAAGATCGAATCCGGCCGGATGCACGTCAGCGTGGAGACCGATTCGGTCGAAAGCGTCGTCAACGGCGCCATCCTCACCGGCGAGCATCTCGTCCGCCAGAAGGGCCTCGAACTGAAGCTGGAGATGCTGGGCGAACTGCCGATGCTGCAGACGGACACGCTCAAGATCAAGCAGATCATCGTCAACCTGCTCAGCAATGCCTCCAAGTTCACCGACCAGGGGGCCATCGAGGTCAAGGCCTGGTTCGACCAGGGTATGGTCCACGTGACCGTCAAGGATTCCGGTATCGGGATCGAGCAGAAGGACATCGACCGCATCTTCGAGGAGTTCCAGCAGATCGACAGCAGCCACTCCCGGAAGTACAAAGGCACGGGTCTTGGCCTCCCCATTGCACGACGCCTGGCGCAACTCCTCGGCGGCAACCTCGTGGCGACGAGCGCCTACGGCAATGGGTCGACGTTCATCCTGACAGTGCCTCCGGAATTGCCGAAAAGCACGGGGGAGAAAGCGGACATCACGAGGAGGGCTGCGCCCGCTCCGGCGCTCGGGGCCGCACCTTCCAGGCCTTCGGCGGCACCCTCGCCCGCACCCCCTCCACCGGCGCGCACGACACCTCCTCCTCCGCCGCCGGTCATCCCCACGGTCGCCGCCGGGCAACAGAAGAT
>CAYIHQ010000643.1:0-1865 GCA_964362905.1 uncultured Ignavibacteriaceae bacterium
TCTGGTAAAGGTATAAAAGGTAAAGAAAACAGGACTCCTCCTCGAACTGAAAGCGGTGGTTCGCCGTCGAAAACCACAGACACAGGCCTTGATAGTTTACAGAAAAAAGCAATGAAAACAGGCGATACCGAAGATTGGGCACGGTATTATGACAAACAAAAAGAATTATCAACAAGGAGGTAATATAAATGGCAACACCCACTAATATGTACGCTACCGGAAGCGTAACTGGCATTCGAGAAAGTCTGAGCAATGACGTATCGAATGTTAGTCCGGTAGATACGCAATTTTACAGCAAAATCGGCAATAGCCCCGATGGGAAGCCGAAGCACACAAAGCATGAATGGTTAACCGATGTAGTTCCCGCAGTTACGGACAATGCACAGCCGGAAGGTAATACATGGTCTGCAAGTGCAATCACAGCCGCTACGAGACTGTATAACATTTTACAGATACAAGACCGCAAGTTTGCTATCTCAAGAACTACCCAACAGGTGAATAGCGCTGGAGGGGTATCGAAAGAAGGGTATCAAACCGCATTGTATATGCAGGCATTGGCGAAAGACACGGAAAGGGCGGCATTGCGGGCAGTAAGAAATGATACCGATACCAGGCAGATGAGAGGGGCGTTGAACTGGACTACTACAAATATCAGTATGGGTTCTGGTGCTACGCTTAATGCAGACGGTACGATAACCGGAGGGGCAGACAGGCAGTTGGATGGTAACATATTCAAAGGTGTTATTGAGAATATTTTTAACAACTCAACAGGCAAACCGGATACGATTTATTGCCCATCTACATTAAACCAAGCGTTTACTAATATGGCCGGGGCCGGTAACTATCGCCAGATGGTTGAAAATGGCAAGCTCGATTCATACGTAGATGTCTATGCCACTGAGTTTAATTTTACATTCAAAATTAAACCTCACAGAGACATGCCAGCAAAAACGGTATTTATTGTAGACCATAAGACCTGGAAGAAAGCCATACTGCATCCAGCGACAAAAGAAGAGTATGGTTTTAATGCAGATGGTAAACAGTATGCCATAGTTCAGGAGTGGACTATTGAGGCAAGGGCAGAACTTTGTAATGGCCGACTCGCTAACGTAATTCCTTAACAGGAGGGTAATGGGGCGGTGACGAGCCGCCCCAAACTTTAACATGATAGCTCCATTAAATGCAGATATGGTGGGTTTGGAAGAAAAGGGCGATGATTTAAAAATAATCTATGGCCAAAATGTAACGCCTATCCTTGAATATAATTACGAACTCAGAAAACACACAAAACAAATATGGCGTAGTAAGAAAAATAATCCGATTGGTGAGTATGTTGGAAGGATACCAAAGGTTGTTTTGCTGGATTGGTTACAAAAAGGATTATTGCATGACAGTGGTTGTGATTGCTGTACCGACCAAGAACGCAGAAAGACATTGTTTGCATTGTTAAATTTATATCCAGAATATAAGACAACTACAAAAACACTATAGAAAGGTTAATATGAAGAAGGAAATTGAAAGCAAATTAAGTTTTAGTGATAGAATTTCAGCCCATGTAAAAGTAAAAGTGACCAAGAAAGAACCAGACGCTAATCGTTTTCTTTGTGGCGACCCGGTGAAAATAGATAAAGAAGGGAACGAGTATTTTATTATTCCCGAACACCAGGCTAAGTATATAGCCGAAACATTCCCAAGATACACCGTAAGTAAAGGCTATTTATCGCCGGATGCCCTTGCTGATTTGAATGCTGAATCATCGTCAAACAAACAATCGGCTGAAGAGGGAGAAGACCCTGCTTTAACAGATAGCCAAGAATTGCCGGTAAATCATAAGCCAAGAGGTAATCCGAACTGGCGCAAAAAGC
>CAYIHQ010000644.1:0-1856 GCA_964362905.1 uncultured Ignavibacteriaceae bacterium
GGTGCGCCCAGACGAGCGAGCCGAACACGGCGATCGCCACGGATGAGAAAGCGATGAACTTGTAGCCGAAGATCGTCCTCCGGGCAAAGGTCGGAATGATCTCCGACACGATGCCCATGGCCGGCAGCACCATGATATAGACCGCCGGATGGGAGTAGATCCAGAACATGTGCTGGTAGAGCACCGGGTCGCCGCCCAGTGTCGGGTCGAAGATGCCGACGCCGAACCAGCGTTCGATCGCAATGAGAAGCAGGGTGATGCCGAGGATCGGGGTTGCCAGGACCTGGATCCAGGCCGTCGCATACTGCGCCCAGACGAACAGCGGCATCTGAAAGAATCCCATGCCTGGCGCGCGCATCCGGTGCGTGGTGACGATGAAGTTCAGCCCGGTCACGCTGGACGAGAAGCCGATGATGAATGCACCCAGTAGAGCCCACGCCACGTTCGTCGACGAGCGCACGCTGTATGGGATATAGAAGGTCCAACCCGTGTCGCTCGGCCCGCCCGGGAGAAAGAGCGCCGTCAATGCCAGGATCGCCCCGATCCAGTACAGATACCATGAAAGCAGATTCAACCGGGGGAAGAACACATCCCGCGCGCCGATCATGATGGGGAGGAAGAAATTCCCCAGGACGCCCGGGAACGCGGGGATGATGAACAGAAAGACCATGACCACGCCGTGCAGCGTGAACAGCTCGTTGTACTGCTGCGCCGTCATGATCGTCTCGCCGGGCGTCATCATCTCCAGCCGCATGAAGAAGCCGGCAAGGACGGCAACGATGAAGAAGAATCCGACCGAGACGAGGTACAGAATGCCGATCCGCTTGTGGTCGTACGTCAGCAGCCACGACGCGATTCCCGTCCGGTGGGCGGGCATCGGCTGGTTGTAGAAGGATGCCTCCGCGGCGATGGTTCCGTGTGCCATGAGTTCTGCTTACTCCTTCTTCTTGCGGGGCTTGAAGCTGAACACGATCACGGCCCCCACCACCAGGCCCATGACCGCGAAACTTGTCAGACGCACGATGTCCGTTGTGTAGGTCCGGCCCTCGGGATCGTAACTGTAACACATGCTCAGGATCTTGGCGATGGTCGGACCAACCCGGCCTTCGCCCGCTTCGATGACCGCCATCTTCACATCGAACGGGAGGTACTTGATTCCCGGCAGGTAGCGGGTCACTTTGCCTTCCGGCGACAACAGAATAAGTGTGCCGGAGTGCACGAAGTCCTTCCCTTCTTCATAGAAAAAGAATCCCACCGTATCCGCCAACGCCCGGATGACGGCACTGTCGCCCGTCAAGAAACGCCACGCCGACGGGTCCACGTTCTTCTCGAGGGACGAGAGGTAGTTGTCCTTCTTTTCCGCCGCCAGCTCGGGCATCTCCCGATGGTTGAACGAGATCGTCAGGATCTGGTAGTCGACGCCCGGCACCAGATCCATCTTGTCGACGATCTTCGTCAGCTCCGTCAGGAGCGGACTGCAGATCCCCGGACACTTGTAGTAGACGAGCGAGAGGATGACGGGCTTGCGAATGACGTCGCGCAGCTTGACGAGATAGCCCTGTTCGTCCCGGAACTCCAGGTCGAGCGGCACCATCGTGCCGAGCCGCTCCTCCACCCCCACCTTCTTCACCGGCTCAGACGACGGGTCATTCGCCAGCGACGTCGAGGCGGAAAAAAGCAACAGCCAGGCGATCAACACCCAGGTCGATTTCATATCACACCATCTCCAACCCGAATTGTTCCAAGAGCATGACACAGCCGAAGGCCCACGACTCTATCGCGAAGCGATAATCAATATTCTTCCGGGGAAGAAAGGAGTTCACATTAACGGAGAAGTTGTTTGTCGCTACGCGACA
>CAYIHQ010000645.1:0-1855 GCA_964362905.1 uncultured Ignavibacteriaceae bacterium
CGTATGGAGCAGAATATGCAAAGTTATCCTGTTCGCTGGCGCGATCTGGTTATCTGTATGGCGGCCGCCATCGCGGTTTCCTCCGGCACGCTGTACCACGGATTCGTCAATTGGGATGACACGTTCCTCGTTCTCACCAATGAGAGCGTCCTCTCACCCACCCTCGCCTCTCTCGGACACTGGTTCACCACCTTCGACGTGAACCCCTATCATCCGCTCGTCCACGCCAGTTTCGCACTGAACGTCCTTCTGGGCGGAACGGACCCGATCGGATTCCACGCAACGAACATCCTGCTGCACGCCCTCGTCACCGGCCTGGTCTATGTGTTCGTCCGGCATTGGATCGCGGACAGTGCAGCGGCGGTCGTCGGCACACTCTTCTTTGCCTTGCATCCCTTGAGGATGGAGTCCGTGGCATGGGTATCGGGACGCAAAGACCTTCTTTGCGCGCTCTTTCTTCTTCTCGCATTCCTCGCGTACCTCCAATTCCGCGTGTCGGGATCCCGGAAGGCGTACGTCGTTGCTCTCGTGCTGGCGATCGCGGCGAGTCTTTCCAATGCCATTGCCTCACCGTTCGTCGTGGTACTCGCCGCGTATGACCGACTCGTTCTGAAGGCGTCGTCGCGCCGCACGGCCATTGCCGCCATTCCCTTCCTCCTCGTGGGTATTGCCACGGCTGCGGTCGCCGGCCTCGGCCAGTATCACAATGGCAGGTCGCCACTAGACCCGGAGTGGAGCCTTCTTCGATCGGTGACATTTCCCTTTTTCAATCTTCTCTTCTATACCTGGAAGACCGTCGTTCCGGAGGGACTCTCGGCCGTCTATCCTTATCCGGATCAGGGGGGCCCCGACCTCTCCCTCCTTCTACCCATTGCTCCGGTCGCAGCAGTTGTTGCAGACCTCTGGCTCTGGCGGGCGACGCGGAACCGGCCCGAACTTCGGCTCAGTCTTGTGTGGATCCTGGTGTTCTTGTTTCCGGTTCTTCAATGGCTGCCGGTGGGACGCGCATTTGCCGCGGACCGGTTCACCTACCTGCCGGCGATCGGGCTGGCATTGACGACCGCGCTGGGGTTCCAGGCCCTTCTCCGCTGGAACGAAGGACGCTATGCGCGCCCCCTTCGGCTGGGTGCGGTGATCGTGCTAGCGCTGCTGGGCACCATGAGCGCCATTCGGGGCGAAGTGTGGAAGGACAGCACAGCGCTGTGGAAGGATGTAGTGGATCGATTTCCTCGGTATGCGCCGGGATACAACTATCTCGGGTCAGCCGTCGCCGTAGAGCGCGGGGACCTGATGCAGGCGGATCGATTCTTTTCGCTGGCGGTCGACCTGGATCCCCGATTGCAGGCGGCATTCGTGAACCGCGGCTTGACACGCACACGCCTCAACCGCATGGAAGAAGCGCTGGACGACCTCACCGAAGCGGTGCGACTGGATCCCTCCGATGGATTGGCGCGCATGGCACGAGCTTCAGTACTACGGGATGTGGGCCGGACGGAGGAGGCGCTGCGTGATGTTACTGAGTCGCTCGCATTCGAGCCGACCAATACTCCTTGGCGGATCGAACGAGTACTGCTGCTCCTCGAACTGGGTCGGTCCGGCGAGGCTGCACGAGAGATCGAGGTCCTCGGACGCAGCGGAGTGGATATTCAGATGGAGAAGATGAGGCGGGAATGACCTGCGGGGTGCCTGGCACCGCGCATCCTGCGCAGTGCAATGTGCGCGCGAAGTGCTTTCCTGCCCTACCTCGCTTTCCTCTGCTTCATCCAATCGCAATACGCGATCGCTTCCGAGACGTCGATGATGTCCGCTTCGTTGTCCGTGTAGTTGAGCGACTCCCAGAGAGCGCCTTTGGCAT
>CAYIHQ010000646.1:0-1855 GCA_964362905.1 uncultured Ignavibacteriaceae bacterium
CCCCCCTTCAGCAGAGCATACGCATCGAGGAGATTGGCGTTGCGGGCCCGGAGCGACTTCACCTCTGTGCCGGTCAATGCCAGGCCTGCTTCCCATGTCTCCAGGATCTCGTACTCATGCCGCGCTTTTCGATTGGAAGCGACAACGTGGTGCTCGTGTTCTGTCATGCCTTGGAAAAAGTCGGAGAAAACGTACAGTAAAAGAGCACAACAATCAACCGAACACTGCGTCGGTCGCTTCGGTTGTTTTTCGGAGCATCCTTGGCTATATTTCTCAACTTGGCATGGTTCCGTCGATGATCTGGCGAGACGGGCCTCGCCGCTCCACGGGAAAGGAATGACATGGCAGAACGACAGTTCGACGTGACGATCATCGGCGCCGGGCCGGGCGGATATGTAGCCGCCATTCGGGCCGCCCAAAACGGGAAAAAAGTGGGCCTCGTCGAGCGCGACAAGCTCGGCGGCGTGTGCCTGAACTGGGGATGCATTCCCTCCAAGGCGCTCTTGAAGAGCGCGGAAATGTACCACCAGTTCAAAAAGGCCGAGGAATTCGGCTTTTCCTACAAGGACCTGACCTTCGACTTCAGCAAGATCATCCAGCGCAGCCGCGGTATCGCCGACCGCATCTCCAAGGGCGTCGAGTATTTGATGAAGAAGAACAAGATCGAGGTCGTCTCCGGAGAAGCGAAGATCAAGGACCGCACCACGATCGAGGTGACGAAGGACGGCAAGGTCGTCGATACGATCAAGACCAAGAATATCATCATCGCCACGGGAGCGCGGCCGCGCTCGATCCCCGGCGTCACCATCGACCGGAAGAAGATCATCACCAGCACCGAGGCCATGAGCCTGGCGCAGCAGCCAAAGTCGATGGTGGTCATCGGCGGCGGCGCGATCGGCATCGAATTCGCCTACTTCTACAACGCATTCGGAACCAGGGTCACGGTCATCGAGATGATGCCAAACATCCTTCCCCTCGAGGACAAAGAGATCACAAAGATAGTCGAGTCGAGTCTCAAGAAACAAGGGATCGAATTGATGACCGGTGCGAAAGTGGCCGGCGTCAAGGTCGGCGATCAGGTCACCGTGACGGTCGAAGGCAAGGACGGCAAGGCGGAGGTGACCGGCGACGTCGCTCTCATGGCCATCGGCGTTCAGGGCAACGTGGAGAATCTGGGTCTAGAAGCCGTCGGCGTCAAGACCGACCGCAGTTTCATCGTCGTCAATGAATTTATGCAAACGAGCGCTCCGGGCATCTACGCGATCGGCGATATCGCAGGACCGCCGCTCCTGGCGCACGTCGCCTCCCATGAAGCCGTCGTGGCTGCCGACCACATCGCCGGCAAGGCGAAACGCGGCATCGACAAGTCGAACGTCCCATCCTGCACGTACTGTCAACCCCAGGTCGCCAGCGTCGGGTTCACTGAAGAGGCGGCCGTGGCAAAAGGCTATAAAGTGAAAGTCGGACGGTTCCCGTTCCGGCCGTTGGGCAAGGCGATGGCCGTTGGAGAGACCGAAGGGATTGTGAAGTTGGTGTTTGATGAAAAGTACGGCGAACTCCTGGGCGCTCACATCGTCGGCTCCGAAGCCACCGAAATGATCGCAGAATTGGGAATGGCAAAAGCCCTTGAGACGACGTGGGAGGAATTGCATCACACCATGCATGCTCATCCGACGCTCTCCGAAGCAGTAATGGAGGCGGCGGGAGATTCGCATGGAGTGGCGATCCATATTTAGCATTTAGCATTTCGAATTTCGGAATGCGGATTGCGAAATAGCAAGGAACATCATCAGTGGACTTCTCACTTCACGGGAGGTTGACATGAGATGCGCACTGGCGCTGATCCTGGCGGTCG
>CAYIHQ010000647.1:0-1854 GCA_964362905.1 uncultured Ignavibacteriaceae bacterium
ACAACCTCAAGCCCCCTCAGCAAGAAAAGTAGGAGGACAAATGTCCTTATTTTACAAGGACCATCTTCTTGGTGCTCACGAAATCTCTCGCTTGCGAATTATCCAGCGGATGTGCCTCCAGTTTGAACATGTACACGCCTCCGGCAAGCCGGCTGGCGTCAAAGGTCGTTTCATATTGACCCGGGGCCCGCTCTTCGTTAACGATGGTCTCGAGCCGCTCACCCAGCATCGTGTACAAGGCAATGTCGACAGAGCTTCGATGGGTCAGGGCGAATCGGATGATCGTCTGCGAGCCGGAAGGATTGGACCCGAGTTGCTCCAGGGTGAACATGCGCGGCAGGAGGGCGGCCGGTTCGCGCGGAGGGACCGCAGCCACAGCCAATGGGACCAAACGAAAAGCGAACGTATCCGGGCTCGTTGCCTCCGCCAAGCCGTCGGTCGCCGAGGTGGTCCAGGCGTAGACGTTCTCCGTCGTGAGCCGACCGCGCACGAACAGGGAGAGACTCGTGTCCGCGATACCGACAATGCTCGTATCCATTCCTCCGCCCCAGAAGCGGAGGGTGTAGTGCAACGTGTCGTCTTGGTCCAGGTCCCTTGCCGCATGCCAGATCAAATCGACGAGGCGTCCGAAGGGAACTCGAACGGTGTCGCGGTTCGGATCCGGCACACCATAGATCGGGCCACGGTTACGATCCAGGACGGTCGCGCGCACGACCGCTTCGCTGGTCCGCAAGCTGTCCGTAGCGGAGATGACGATCACATAGCTCCTCGATTGCTCGTAGGTCGGCGTCCATACCACCATTCCCGAACTCGACACACTCACACCTTCCGGCGCCAGCTCGATGGCGTACCGAAGGGAGTCGCCGTCCGGATCGAAGGCGGAGATGTCCAGCAGGAGGAGTTCTTGTTCCAGCGCGACCGTATCCACCAACTGCCGGACAAACATGGGTGGACGGTTGGTGGGCAACACGTCGATGGCGAACGCATTCGATGTATCGGTGATGACCCCATCCGTGACCGTGACGAAGCACTGGTACCGTCCGGCCGCATCATACCCCGGGGTCCAGTCAAAGACACCGTTTCGCGAGAAGAGCCGGAACCGATATGACGTCTCGACCAACGAATACGACAACGAGTCCCCATCAGGATCCCCCGCCGCCACGGCAATCGTCAGCAGCTCGCCCTCATGGATGGTGCGTTGTGACACCGATCTCTCGACCCGGGGGGGCCGGTTCACATGAAGGACTCGCAGTGCCGCCCTTCGCACGACCACCTCCTCCCGCCCATCGGAAACACCAACTTCGACAGCATATCTCCCTGCGTCGTCGTAGCCGGGAACATAGGTCACGTAGCCCGTCCAAGGTTCGATCGTAGCTCCTGGCGGGCCCTCCACCAGGCGATACCGGAGCGTGTCGCCGTCTTCATCCGTCGCCCACACGCGCAACCGCAACGCCTGCCGTTCCCGGATGGTCGTGTCAGGAAAGAATCGCCGGACCGCCGGAAGGTGGTTCCGGTACAACACGATCCGCGTGACGCTCACCTCCTGCGGGGGCCGGCCTTGAAAGATCAAAGGAGGTCCGGCGATCCGGGCCTCAAAGGAGTCGCGGCGCGACACAACCACCCGGAAGGCGAGCCGCTCGCCCTCCCGCAACGATTCCGACGAGCCCAGGCGTACTGCGAACTGCGACGGATTGGATGAATACGGTGTGATCGTCCGGACCGTGCTGCCGTCCGAACGAAGCACCCGGACGACCGTTCCTTGCGGAACGGGACCGCCATCCAACTGGATGCTCACTTCGATGGCCATACGTGTCGGCTGCGCCAGCGACGCCGGCGCAACGAAGAGCACCGTGG
>CAYIHQ010000648.1:0-1853 GCA_964362905.1 uncultured Ignavibacteriaceae bacterium
ACCGAGGAGGGATGAACTATAGTTGCGAGTTTTCCCCCTGCCGAAACGATTACGTTTGTCCAATTTTTCCGTAGCTGATTGTCACCGATCGCAACCGCGAAACAGGTCGAATTGCCGACAAATCTCACAGAATCTTCTAGTGTACGGAACCTGTCAACGATAATGGGACACTTTTTGTGGACTGTTAACTCACATTTTCCGGCTGTAAGACCGGCTTGTTAATCCAGACTTCCTTGGGGACCGTCTTGATTCTGGGGATGCCCTTGACAAATCGGTCTGGATTTCTTACGTAAGCAGCGGCCATCGTCACGGCACGCGCGTGCAGGATCGGTCCTGAGACGCCGTAGTGAACGCTGGCCGGTGTCAGCATGGCAATGCCACTGTGCCGATGATGGTTGTTATACCAGTCGAAGAACGCGCGACAGAACGCCCGTGCATCTTCGATGGAGCCGAAGCGTTCGGGGAAGTCGGGCCGGTATTTCAGGGTCTTGAAGGCTGCCTCCGAGTATGGGTTGTCGTTAGAGACATGAGGACGTGAATGCGTCTTGGTGACCCCCAGGTCAGCCAGGAGCTGGGCAACCAAACGGGACCTCATCGAGCTGCCGCGATCGGCATGGATCGTCAGCTGGTTGGGCTCAATGCCGTGCTTCAGACAGGTCTCGGCGATCAGATCCTGGGCCAGGGCATCAGATTCCTTGTATGCCAACATCCAGCCGACGGTACAGCGACTGAAGACATCGATGATCTTGTAGAGGTAGTAGTAGGTCCATTTCGTGGGACCATGAAGCTTGGTGATGTCCCATGACCAGAGTTGGTTGGGACGTGTGGCCAGAAGCTCCGGTTTGGTGTAATGCCGTAGCTGAGCCTGACGGCGCTCGGTGGTTTGCCCCTGACGACTCAGGATGCGATACATCGTCCGTTCTGAGCACAGATATTGGTCTTCGTCCAGGAGCGTAGCATACACCTCCGAAGGGGCCACATCCCAGAACCGCTCGGAATTGAGCGTCTCCAACACCCGTGTCTTCTCCTCCTCACTGAGGGCTCGGGGTGGAGAAGGTCGTATCCTGGGGGATGAGGACCGTGGACGCAGAGAGCGGTAATAGCTGGAACGTGGCTCTCCCAGAGTATAGCAGAGGGCATTGACGCCCAAGGAATCTCGGTGTTGGGTAATCATTGCTCGTCGTTCTCCTGGGAGGATGCCTGCTCCATGGCCTGCGAGAGTTTTTTTTGGAGCTCAATGATCAGTTCGGCCTTCTTGAGCCGTTTTTCGAGCTGTTCTTGCTTGCGACGCAGGCGTTTGTTCTCGGCCAGAAGCTCCTGACGTCCGTTCAGCTTCGTTCCCGGACGGCTTATGGTGAGTTTGCCTTCTGCCTGAAGGCGTTCCCACGTGCGAACGGAGGAATAATACAACCCCTCCTTCCGCAGATAGGCTCCGATTGCTCCATGACCCTGGGTTCTGAGAGCTGCAACGGTCTCCAGCACCTTCAGTTTGTAAGCAAGGGTATGAGGGCGGCGTTTTGTACGAGCGACGACCTCCGAGGAGGAGGATGAAGCGGCTTCGATAGGGACTCCAGTCGGCCTACGGCCTCCTTCCGTCCCTATCGTCTGTGGCTGTGTGATCTGGTCCATGTCTGCATATCCTGCGCCCTACGGAGTGAGCTTCATTAGAGAACGTGTTTCTGTCCCATCAATATAGGCAGAGAGGGCACACAAGTTGGGCGATGTTGCTGACATATTCGTCGGTCTTCAAACAAGCGCAGATGATGTGTACATAATGGATTTGGTCAATGAGACCGCTTCTAGAGATCCGGTCGAAAAGTGGTTATTTGTGAAAAAAGAATTTGGTGGCGGGA
>CAYIHQ010000649.1:0-1851 GCA_964362905.1 uncultured Ignavibacteriaceae bacterium
CTTTGAAACTTTTAAGCTTTTAAACTTTGAAACTTTTAAACTTTTAAACTTTAAGTTCTGGCGCTATTTCTCTTTATTGATAATTGTTTTATCGGCGGCAACAATTTTTATCACCGCCACCCGTGGCGCGATTTTGGGATTGCTTGTCGGCGCCTTCGCTTTGTTGATTTATTTCGTTTTTAAACCCTTAAACTTTGAAACTTTTAAACTTTTAAACTTTAGAATCATCGCGTTGTCTTTGCCGATTTTAATAGTTTTGCTTGGTTCTGTTTTTTGGCTTACTCGCGAGGCAATTGTCTGGCAAAAAATCCCCGGCCTTAATCGTTTGGCGCAAACGAAAATTTTGGACGTCAACGACCCTTCAACTCAATTTCGTCTCATTACTTGGAAATTAAGCTGGAGCGCTTTTAAGGAAAAACCGATTTTCGGCTGGGGATCGGAGAATTACATCGTTGCTTACGAGAAATATTACGATCCCGAATATGCGACCTACGGCGAAACTTGGCTTGACCGGGCGCACAATAAAGTTGTTGACGTTGCGGTGATGCAGGGGATTTTCGGATTAGTCTCTTATTTGGGAATTTTCGTCAGCATTATTTATTCGCTGTTTAGATTAAAAGAACCAATCGCTTCATTTTTAATGGCAGGCTTAATTGGTTATTTTGTCCAGAATCTTTTTGTTTTTGATCAGATCATTTCTTATTCCGCTTTTTTCGCGGTTATGGGATATTTGATTTTTTTGAAACCTTTGAATTTCGAAACTTCGGAACCTTCAACTTTTCAATTTTTAAACTTTTACGCTTTTAAACTTTTAAACTTTTACGCTTTTAAACTTTTATTTATCTCGGCGCTGGCATTGGGTCTTATATCGGTCATTATTTACAGCGTGTATTTTTATAATTTAGTCCCTTACATCCAAGCCCGTCTTTTTAAAGCTTCTCCGGGCATAAGTGATAATGTCAGTGTTGTTGCGGATTATTTGAAAAAAGCGATGTGGCCTTACAATTTCGCTCAACATAATATTCGGGGAAGCGGCATTGATACCATTTATATGGACCAGTTTTTTTACAGAATCGAGTATGTCGGCAATCCGAAATTTCGACCGCTTGGCGATTTGTTAATTCAGGGAATGGATGAGGTTGCGAAAAAAGAGCCATACGATATTAGAGTGTTAATCAGGGAAGTTGAAATGCTAAATGGTTATACGCGGGCATTGGACGAAAAAGAAGCGGCTCCTTTATTTGAAAAAGCCGAAGAGTTGATGCGGGAGGCGGTTAAACGCGCGCCTAACAGGCAGGAAGTTTATTATCATCTGGCTTTTAATTTGGCGGGGCAGAAACGTTATGAAGAATCCATTGAAGCGGCAAAATATGCCATTTCTTTGAATCCAAAAGTGGCGCGAGCTCATTTTCATTTGGCGCTGGTTTTGGCGATCGCCGGCAGAAACGACGAGGCGGCGAAAGCGCTTTTTGAAGTGGACAAAGTTGATCCTGACTTAAACACTCTAATGAGAGGCGATAAAAACACAACTTTGTTAATTTATGACGCCTCAGGAAGAGATAATAAGGT
The DNA here is from genome assembly GCA_964362905.1 of uncultured Ignavibacteriaceae bacterium. GTDB lineage: Bacteria > Bacteroidota > Ignavibacteria > UBA10030 > UBA10030 > 2-02-FULL-55-14. The sequence continues at coordinate 1,570 of CAYIHQ010000649.1, forward strand.
TGCCGATATAATAATTAAAAGTTTAAATCGGGGCGAGCAATTTGCTTTTGAAAGAAAATATTACGAGGCGGCTTTGCGTTATTTTGCCGTTCAAAAAGACGCGGAAAATTTTATTAAGGTGACTAATTATTTAAAGCGGTTTGAAGATCTAAAAGACGATATGGAAGTTTTAATTGACTTGGCGGAAAAAGGATTGTGGGATATCATTTTAAAACTTTAAAACCTTTAAACTTTTAAACTTTTATGCTTTTAAACTTTTAAACTTATAAGTATCTATGGTTA
>CAYIHQ010000650.1:0-1850 GCA_964362905.1 uncultured Ignavibacteriaceae bacterium
GCCATGCCACGAACAGCGCACGCGCCTGGTCGAGATAATTGACCGTCAGCGAGTCCTTGGCGAGCGACTTCAGTTCAATGATGTCCGCGTCGATGTTCCTTGAACCGATCGCATACGCGTCTCGCGCACTCTTGTCCTCGGTGGTCAGGTAGAGGTTCAGATAGTCCGGCGTCTCGGCGAGGCCGGTCCGGAGACGCGTGAGCGTATTGAGGAAGGTGATGTCGGACGAGGCGGACGCGTAGCCCGTCTGCATCTGGTCGAGGACGCGCGTGATGAGCACCGTCATCGCCACAAGGACGATGAGGAGGAATCCGAAGTTGCCCAACACCCGCAGGTACACCCGAGAACGGAACATCATGGCTGTCGATCCTCTGTGGCTTCGTTAGACGCCGATGTAGCGACGGATGAGGTTGATGAGCTCTTCCGGGTCCATGGGCTTGGTGTAATGCTCCACGCAACCGATGGACCGGGTGATCTCCTTGTCCTCGACGCGCGCCTGCGCCGTGAACGCGATGATGGGAATCTCCTGCGTCGCCGGGTCGGCCTTGAGGATCTTGACGGCCGTGAAGCCGTCCATGACCGGCATCTGCATGTCCATGAGGATAAGCACGGGCATTTTCGCCCGCGCAATATCCACCGCCTCCTGGCCGTTCTCCGCCAGCAGCAGTTGGGCGTCCAGGCCGCTGCGTTCCACGACAAAGACCATTAGGTCTCTGCTGTCCTCGTCGTCCTCGGCCAGTAAGATCTGCTTCGCCATAGCTGCCTCGTAGATGCGACCGGTCCGCGCACGACGGACGGTCGATGGTTCAGATATTCGAGATCGCGTTCCGCAATGCCGCCAGCTTCTCGTTGATCATCGCATTCAATTCGTCATAGTCCACGGGGGTGCGGGCCACTCCCTCGATATCGCGCAGCTCGGAGGATTGAAGGGTGACCGCCTCCTGCTCGTCGCAGATGAGGAGCACCGGGACGTACGAGTACTTGGGATTGGCACGGAGCAGTTGCAGGAACATCACGCCGCTGACGACACGCCCCGGGAACTGCGTTTCGGTAATGACGATCGTCGGACTCACCCGTTCGATCTTCTCCAACGCCTCTTCCGGGGTCGTGGCCACGACGACGGCAAACCCGGACGATTTCATGCGCGGCGCCATGTCCCGGCGCAGTTCGTCCGTACCGGCCACCAGTAAGAGCGTGCCGCGGAACTGGTCCGTCACAAGGTCCAGCAGAAACTTCGACTCGTATTCCAAATACTCCGCCATGGAGACCTGATAGACCTTCCGGAGCCAATCCATCGTCGACGAGGAGCTCCGGATCAGCTTCCGCTTGGCGAGCATTTCCTTGACCGCCCGACCGTACATCTCGAGTTTGACCTCGCGCGTGATCGACATGATGACCTCGTCGTCCAGGTTCAACGAACGGGCGACGGTGTCCAGTTCGGCGTTCTGTTTTTCCTTCGGGGCACCGAGCGTCCAAGCCTGGCGCAACGCGTCGCGGAACTGACGCACGGATTGTTCGAGCTGCTTCTTAAGGATATCTTCCCGCGTTCGACGCTCGGACAGCAGCGCGGAGGACAACTCCAAGATCTGACGGCTCATCTCGTCCATCCTGACCTTGAGCTCGTCGGACGGCGGAGTCGCGGATGCCGCGGAGATTGTGCGATGGCCGGCAGGGTCCGGAGTTGCCACCACGGGCTTGGGAACCGGCACAGCCCGCAGAGGCTCGGGCTGCGGAACCTTAGGCGGTTTCGGCGGTTCCGGAGGAGGCGTCGGCTTCCTCGTCTCGACACCAGCAGGCGCCGCCGTCGCCGATGTCGGCTTTGGAGGTTCCGGAGTGTTCGGCGCAGGAGC
>CAYIHQ010000651.1:0-1491 GCA_964362905.1 uncultured Ignavibacteriaceae bacterium
TCCCATAGTAACCTCCCAGTCACTAGACTCTACTTCGTGTAGAGATCAAAAGAACAGGGGAAGAGATATAAAGATAAAAAGAAAAAGGGGATTACCCCCTTAGAGAGAGATAACAACATGAATATTCATGTTGTTATCGATCGTCACATGAGTGACGATCACAAGGATCGATGCAACAGCACCGATCACAGAAAGACCAAACATGATCAGAGAGATCATATTCAATTCCTTTCAACAATGCATTTCGTATGCATATCAAAAGAAAAAGAAAAAGAGGGATACATAAAGTATCCCCCAAGATCAACGTGCACGACGCACGTTGATGACATCAGTCTTGATAATGGTGATCTTATTACGATCACAATCATAATCAAGGATTTCACGAGTATAAGATCCATAACGAATCTTATACATATCATTAACATGACGTTGAGTCACATCAATGACGGGAACAAAGGTCAGAACAGCAAGGTTCATGACACATTCCTTTCAACAATGCATTTCGTATGCATATCAAAAAATAAAGAGAGACACACATGGTATAGGGGGATACCAACAAAATAAATATGATCTTCGAGGTCACTTAGAAACTGTGTAAGGAAACCAATAGAGAACTTTAAAAACATAGAAACTTATCTATAAAATATATTACTAGTACTCTTTACAATGGCCCCGCTCTCGTGGGGCCTCTGGCGCTGACTCGCTCGATGCTGTCGCATCTGAGCTCGCCACCGTTGATGACTCACCCGGAGCTAAAGCTCCTAGGTTCGCCCTTCGGGTTGCTCCGCAATCATCAACTCTCTAATGCTACTCTCGTAGCATCTTGCTACGCACCCTTACACTTATTGTTTCTAGGACCGCCTCACAGAAAGCTTATAGAAAGTAACACTAGTAAAAATAAATACAGTTATAGTAAACTAAACACTAGTAATACTCATAGGAGAGATTAATGAAGTCACCTTTAGGTTCAGATAAATTCCAAGAGCTTTCAGCACTCTTCTATAGATGTGCTTCTAAGAAACTAAATGATTTGTACTTAGAGTGGTTGATGCTAGAGTTATTTCATAGTCAAGAACTAGAAAGTATACGAAGTGAATTACAAAGATAGATATAGAGAAATCTTAAGAAGATTAGAACCTATATTAAACTATAAAATATACGAAGAACTTAAAAGTCTTTTTATAGAAAGAGATATAAATGAATAGTATTAACACGCCTAACTCCAAGGAGAACATAGTTCTCCTTTACGCCCTTTGCTTCGCTAACGCTACGCTCAGGGTCCTCTGCGAGGATTAGGCTATGATAGAGGTTGATCTAGAACTAGCAACTCTCAAAGCAGCAGAGCTATTTAACTTAATCACTACTTTAGAAGCTCAAGTAAGAGGAGGAGACTTAAGTCCAGAAGAGAAAGAACTCAATCTCACTAAGATCCAGACTTATATAGCTAAACTCACAGAACGCTTAGGATTGATTTCTATAGGCCTTGAATCT
>CAYIHQ010000651.1:1501-1850 GCA_964362905.1 uncultured Ignavibacteriaceae bacterium
AACTTGGCATAGCTTTCTCAGCCATTAAAGAGACGCAGAGGCTGTCTAAAGCGATTACAGAAGCTGCCCAAGCTTTACCATCGTCCCACCAAATTGAATCAGTAAGAGCCGATATTTCAGATCTGTTAAGAAGGACGCAACCTAATGGCAACACGACATCAATTTAATTCTTATGTCTTACCCAGAACTACTGATCTTATTAAGATTGAATCTGATAGAACTAGTCTATCTGCAGGTAAGATAGTTGATAAAGCTATAGCTTTATATTCTATGGCAGACTTAAGCCTCTTCAATAGAAGACTCCAAGAATATCTAGGAGAAACTGAAGAGGCTGATATAGAAACTTTAA
>CAYIHQ010000652.1:0-1831 GCA_964362905.1 uncultured Ignavibacteriaceae bacterium
TTCTCAAAAGGAGATAAAATCCAAATCTTTTGGCTACGACTTGCCAAAGAACTGGTACGATACAAACAGCGCCATAGATTCACTTCAAGTACTGCCTCAATTTTCCGACGCCACAGTTTCTTCCATCAATTTTTACTACAATCTTGACGGCAAAAAATGGGGATACGCTTTATCCACATCAAGAGGAACAACTTCAATGCCGGTAAAGTAAAATTTATGAATTATGAATAAAGAATAAAGTATATAATTTCTTTTATTGTCGTTTTCACATTTTTGACGGCAATCAGCGTTTTGGCGGTTAATGACCAAGTTAAAACCTCCGAATTTTTCGTCGGCGACTCCGATGTTCAAATTACCAATCAAACCGTCTCTAAAACTTTTTCAATTTACATCGGCGACAGTTTGACGGGCGTTACTAATCCGGTCAAGTCCACCTATTTTACGGTTTCCGGAGTTTATATCGGTAACGGAACACTTACGTTCAAAATTGACAACGACGCCGCGACGGAGAAAATTTTTACGCTTCCCAATGTCGGCACAACGCCCACGCCATTTGAAATCATTTATAAAGACGATTCCAATAAAATTAATCCGACTTCGGCTGGCACTTATAATTACACTTTAAATATTATTGTTCCTTCGGGGATAACCATTTCCGGCTTGGTGGCGAAAATAACAACAACACATCGCTATGCGCCAGCGACTTGTCCGGACGGTCAGCCCTCAAACGAAAAAATCAAAACCGCCGAATTTTTTGTTGCTTCTTTTGACTCTCAAATTTCTTCCGCCACCAGCAGCCAGTTCTCCATTTACATCGGCGACAATTTAGCCGGCGTTACCAACCCGGTCAAATCCGCTTATTTTACGGTCTCCGGTGTTTATACCGGCAACGGAACGCTTCAACTTAAAATTGATTCGGATGATGCTACGGCCAAAACTTACACTCTGCCTGATGTCAGCGCCACCCCAACTCCTTTTGAAATTATTTATAAAGACGATTCCAATAAAATTAATCCGACTTCCGCCGGCAGTTATACTTATACTTTATATATCACTCCTTCAGGAGTAACGATTTCCGGATTGGGGGCGAAAGTTACGATTTCCCATCGCTACAAACCGCCTACCTGCGGCGGTGGTTTTCCGGCCACCGGCGAATTGACTTCAATTGTTTTTGACACCGGCACCGAAGGCGCGGCTTACAATTCGGCTTATTGGAAAGGGACTTTAGGCGGCTCCCCTCCAAACCAGGGAAAGGTGAAATTTAAGCTGGCTACTTCGGATAGTTCCGGCGGACCCTGGACTTATTACGGCAGTGATGGAACGAGTTGCGGCGCTTCATTTTGGTATGACCCCGGCGGAGCCGATACGCCGATAGAAATAAGCTGCGCTCCCCAATACCATAACAATCAAAGGTATTTCCGCTATAAAATTCAGATTTGTTCTTCAAGCGATTGCTCAACTTCCGGCGCTTACACGCCGACCGTAGAAGATGTGGTGGTTAGCTGGAGTCCGTGATTGGAATTATGAATTATGAATTAAGAATTATGAATAAGAAAGAAAAAGGATTTAGTTTACTGGAGCTTTTAATTTACATTGCCCTCTTGTCAATTTTAATGACGGTTATCGCCGGCGTTTTTATTTCGGTTAACAGAGGCAGGGGACAGGCGGAAGCGGTAAGCGAAGTCAATTCAAACCTTCGTTTTGCCTTTGAAAAAATCAGCCAGGATTTGAGATTTGCCGATTCGGTGACCACTCCTTCAAGCGCGGGCGCCACCTCAACCAGTTTGGTTGTAAACGTTTCCGGAACAGCCGTCACTTACTGCGTTGTTGA
>CAYIHQ010000653.1:0-1826 GCA_964362905.1 uncultured Ignavibacteriaceae bacterium
CGGACAAAATCATTCTTTTCGGTGCTTTTGCCGCCGAGTCAGCCTCGGTAGCCAGCGATATCGACTTGCTGATTGTCAAGCGGACTGACGACAGGTTCATAGATCGCTGGAGCGAGGTTCGCAAGATCATTTCGGATACAACCCGGACCGTGGCTGTCGATACGTTTGTTTTGACCCCGCTGGAGGCTTCCGAACGACTCGCACGCGGAGATCAGTTCCTTACGAGCATTCTTCAAAAGGGGAAAGTTCTCTATGCCGCGAATTGAATCCAGGTATCCAGACGACTGGCTACGTATCGCCGAGAAGGACTATTCCCGAGTCTCTGCGTTGCTCGAAATGCACGATTCGGAGGCATCTGGCTTCTTCCTTCAGTAGGCCCTTGAGAAGTTTCTCAAAGCGTTTCTCCTCGACCATGGCTGGAGACTTCAGCGCATTCACGATCTTGAGCCGTTGATGAACGCGGCAATCCCTTTCGAACCAACATATGAGCAGTTCAGAGGGATTCTACTGACGATTAGCGGATTCTATTTCGTCGATCGATACCCATTCGTGCTTGAATCAGGGCTTATAGAAGACGATATTCGGCGCGCAATGGCTGAAACCATGCCTGTCATCACAGCCATCCGATCTCATTTCAAGAAGTAAGGAGTCATCGCGCCGCCGCCTTCGCATAACACGCCGAACAACGGCCCGCCTTCGCACGAATGAATCTTCGTAGCTTCGGCGGGCCGCTGCGTTGTACGGCGAAACGTTATGCGCTATTGCTGTCGCGCCTGCAGGTAATGAGGGGTACGGCGGCGCTGGTCTGGCAAATCGAAATGATGATACTCAATTGCACAAAGAAGCTGGCCAAACGACTGCCCTATTCGGTCATCGAGGGTTCGCAAGCATGCACGAACAAACTCGGACCTTGGTGTGCGAACTCCTTCAACATCAGTAGGTTTCCAATGATCATCCTGACGAACGAGAGAACCCTCCTATCGGTCGTGATTCCGTTCAAGGACATTCGCACCTTTCACAATCGATTCCTGAAGTCGTTGGAGGTCCTTTTCCATTCCATCGCCCTTTCGTCGCGAGAGATTCAATCAGAACTCGAACAAATGATGGTTGTTCAACTGACTGACAAATCAAATCGCTCAACCGTCGGCTCCATGAATGATTTCGTCTATCACGCAAAGGCCGCGCTTTACGAGCACCAGAATCTGAGTCTCGAAGAGCTATCCTTCGAACTCAGTGGGATTCCGTGCTCTCCGTTAAACTATGGGTTTCCAAGAGAGGAAGTCCTTAATGTAATCACGCCGCCGCACCCCGGTCGAATGGAGATACGTCGCGATTAATTAAATGGGGACGATCACGAACGGCGCTCCAGCAACAGCGCCTAACAGGGGGAACAATGAAGTGGCGTACTGGGGCGTTGAGAATATCGAGAAGGCACTTGTGCATCTTCTCGAGGTTGGCGCCCGGAAGAACACTGATATTCAGGACGTGGGCGGCGACATTCGGATCGCCACGGTGATGGACCCGTTTGGCAATGTCTTCGGCATCATCGAGAACCCACAGTTCAGGGTGCCATGAAGACGACGACCCCGAACGCGAAGCTCATGAACAGGTCGGACGAAGGTCAAGTAGCAGATTCAGGGGTCAATCAAACAAAGGAGAGACGTTATGAGGACGTTCATTGCGGTGGTGATATCCGCGGCGTTGGCCTGCACGGTAGGGCTCGGGCAGACCTTCACGCTGAGGAGCGCCGATGTGGGCGGACAGGCCACCGATCAGCAGGTGTTCAACGGCTTCGGATGCTCCGGTGCCAACGTGTCGCCACAGCT
>CAYIHQ010000654.1:0-1817 GCA_964362905.1 uncultured Ignavibacteriaceae bacterium
AGCGGGCCCGACAAGGTCGAGCGGTGAGGCGCCATGGCGATCAGGAGCGGATGTAGTCCGGGTACAACCGACGCGAGCACTCCGGACAGGTGCCGTGTCCACCTGCTTGTTGCGCGTGGTCGCGAACGAAATGTTCGAGAGAGACCCACTCTCCTTTTTCGTTCTCAAGCCGGCGGCAAGAGGAACACACGGGGAGCATCTGGCTGAGGAGGTTCATACTGTCCATGGCCACCGCCAATTCGCCAACGGAGCGACGGGTCTCGAGGAGCGCGCCGACCAAACGCGACATGGCACGCAAGGCCTCTTCCTGGCCGACTGTCAAGGTCCGGGGTTCCCGGTCGAGCACACACAGCGCACCCAGGGGCAAGCCCTCCACACTGAAGATCGGCGCGCCGGCATAGAACCGAATGCCCGGGTCGTGCGTCACTAATGCGTTCTCCCGAAAACGTCCGTCCGCGGTCATGTCGGGGACGACCATGACGGTGGATTGGAGGATGGTGTGCGCGCAGAAGGATAATCCGCGGGAGGTTTGGGGGTGCATGAAACCGACGCGCGATTTGAACCACTGACGATCGCGGTCAACGAACGTCACGAGCGCCATCGGCGTTTTGCAGAAGAACGAGGCCAGGTATGTCAGGTCGTCGAAGGCGCGTTCGGGAGCTGTGTCGAGGATGCGGTAGCGCCGCAGGGCGTCGAGACGTTCAGCTTCTTTGGGATGATGAGGCGCTGCAGCCACTTGGTGCTCGTTTCTGTGGGGGAATTATCCTACCGCAAATCCCGATGAAATACAAGGCCGGGGCGGGCGTGTGTTGACAACTCCTTCCCCTTCTCTTCTCGGTGGACCTCTTCCTCATCTCTGTGGCTCTCTGTGTCATGCCTTTCCCCAGGAATGAAAAAAGCCCGGAACGTCTCCGCTCCGGGCTTCTGGCTCAACTCGTGGTTCCCTCAGGCGTTGGCCTGGGGAGTCAGGAGTTCGTGTTCGATGGCCTCTTTCAGCGCGTCCTTGGGCAGCGCGCCGACGGCCATCTTCGGCTGGCCTGATGTCGGGACGAAGAGCATCGAAGGGATGCTGCGGATGCCGAACACCCCCGCCACCTCCTGTTCGTCGTCGACGTTGACCTTGTAGATATCCACGCGTCCCTCATACTCCTTCGACAGTTCGTCGAGGATCGGTCCGACCGTGCGGCACGGGCCGCACCATGGCGCCCAGAAGTCGATGACGGCGGGACGGGAGCCGGCGAACTTCCATTCCGAGTTGTTCTCGAAATCGAATACCTTCTCCGTGAATAGCTGTTTGTTTAGATGTACGGACATTCTTTCTCCTCATTGAAGTTTTTCAGACTTGTTGCGTCAGACCGCCGCGATCACGCGTCGCAAGCGAGCTTCCACTTCGTTGGCAATGGCTGTCATCGAGTCATTGCCCAGCACGCGCACCATCGTCATCGGGTCGAAGGCGCTCACCACCGTCTTCTCACCCTTCTCATACACGATTACGTTACACGGCAGCAGCAACCCGATCTCCTCTTCTGCCGTCAACGCCTTGTGGGCAAAGGGCGGGTTGCACGCGCCCAGAATAACATATTTCTTGAAATCAACGTTGAGCTTCTTCTTGAGGGTGTCCTGCACGTCAATCGTTGTGAGGACGCCGAATCCCTCCTTCTTCAACTCCTCCGTCACGCGCTCCACCGCTTCGGCGAAGGAGTACGAGGTCGTTTTGCCGAATCCGTAGGATGACATGGCCTATTCTCTGTTTGTCAAGGGTTGTTCAGGCTTGGCCCCTTCTGGAGCGCCTGCGCGCTTCCTGCCGGGATGAACGA
>CAYIHQ010000655.1:0-1817 GCA_964362905.1 uncultured Ignavibacteriaceae bacterium
GACAATTCCTGAAAGAGCAATGACTGCGATTTCAGTTGTTCCGCCGCCGATATCCACAAGTACGCAGCCCAATTCTTTCTCGGTTGAGGAAAGAGTCGAGCAGGCGGCCGCCAGTCCGTTAAAAACCATGCCTTCGATTTCAACTCCGACTTCATTCACCGCTTTACGGATATTTTTGATGGCTGCCCCGGCCGCCGAGATAATATGGGTTTCAACCTCAAGCCTTACCCCGCTCATTCCGACCGGGTCTTTAACCCCGGCTTCCCCATCAACCACAAAGCCGCTTGGTACAACATGAACTACTTCCCGTGATGTGGGAAGCGAAATGGCGCTGGCCGCTTCGATAACCCGGTCAACATCGGCTGCGGAGATTTCTCCATCCTGGTCAGACACGGCTACCACTCCATGACTGTTTTGGGAATGAACATGGGCTCCGCCTAAGGCAACATAAGCAGAATCAAGGTTGTAGCCGGCCATCCTCTCGGCGGCTTCAACCGAAGAAATAGTTGCTTCAACCGCTTCTTCGATATCGACAATCTGGCCTTTTCTTATGCCTTTGGATTCACTCGCTGCAACTCCGACAATATTGATTGCCGTTTCGAATGTGGTGGGGTTAACCTGAACTTGTGCAACAATGGTGGCAATCTTTGAAGAGCCTAATTCAATGCCAGCAATAATTCTGTTTTTATTCATATTAAGTTGAACCTCATTTTAATACCGGGTTCTTAAAACGCAAGTCGATAGTACTTACATTTATTTTAGAGTCTTTCGTGGCTCCATTCAATCTGGATAATATTAACTGCAGGCTTCCTATCAAAAGATCTTTATCTCCCTCAAGCGGAAAGATCACTTTTATTCCAGTCGGATGCATTATTGTTAAATAGTTTTGGGTAATGGCCCCTTCCTTGATTTGATAGAGCGTCCAAAGGTCATAAACAATTTTTAAGGCAAATAAATTCTCACTGCTAACTTTTTCACCGACATTGGGTGGGGTACTCTCAAGTATTACGCGCGGGAGATTGGTTTCGGCAACGATTTTAATTACCGTCCCGTCTTTATTAACCAAATAGAAATTGGGGTCATTTGCCTTAATCAAAACAAAAAGGGCTTTATCCTCGATTAAGTCAATCTTCAAAGTAGCCGGGAACTTAAGCTGAAAACCAAATTGGCTTACGGTGTTATCGTTTTTCAATTCCCTCGTTATTCCCTTTTTAGCTTCTCTCAAACTCTTATTCTTATAGCCATCCAGTTTTTGGTTAAGGTCGTTACTACAGGGTCCATACTGGCTCTGACAGGAAATATTCTTAATCTCAATAAAAAACGGCAACAGAAAGAATGAGGCTACTAATAATAGTATAGCTACGATCGGAAGAATGGCTTTAAGCTGCCTCATGGCCGAGAGCTTCCTCCAACTCGTCAACCACTTTTTGCGAAGCCAGCTTATCGGGACTGAGCTTACCGGATACGGCCGTAGTAATTTTAATCCAATCCCTCAGTGTTTCTTTGATGGCAGCCATCAGTGTTTCGGCATTTAGGTTTTCTTCTTTAAGTACCCTGGCAATTCCAAAACTTTTAGCAAATTCTGCATTTTTGGTCTGTTCGTCAAGATATGTCCAGGGAATCGGGATGAGTATAGCCGGCCGTTTGGTGGCAATTATTTCCCCGACGGTATTGGCTCCGGCTCTCGCAATCACCATATCGGCCTCGCGGTAAAGATTATCAACCTGCATAGGATCAACCCGGTCATATACGGTGTAACGTTTGGAGATCTCCGGCGGTAATTTTTCTTTAAGTTCAGAAAATTTGTCAAAGTCCAA
>CAYIHQ010000656.1:0-1812 GCA_964362905.1 uncultured Ignavibacteriaceae bacterium
TCATTGCGCCACACGAGACGGCCGGTCTCGAGAGACAACGAGAGGAAGGTGCCTGCGCTTGTGCCGACATAGACGACGTCGTCCACGACCCTCGGGCACGCAACGTTGGGTTTGTCGGTGTGGAACCGCCAGCGTTCATTTCCGTTCTCGAGGTCGAGGCAGACGATGGACCCATCTCCACTCGTCACCACCACGCGGTCCTCGGAGATCTCGGGAGTCGTGAGCACGGCACCAGGAATGGGGCGAGTCCACAGGGTAGTTCCATCGTGAAGAGAGAGGGCGCGGACGGTGCCGCTCCGGTCGCCCACGACGACCCGGTCGTTGCCGACCGCAGGCCCGCCCGTGATCGTCCAGCCCGTAGCGACGCTCCATCGCTTCATGACCTGCGGATAACGACTGTTGAAACCTGCGAGGTCAGGCCGCGAGAATGGGGCCTCGGGGGGCGCGAAGCGACGTCGACCCAACCCGATCGCGTGCCAGGATGGAAGGACACGACGCTCCGTAACACGCTCGTGAAGAAGGAGAGAGTCTGACCGAACGTGGGCAAGAGTGTATCCGCCGACGTCACGGCGAGCGCGCAAATTCGAGCGGCCCATGGCGGAGGGGATGCCCTCGAACTCCATCCGTCGATCGCTATGGCCATGGCCGACGAGGACTGCCTGTGTGTTGAATCTTCGCAAACGGTCCGTGAGCTCGAACCAGTTGTCGATCCCATCATCCAGCGGATAGTGAGTGATGAAGAACAACGGCTGCGCGGGTTCGACTGTCGCCAGCAGGGAATCCAGCCATCGCACATCCTCCGGCGCAAAATGGCCGTCTCCCATCCGCATGAGGGGGCCTTGATGGAGGCCAAAGAAGAGGAATCCGCCATAGCCGAACACGAATCGGTCTGCGCCGAAGATGCGCGAGAACGTCGTGCCCCCCGACTCGGACCACTTGGTGTCGTGATTGCCGGGAATAATATAGAACGGCTTGTTCAGGCTGTCGAGGAGGGCCTTCGCCTCGGCGATCTCGGCGTCGGACCCGAGCTCCGTGATGTCGCCGCTGAGAACCACGAACGCGACGCTGTCCAACGTGTTGATGTCGCGGACCGTGGCCGCCAGGTCAGCCGCGCCCGTCGTGCTCCCAACGTGCGTGTCGCTCAGCCATGCGAACGTGAAGGGAGAGAGGGATTGTGCCGACAACTGAAGACTGGAGAGAACGAGACCGATGGCACCGATTGCGGTGACGCGCATCCTTGTTCTTTGCTCCTTGCATCTCTGCCCTTTCTCCTGTCTCCCGTCTCCTGACTCCTGCTTCATCATTTTCCCTTCCACTCTGCCTTCCGCTTTTCCACGAATGCTCTCATCCCTTCTTTCTGGTCTTCACTGGCAAAGAGCATGTAGAAATTCTTCCGCTCGAATTCGAGCCCGCCCTCCATGGTCGTATCGAAGGACTTGAGTATCGCCTCCTTGGCCAGTCGCACGGCCACAGGAGGTTTTGACGCGATCTCCCTGGCGAGGGTTGTCGCCTCCTGCAGGTACACCTCGACGGGAACCACCTTGTTCACAAGCCCCCACCGGAGTGCCTCCTCGGCGGAGATCATCGCCCCGGTGAGCACCATCTCCATCGTCTTGACCTTGCCGACGGCGCGGGTCAGTCGCTGTGTGCCACCGGCGCCCGGAATCACGCCGATATTGATTTCCGGCTGTCCGATCCGCGTCGTTTCGGACGCGATCACAATATCGCAGGTCATCATCAACTCGCAACCGCCTCCAAGGGCGAACCCGCTGACGGCGGCGATGATGGGTTTTTTCACTTTCCGAATGCGGT
>CAYIHQ010000657.1:0-1812 GCA_964362905.1 uncultured Ignavibacteriaceae bacterium
GTCCACTGCGCTTCAGTCTGACTACTGACTTCTGACTTCCGAATTCTTCCTTCTTCCCCCGCTCTCCCCATGCCCTCTTCCACCGACCCCCTCCACGGCATCACCCTCGAAATGGTCCTCCGCCATTTGGTGGATCACTATGGTTGGAAAGAGATGGGGGCGCGGATCACCATCAAATCCTTCAATGAGCATCCGAGCGTGATCTCCAGCCTGAAGTTCCTCCGCAAAACGCCATGGGCGAGGAGGAAGGTGGAGGAGCTGTATGTGGAATCATTGAAAGCCAAAGAGAAGTGAAATAGTTGAAGTTAAATATTCAGAATAGATCGAGGACGGTTGTTTGGCCGGACCGGCGAATTGTCGAAAATGACAGACCGCAGGGCTGGATGCATCGTCGATGGAAGTAAATCCCTCCTTTCGCCCATCTGACCCAAGTCGTATCTTCTTACTCCACTCTGAATATCCCTCATCCATTCGCAGAGGCTTCCATGCGACGCATTCTGATTGTATGTGCTCTGGTGATCTGTGCTGTGTCATCGCTCGTTGCACAACAGCGCATCGGCTACTACCGCTTTCCGGCGATCAACGGGTCCACGATCGTGTTCACGTCCGAAGGGGACCTGTGGGCCGCAGGCACCGACGGCGGCGTCGCACGTCGGCTCACCACGCATCATGGCATCGAATCGAACGCGAAGATCTCTCCCGACGGATCCCTCATAGCGTTCTCAGCACAGTATGAGGGTCCCACAGAGGTCTATACGATGCCGGTGACCGGCGGACTCCCCGTGCGGCGCACATTCGCCGGCATAACCTCCATTGTCGTCGGTTGGACCCCCGACGCGAAGATCCTGTATGCGACGCAAAAGTACTCGACGCTCCCCAATCAGCAGCTCGTCGTCCTGGACCCTGCGACGAATACGGAAACTCAGATACCGCTGGAACAGGCCAGTCAGGGATCCCTGAACGGCACGGGGAAGTCGCTGTTCTTCACGCGGCTCCCATTCCAGGGGAGCTACACCAAGCGCTACAAGGGGGGCACGGCGCAAAACCTCTGGCGCTTCGACACTGGCGCGGACGAAGCTGTCGCCCTGACTGCCGACTACACCGGAACGAGCAAGGACGCGATGTGGTGGAACGGCCGCGTGTATTTCGTGAGTGACCGCGACGGCATCATGAACCTCTGGTCGATGAACGAGAACGGCGCCGACCTCAAACAGCTTACCCCGCACGCACAATTCGACGTCAGCTCCCCGTCGCTTCAGAACGGCCTGATTGTCTACCAGCTCGTGGCCGACCTGCATGTGTTCGACATCGCACGCGGAACGGACAAGAAGCTGGAGATCAGCCTGTCCTCCGACTTCGACCAAACGCGCGAGAAGTGGGTGGACAAGCCCTTCGACTACCTCCACTCGGCGCACCTTTCGCCCGACGGCGACCGACTGGCGATCGCTGCCCGCGGTCAGGTGTTCGTCGTGCCGGTCGAACGGGGACGGATCGTGCGCGCAAGCCGTGAAGAAGGAGTGCGGCACCGCATCGCCCGCTTCTTCCCGGACGGAAACTCCCTACTCGTCCTGTCCGACAAGTCGGGGGAGAACGACTTCCACACCATTCCCGCCAACGGAGTTGGGACCGGAACGCAGCTCACGCCCAACACGGCCGCCCTGAAGTTCGACGGAGCACTTTCGCCCGACGGCAAATGGATCGCCTACGCCGACATGAACTTCGGGCTCTGGCTCTATAATGTGGACAAGAACCAGGCGACGAAGATCCGCACGTCGGACGGCGACATGTTCAGCGACCTCTCCTGGTCGCCGG
>CAYIHQ010000658.1:0-1811 GCA_964362905.1 uncultured Ignavibacteriaceae bacterium
CTTCGCCGACCCTCCGGCCGGCACGCATATCATCGGCGCCGGCAAGCTCACGGGCCGCCTCGGTGAGCAGACGACGTTCGGAATGATCCATGCCCTCACGAACCGGGAATTCACGCGTCTGCAATCCGCCGGCGTGCGAAGCCGCATGGAGGTCGAACCGCTGACCTACTATGGCATTGCCCGTTCGCAACGGACGTTCGACGACCGGCGGTACGGCCTGGGCGTGATCGGCACGGCCACGCACCGATTCTTCGCGGATAATGCGCTGACGGACCAACTGAACAGCGACGCCCTCGTCGGCGGCGTCGACGGTTGGGCGTTTCTGGACCAGGAACGGGTCTACGTCGTTACCGGATGGGTGTCGGGATCCTATGTCCGCGGATCGGCCGACCGAATCCTCTCGCTCCAGCAAAGCTCGTCACACTACTATCAGCGTCCGGACGTGGACCAGGTCAGGGTCGATTCGTCGGCCACCTCCCTCGGGGGGTTCGCATCCCGCGTCACGATGAACAAGCAGAAAGGCCCCGTCGATCTCAATGCTGCGTTCGGCGTGATCAGCCCGGGGTACGAGATCAACGACCTCGGGTACCAGTTCCGCACGGACTATATGAACGGACACATTGTGACCGGATACAAATTCACCGACCCCACGGATTGGTATCGTTCGATCTCCGTCCGGGCTTCGCATTTCCGTTCTTGGGATTTTGGAGGGAACACGACCTGGTCGGGATTCTGGACGAACACGAACGCCACATGGCTCAACTATTGGGGGACGTACGGCGGCCTGGTCTACAATCCGCCTACTCTTAATGCTCGACGGACGCTCGGAGGTCCCCTGACGAAAAATCCCGAAGGCGTCGAGGCGTTCGTGGGCGCGAACACTGATTCGCGAAGTGCGCTCGTGCTCGAGATATTCGGGTTCAACTACAACGGCGGCGGACGCAACTGGATGGTCGAGGCGGGTGTCGAGGTGAAGCCGACCTCCGGCCTGACCCTGAAAGTGGGACCGTCGTTCTCCGAGGACTTTGATCAGGTTCAATGGGTCGGCTCGTACGACGATCCCACGGCGGCGTCGACGTATGGCCGTCAGTACGTCGCGGCGGATTTCCACCAGCAGACGCTCTCGGCGAACATACGCGTCAATTGGATCTTCTCGCCCCACCTGAGTCTGCAGATGTTTGTGCAGCCGCTCATTTCGTCGGGAGACTACTCCCGCTTCAAGCGCCTTTCGCGGCCACGATCGTTCGACTATGAACCGTACGGCACCGGTAGCTCGACGCTGCAGGAGCAGACAGCGAACGACGGTTCCATCACGTATGACGTCGACGGCGACGGCGCGGGTCCCGCACCGGTGTACAGCTTCGGCAACCCGGATTTCAGTCTTCGGTCGGTCCGTGGAAATGCCGTGTTGCGGTGGGAATATCGGCCGGGTTCCACACTCTATTTCGTATGGACGCAGAGCAGAAGCGATTATGAGCCGATGGGAGAGTTCCAGTTCCGTCGCTCTCTCGACCGGCTCTCTGCGGCGAAGCCGGACAACATCTTCCTTCTGAAGTTCACGTATTGGTGGAGCGTGTGAGTTCCCCAACGCTCAGGTCGTGACGAACCACTTTCCGGGCATCTGACGCACAAGCCCTTTGAACTCGAGCCCGAGGAGGGCGACCAGAGTGTCGGCTGGCCCCAATCCGGTCGTTTCAGCGATAGCGTCGATGTGTGTGGGGTCGGTTCCAAGCGCGTCGACCACCGTTCTCTCAAAGAGCGTGAGTGCCGGCATCGGCAGAGGAGAGGCGGCAACGGCGTTCGGACGGTCG
>CAYIHQ010000659.1:0-1801 GCA_964362905.1 uncultured Ignavibacteriaceae bacterium
CGTGCCGGAGGCACTCCGACAGGCAGGCTTGGCGGTTCACGATTCGGACTTCTGCGCGACGGCTTTTCAAGGTAATGGCGCCGGTTCGGGTTCGTTGCCTTCGATGGGAATGCGCACGGCGATCGTCGTTCCGTTCTCCGGGCTTGATGCGAATTTGTGCGCGCCTTTGAGCAACCGGACGCGTTCGGCGATGCTCGAAAGGCCGAACCCAAACGCCGGCGTTTCCCCGCTCTCGAGCTGCGCGAATCCCTTGCCGTTGTCCTCCACCCGAATGACGATCGACCCCTCGTCGTAGGCGACAACGACACTCGCCCGAGTGGCCTGGGAGTGCTTCACGACATTGGTCAACGCTTCCTGGATCACACGATACACGCCGATTTCCGCCTCCCGGGAGAACAACCCGTCGACGGTGGCGATCTCGGTCTCGAGCTTGATGGGGGTCACCCCCTGCACGGCGCGCACGGTCGAGCGGAGCGTTTCCGTGAGCCCGAGCCGGTCGAGCTGGAAGGGGCGCAGATTGTATGCGATGGACCGGACGCTACGGAGCGCGGCGCTCACAGCGTCCACCACATTCATCATTTCTTCCTTCGCCGGGGACTCTTCTTCCAGGTAGTGGGCGGCGAGGAGCAGGCGGTTCTTCGCGACAATGAGGTCCTGGCCGAGACCGTCGTGCAACTCTCCGGCGATCCGTTGCCGCTCCTCTTCCTGGCTCTGGATCAGCCGCCGGGACGTATCTTCCTGACGATCTTTTTCCTGACGCACCTGGCGCAACCGGATCGCTACGACCAGCATCCCCATCCCGACGAGCGCCAGCACGGCCAAGGTGCGGAACCAAAACGTTTGCCAGTACGGCAGTTCGAACGTGAGGGAGATCCCGGCCCCCTCCTCATTCCATACACCGTCGTTGTTGGCGGCGATGACCCGGAACCGGTACGTGCCCGGAGTGACATTGGTGAACGTTGCCTGGCGCTCGCCATGCACATCTACCCAACTCTTGTTGTACCCGACGAGTTGGTACTTGAAACGCACTTTCTGCGGTGCAGTGAAACTCAGGGCGGTGAACTCGATGCGAACCTCTTCCACGCCTGCCGGAATGAGCGTTGAGGGATGCACGGGCTTCGGTGTGCCGTCGATGATGAGGCGATTGACCACCACGGGCGGCCGGGTCTTGTTGACGTGGAGCGACGCGGGATCCGTCCGGGCGATGCCCGCGAGAGTGGGGACCCACAGCTCTCCGTTCGGAAGCCGCAATCCTGAAGGTTGAAACCCGCCGTTCGTCTCCACTGTGACAAGCCCGTCATCGGTTCCGTACGGGATCGAGGTCACTTGCTCCACTCGGCCGTCCGCCGCGGCATTCAGCTCCTGCAACGCCACCTTCCAGATGCCCCGGTTGCAGCCCATCCAGGCGTATCCCTCGGGGCCGACGATGAATTGAGAGACAATGTTGTCGTAGAGCCCCTGTTCCGTCGTGATGCGGGCTGGTTGGCCGTTCTTCCATCGAAGGAGCCCGCCGCCATACGTGCCGAACCAGACAGCCCCCGACGGGTCCAGAAAGACAACGCGCACTGGGGTGGTCATCCGTTCAACGCCGTCGCCGAGCACACGCACCGTTGACTCTTCGAGAACTGCCGGCCCACCCTGCGTGCCGATCCACAGGCGGCCCAAGCTGTCTTCCGCGAACGAACGGACATCGTCCGACGGAAGGCCTTCCGCCGTCCCCCATGATCGGACGGTCTCGCCGGAGATCAACGCGACACCCGCGGTGTTCGTCCCCACCCACATGCCGCCGTTGCGACGGGGC
>CAYIHQ010000660.1:0-1790 GCA_964362905.1 uncultured Ignavibacteriaceae bacterium
GAAGAGGTCATGCTCCAACTGCCGCCGATGATGGTGCCGGGCCTGGTCCTGGGGGTCGAGGAGCCCTCGGAAACGCCGTTCGCTTCGATCCTCGGCGTTCAGATCCACAGCGGCGATATTCTCCTGTCGCGGGGCGGCGCTCCCACGTCGGCGTTGATCGCGCGGGGCAATGACTTCCCCGGCAATTTCTCTCATGTCGCGCTGGTGCACGTTGACGCTCAAACGAAACGAGCAAGCATCGTCGAGTCTCACATCGAGCGGGGCGTTGCGGTGGCAACGATCGAAGAGTACCTGCGCGACACCAAGCTTCGTGTGATGGTGTTGCGATTGCGGTCGGACCTTCCGGCGATGCAGGCAGACCCGCATCTGCCGCATCGGGCTGCGCAGGCCTCCCTCGACGACGCCCGAAGCCGGCACATCCCCTACGATTTTGAAATGCACTACGACGAGCCGTCGAAGTTGTTCTGCTCCGAGGTCGCATCCGCCACGTACAACGCCGTCGGAGTCCGGCTTTGGATGGGAATCTCCACCATCTCGGGGACCGGCCTCCGGTCCTGGCTGGGCGCGTTTGGTGTGAAATACTTCGAGACGCAGGAACCCTCGGACCTTGAGTATGACCCTCAATTGCGGGTCGTGGCGGAATGGCGCGATCCGGAGACGCTCTACCAGGACCATGTCGACAATGCGGTGACGGAGGCGATGCTGGAGGGGGCGGAACGGGGAGAGCGGATGTGTTATGACTGGTATCTGTTGCCGCTCGGCCGGCTGATGAAGCTCTACAGTGTCGCAAAGAACACTATGGGAGATGAAGGGCCTGTTCCGGAAGGGATGTCGGCGGAGGCTGCATTGCGGAACCGATGGTACTCACAGCGCCATGCTTCTGCGCGGACCCTGGTCATGAAGAAGGCCGATGCCTTTGCGGTTTCCAAGGGCTATCGGCCTCCTTACTGGCAACTGGTGCAGATGGCGCGGGAAGCACTTCTCGAAATTCCCGCCTGACGTCAGCGAAGGATGCGGCGACGGCGTTGCAGGAACACGGCGAGCGGCCCGACAACCAGTGCGACCGCCGTGACGATCGCCGCCCACCAGTTGGTCACTTCGGACTCCACGACCATCTCGAACTCCTGGAAGTAGAGCACCACGAGGTAGTTCTCCCAGGTCGCAGCCGATCCCTCGAGCGACCGTGCGTTCGTGTGTCTCAGAACGCCGGGCATGGCAACCGTTGCCTTGTGCGGGTATTCCAGAATGCGGTCGGACTGCTCTGCCTTGGCCGCGATCGCGGCAAAGCCATCCCGGTTTGCTTCCGCCGCGCGTCGAACCACCGGCTCCTTCCAACCCTTGAACCACGCCATTCGGCGTCGCTCCATATCCTTGGCGGAAAAAGCGTCCCCCGTGTCTTTCACGGCCTCATACGCTGCTGCCAGCATCTCCTTCCGTGCATCGAGTGATTCGGCGGTGAATCCCCGCTCGGCCAATCGCTCCACACCCGCCCGCAAGGCACCGTAGAACGCCTCAAACTCGTTGCGGCGCGCCCACGCCTCAAACCGATCCTCGGCATCTTTCAGCGCCAGGCTGTCGCCGGGCGTCGCATACTCCTTCTTCTGCACTTCGTGCTGAAGGAACGCATCGACTTCGGCGGGCGACAGATAGTCGGTGAGCGGCACGGACCGGAACGGATAGATCGGCTGGAACACTTCGCGATACTGGTAGCGCGTCGTGAACCAGCGGAAGTATCGGTCCACGGAGACCCTCGAACGCAGGAGCGCCCCGGGCAGCGAATCCTGGTAGAC
>CAYIHQ010000661.1:0-1786 GCA_964362905.1 uncultured Ignavibacteriaceae bacterium
GACAGCGAAGCTTGCAACAAACGGTTACGATTTAATTTTTTTGAAGGGTGGAATCATGGACAGGCTTGAATATACTGCAAAAACAATGAGTTATCCTGAAAGAGCACTCAACTCTTTTTCTGCGGAGTTCATAAGTGAAGCGGCTTGTAATTCTTGGTTCACTTCTCTTGCCTATCCCGCAGGCCCGCATTGTCCGTGCTGCGGAAAGAAAATCACAGATGGCAGTACTCTTAAAAACTTTTCCTTACTCAAAAGATGTATATGCAAATCCTGCAATCATTGGTTCACTGCAAAGTCGGGGACAATCTTGCAGGATTCTAAAATCTCAGTGAGGGAATTTTTTCTGCTCTCCCTGCTGCTCGGGTTGAAGATTCCGGCAGTTGAGATATCCCACATCCTAAAAATCTCACAGGGGACAGTGAACCTCTGGCAGAAGAAAATTAATTTATTCAAGGAAGCGGCGTGAAAAACAAACTGATTAATCTGAATGACCACCTGTTCGCTCAACTTGAAAGGCTCTCGGACGAAAGCATCGTAGGGGATAAACTGACCGAGGAAGTCAATAGAGCCAAGGCGGTGCAGGGTGTTGCAAACGCGATTATAGGCAATGCTAAATTGGCATTGGATGCGCAGATAGCCCTCAACGACGGGCTTATCAAAAAAGCTCCCACAATGATTGGCATGGAGTCTGAACATAAGATATGAAATACACCGCCAAACAGTTGAACTTTATCCGGCGCGGCTATATCACGATGGAGATATCCGCGCTCACACCTATCTTTAATTCTCGTTTTGGATGTAACCAATCGGAGAGTGCTATCAGGGCGGCGACAAAGAATCACGGCTTTAAATCAGGACGTGACGGCAGATTCAGGACGGGACATATGTCATGGAATAAAGGCACAAAGGGATTGACAGGGAGAAACATCACAACTTTCAAAAAAGGGAATATTCCTCTGAACTCGAAGCCATTGGGACACGAAAGAATTTGCAGTAAGGACGGATGCTTCCTTAAAAAAATCGCTGAGAAAAATCCATATACAGGCGCTTTAACACGATATCAATATAAACATGTCTGGCTCTGGGAGAAAAAGCACGGCACGGTACCCGATGGCATGATAGTGGCCTATAGAGACGGGAATAATAAACACTGTATTCTCAAAAACCTTATGCTGATCACGAGAGCCGAACTGCTGCAACTAAATCAGAGTGGCTACAAGGACATGCCGGATGAAATAAAGCCAAGCCTGCTGGCACTGGCTAAACTTAGAGTTAAAACGTTCGAGAGGTGTCGGGAGCAAAATGACTGACAACGCCTTCACATCCGCCCGCACAGGCACAGGCACAAGGGAATGGAGCGAGCACTCGCACAACATCGGCCTTGGCTGCTCGCACGGCTGCCTCTATTGCTATGCGCGGTTCAATGCTATCCGCTTTAAAAAAATCGCAACCCCGGCAGAGTGGACAAAAGAAAACATCATTCCCAGATGGGCGCCGCTCAAAAAACAAGGCGTCATCATGTTCCCTACATCCCACGATATCACGCCGGCATATTATCCCGCAGCTCTTCAGGCGCTCAAAGCCATGCTCTCTAACGTCAACAGCGTCCTCATCGTCACAAAGCCGCATCTTGATATCATTCAAAAACTTTGCCTTGAACTTATTGAATATCAAAAGCAGATACTTTTCCGCTTCACAATCACAAGTCTCAACCCTGATGTATCGCTCCTATGGGAGCCGGGCGCACCATTGCCTGAGGAAAGAATCAACGCCTTGAAACACGCTT
>CAYIHQ010000662.1:0-1782 GCA_964362905.1 uncultured Ignavibacteriaceae bacterium
GGCTGCTGATGAAGTACGTGCACGTGCCTGGGTATGGCCCCGGAGTATTTGAGCCTGTTGGGAGTTTTGCGTGGTATCTGGACGTGCACGTCTTTGGCGCCAAAACGTGGCTGTGGTCATGGTGGAGAAATGCACCCTCGCCCGGCTTCGACCCGGAGGGGATCATCAGTTCGCTCCCGGCTATCGGAACAGTTCTCTTCGGCGTCCTTGCAGGAGAATTCTTGAACTCGGACCGCACGAGTGAGAACAAGTCTAGCTGGCTTTTCTTCGCCGGCGGAGTGTTGATGCTTGCGGGGGTTGTGATGGACAATTGGCTGCCCATCATCAAGGGCTTGTGGACCAGCTCCTTCGCCGTGTTCATGGCGGGGATCTCCACAATGATTTTCGCATCACTATATTGGATCGTGGACGTCAACGGGTATCGTCGATGGACCCGCTGGCTTGAGATCTATGGACTGAACGCCATCGCGGTCTTCTTCATGGCCGGCGTGCTGGAAAGACTCACGGTCGTTGTCGCCTGGAAGGATGCTTCCGGCAAGGTCCTGGCTCTGCATGATTGGTACTATCAGCTCCTTTTCAGCTCATGGATCCCGGATCCGATGATTTCGTCGTTTGTCCATGCATTCGCCATCATGCTCCTCTTCCTTGGAATGGCATCATGGATGTACAAGCGAAATTGGATCGTCAGAGTGTGATGTGCGAATGACCATGCGCGCCGTACACCTTCCGCTCATCGTCCTCCTCCTCTCTTGTTCCGAAGGACCCGACCGTCGCAGCCGGCTCGCCGATGCGTACGCCGATGTTCTGCGATATCGGGACGCAACAGCGCGGGCTGAGACATCGGCCGTTCGTCAGGGGATCGATTCCCTCCTGGCGGGATATGGGCTGACCGCTGAGCAATTCCTGGCCGGCTTTCGCGATCTCGCCGGCGATCCCACTTCCTTCCAGCCATTCTTCCAGATGGTCGAAGAGCGCCTCGCAGCAACCAGCGCCGCGGCAATGGAATCTTCTAATCGCCCCGCCAACTAGAGACTGCGGATCCCTGAAGCCGTCAAGCCAGGTATCTCTCTATACCTTCTCTGTGCGACTCTTCTTTTCCTCTGTGGAACTCTGCCACAAGGTGGCCACTTTGTGGTGTCACGTCTTTTTAGACCCTTGACACAATGTACGAAATAGTTTAGATTACGACAATTATGTCCTTCGGTTGCAACGCCGCGGACAAATCTGTCACGACCCGAAACGACACGCCATGCGTACTTCTCTCGGCCAACGGATCCGTGAGGCCCGCCAAGGCAAGGGACTCGACCAGGCACGCCTCTCCGCGAAACTCGACATCGCCACCCGCACATTGCAGCGATGGGAGAAAGGAGAACAGGAACCGGACGGTTCAGACATTATGCGCATCGCCAAAGCCACGGGTGTACTTCCCCAGTGGCTTCTCACAGGCGACGGCGACCGCCACGCCGGCGTCGGCAGCACGGTGATACCCCTGACGCAACATCGGTACAGAAAAGTACCGACGATGCGCCTGCCCCTCCTCTCCTCCGTCCCCGGCGGCGCGCCGAACCTGATCTTCCATCCCGAGTACGTGGACAAGTACGTCACGGTCGATGACATCCGCGACGAGAAGGCATTCGCCCTCGAGGTGAAGGGGAACAGCATGGCCCCCCGGATCGAGGATGGCGACATCATCGTTGTGAGTCCGCGGCTCGAGGCCCGGAGCGGGGACATCTGCGTGGTCCGCGTCCAGGACGAAGACACGGTGAAGAAGATCAAGATTGA
>CAYIHQ010000663.1:0-1774 GCA_964362905.1 uncultured Ignavibacteriaceae bacterium
AGCCATCGCCGCGGCGCTCGAGCGCGTACAGACCGACCCCGAGGCCAAGCAGCGTTTTATCCACGAAGCGCGGGCCGCCTCGGCACTCCAGCACAACAACATCTGCACGGTCCACGATATCGATGACATATTTGACGAACTCGCTGGCGTACGTCGGCTTGTGTACGTTCAAGAGCGTCTTGTTGCGACACTGATGATGATTGACAATCTCTTCAAGTAGTAGCGGGCACACAAATTAGGATCGATTGGGGAAGAGAAGATGACTCCAAGCCGCAATGGCAAAACAGTGAGTTGTCCCAGAAGCGCTCATGAAACGGACGCACGCAGATCCGAATGATCGGACCAACAGTATCCCATCAGGACACGGCGGATGAGCAGACACATGCGCTGCGTGTTCGCGGTACGTTCACAGCCCGGTGAGGGCTGGAAGTCTGGTTGTGAGCTGTGAGACGGGAACGGCGGTGATGTTGCGGGTTAACGAGAAGGATCGGTCACCGGCGTGGATGACGAACAAGTGCTGAAGCTTCAGGCTGTCCAGCGCTTGACGCATTGAAGGCGTAACCTTTGGAGCGACGGTCCGCTTGACCTCAAATCCGATGCGACGCCGACCCCTGACGATGAGAAGGTCCAGCTCCGCCCCGGCATAGGTCGCCCAGAAGAAACACTCGTCAGGCCCGGCTTCAAGTTGGCGCATCACCTGTTCGACAATAAACCCCTCCCACGAGGCACCGGCCTTTGGGTGACCGTCGATGTCGGCTCGGGAGGAAAGGTTGAGGAGCGCGTGCAGAATGCCGCCGTCCAGGACATACACCTTTGGAGATTTCACCTGCCGCTTGCCGATATTCTCATGCCACGGTCGCAGCTGGCGAATCACGAGGGCGTGTGTGAGCAGATCGAGATAATTACGGACAGTCGTGTCGGCGACGCCAAATGAACGGGCAACGTCAGAAGAGTTCCAGATCTGGCCGTGATAGTGTGCGAGCATCGACCAGAAACGATGAAGAGTCGTGGACCGGATGTTCGACCCGAGTTGCGGCAGATCTCGCTCGAGAAATGTTCGGATAAAATCCTTGCGCCACTCGATGCTCTGGGCATTGGAGCGGGCGAGAAACGATCTCGGGAAGCCGCCCCGAACCCAGAGCTTCTCGTGATGCGTCGTTCCCACCTCATCGAGAGAGAATCCGCCCAGTTCGTGGTAGTGGACACGGCCTGCGAGCGATTCGGAGGCACTCTGGATGAGTTGGGGGGAGGCGCTTCCGAGAAGGAGAAAGCGTGTGCGGTTGCGAGGCCGGTCCACCAGTACGCGCAGCACCGAGAAGAGCTCAGGAAGCCGCTGTACTTCGTCCATGACCACGAGACCCTCAATATCCTGCAGCGCGAGCATCGGGTCATGCAGGCGAGCGAGATCCGAAGGATTTTCAAGGTCGAAGTACGTGCCATGTCTGGCAGGGCTGACCATCAGCTGACGCGCCAGAGTGGTTTTCCCCACTTGTCGTGCGCCGACGATGGCGACCACCGGATGTCGCTTCAACAGAGAAGCGAGCGTTGCGAGATGCTGAGAGCGCTTAAGCACATGAAAACTTACCTTGAATATTCGGTAATGTCAACCGAATTATCAATGTAGTCAGAAGGGACAGTATTCATGATCGGCACAACGATATCTCACTACAAGATCATCGAGAAGTCCCGTCCCCCCCAACGGGGGGGGCCAGGATACGCGCGCCCCGCGCCGCGCGGGACGGGGTTGGGCGCACTGGCCAAACCGCCCCCCCGC
>CAYIHQ010000664.1:0-1771 GCA_964362905.1 uncultured Ignavibacteriaceae bacterium
CTGCCGATAAATCAGAAT
This sequence comes from uncultured Ignavibacteriaceae bacterium, assembly GCA_964362905.1. Taxonomy (GTDB): domain Bacteria; phylum Bacteroidota; class Ignavibacteria; order UBA10030; family UBA10030; genus 2-02-FULL-55-14. Next base: position 19 of record CAYIHQ010000664.1, read on the forward strand.
CAGAATTTAGGCAATGGAGTAGCCAGCTTAATTCTCTTTATAACAAGCGATCTTCAATTAGAATGGGTATTAATCCATTAACTGGTATTGCATTGCCAAGAACAGAGGTTGATGCTGCCCTTGCTGATAATGAAAAGGGAATTAAAAGAATTGAAAACAGGATGAAGAAGCAATATCCTGACCAGTGGGAAACGTTCGGACAAGAAGAAGAGACACAGGAACAAACGCCAGCGCCAGCACAACCAATAACTAAGAAACTAGATAAAGATACTGCACAGCAATATATTAATCAAGCCGCAAAAGAACTTGGAGCAAATGCAACTATTGAACAAATCAGGGCAAAGGCAAGGGAATTAGCGAGTGAATGATATATTCGATACTCTTACACCCAACACGGCCACATTAGACGTGTTTGACGAATTAGAACCTTCGCCCGAAGGCGACATATTCGATCAGATAACTCCGTCAAAATCTGAATCACTTCTAAAATCTACCGCCAAAGGTTTTGCAAAGGGCGGCGCAACGTTTATGCCTAAAGCCTTTTGGGGTAGTGCTAAAATTCTTAAAGATATTGTTAAGCAATATCCTGCATTCGCTCCTTGGGCAACAGTAACACAATTCATCCCCGAAGGTTATCCAGAAAAACAGATCGCAGAAGTAGAGAAAACTGCTGAATATCTCACGCCAGAAGATCGTAAGGGTTGGACTCAATACATTCCAAAGGCAGCCGAAACACTTGGGCAAATGGCAGGTAGCGCTGTTTCAACAGCAGGGGTGGGCACATTACCTGCAATGGCTGCTGGCGCTGGTATAGATAGAACATTACGTACCCAAGAGGCAGGTGAGTCACTGCCTAAATCATTACTTGCTGGCGGTATGACTGGCATTGCAGAGTATGTTACTGAAAAATTACCCACTAAATACTTAACTCAGGTTGGATTACCATATCTTAAACGTTTAGCGGGAGGTTTAATCTCTGACATTCCTGGTGAAATATATGAAACATTCATCGAAATGAAGGCCATAGACGAGGGATTACTTGGTAAAAAATATACACCACAAGAATTTGCAAAGGCAATTATTGATACTGCGGCAACGGCTGCAATAACTACAGGGGCAGCCACAACGGCAGTACAGCCATTTACTCGTATATCTTCTAAGCCAGAACAGACACAGAATATTACTGACAATGCAGAAGTTGATTTAATAACCGAAGGCATTAAACCATCTCTTGAAGTAATAACTCAACCCAAAGACATATTTGATGAATTGCAACCATCTGCCGAGGTAGCCCCTGTTGTTTCTAAAGAACCCGAATTAATAAAAGTATACCGTGCAAGCGACAAACCATACGACCCTAAATTAATTACAGAAGATGGCATATATGTGTCATTGGATAAGCAAATAGCAGGTTATTTTAAATCAAAAGGAAGGGTAATAGAAGAATTAAATTTGAATTTAAAAGATGCCAAAATATTGAAATATGAAGATATACCACAAGAAATAAAAAACATAAAAGACGGTTCTGAATATAATATTAAAGTGGCTAAATATGGAAAACAACAAGGATATGATATTGTCCAGTCTACTCCAGAAGAAACAATGCCAAGTGGGAAAAAACTGCAATTAGAATATACAGTTCTTAATCCAAAAATCATAGAACAACCAAATTTACAAGGTGAAGTAAAAGCCGGTTCTCTTGCCTTTGGTATGGATTTGCCTAAATACACATCGAGTATAAATCTCAATAATT
>CAYIHQ010000665.1:0-1771 GCA_964362905.1 uncultured Ignavibacteriaceae bacterium
GCAGACCCTTCGGAAGGCTCTCGCGCGCCCATCGGGCGGTGCCACGAGTGGCGGCTTCGATGCTGCGACGTATCGGCAGAGGTTGACAGAGACGCTGGATGACGATCTCAATACGCCGCAAGCCATAGCGGTCCTTTTTGACCTGATCAAAGACCTGAATACGCGGCTTGCAGTGGATGGAGGAATGTCCGTGGAATCGCTCAGCGCAGCCGACGCTCTGTTCCGTGATTTCGGCACACAGGTATTGGGAATCGTGCCGGATCAACCTTTGGCTTCGGAATCCGGTGGAAGCGAGGAAGGGCCGATGGAACTCCTCATTGCGCTGAGGAAAGAAGCCCGGGCGTCGAAGAATTTCGCCCTTTCCGACCGCATCCGTGACGGACTAAAGGCCCTGGGGATCGTCCTCGAGGATCGTAAGGACGGCACCGGCTGGAAAAGGAGCTGAACCGGCACGATCATGCAGGATTCCGTCAAGATCATCGACCGCGTATATGTGCTCGCTTGTGATGAAGCGGGAAGCGGGGGTTTGGGATCGGTCGTGATCCGAAACGACCGCATCCATGCCATCGGTCCGGTGAACCATGCCTTCCAGGTGCAGTTCCCGCAGGCCGAGAGGATCGACGGCACCGGAAAAGTACTGTTGCCCGGATTCATCGATGCACATTATCACGGCGAATCGTCACTCCTGCATATCTTAACCGCCGGGTCGCCGGTGTCGAAGTGGCCGCGCCTGCCTCGGTATCGGGCCATGGATGAAGCCCTCCGCACAACTGCCACCTACGAGGATTGGCTCGCGTTGTACCGGTCGGCGTACTATGCGGCATTGCGCGCCGGCGTGACGACACTCGCGGAGTTTGGCCGGCCAGATACCGATACGGCGTTCGCCGCATGCGTGGCGGCATTCCGGGCGGTCTCTCTTCGCGGCATGCTGGCGATCCATAACGGCGATCAATTGGAGGCGTCGAGATCGGTGCGATCTCCATCGATGGCCTTCAGTATGGCGCTCTCCTCGTCGGAGGAGTTGACCACCTACAACTTGCAGACGACGATGCGGCTGGCCCGCGACCACCGACTGCCGGTCACCGTCCATATCGGGGAGACGGGTCGCGACGCGGAATCCATCAGGAAGAACTTTCGCAAGACCTACGTGGACCTCCTGGCCGAATACCAGGTGTTCAGCTCCACATGTCTGCCTGTCCATTTTTCCATCCTCAATGACGACGATCTGTTGCTTCTTAAGAGAGCCGGATCACGGATCGCCGTGGCTCCTCTTGCCGCAGCGATGAAAGGGTTTGAATTGCCGCCCCTCGAAGCGCTCGCCGAAGCAGGCGTGGAGGCGGTGCTGGGAACTGATTGGGGTCCGGTGCGACCGTGGCAAGCGTTGCGCAAGGCGGCCCAACAGCTTTCGGTCCCTGCCATGGACCTTCTCCACATGCATACGTCGGGTGCGGCGCGCTACCTCGGCGTGGGGCAGGAGTTGGGGAGAGTGGCGCCCGGGATGAAGGCCGACCTGCTTATGGTACGATCGCCGTTTGCCGATGTACGGGCGGTCCTCAATGACCTGGGGCCCTCGATGGTGGCGGAACTCCTCCTGCATCGCGCCTCGGAATCGGATGTTTCCGACGTGATGGTGAACGGAGAATTCTACGTGCGGGAGGGCAACATCCTGATGTACGCCGAAGAAGACCTGCACAACGACCTGCGACGATTGTTGGCTCTGGCACCTGCGGAGGAACAACCGAAAGTGCCGCCGGTACCCTCGGCAGCCGAG
>CAYIHQ010000666.1:0-1765 GCA_964362905.1 uncultured Ignavibacteriaceae bacterium
GCACATCGCAGTACGCCCCGATGCGGTACCGGACGGCTGCCGCCGGCAACGCCGGATCGCTAAAGGTCGATTCCTCGATGACCGCTTCTCCGACATGGAAGACGCGCGTCACGCCCGCCGGTGAGACGAGCACCGCGGGATGCAGGTCAGCGGCCGAAACGGGTTCGCCGCCGTTGATGATGAAGGACGTACGCAGGTCGCGCAAGATCCGGACGGGATGACACCACACCTCGCGGATACCGGTGCGTTCATGACCCAGCACGACGCACCGTGTCCCCCCGACGTCAAACGCGTTGCCGGTTTCGTCCTTCTGTGGTTCGCGCCGAAGTGTGGGCCCGAGATCATCTTCGGGCCAGGGTACGGGCCGCACGGGCTGTGCGATCGGCCGCGAAGAGCGTTCGGCCGGAGAGGGTTTTGGGGCGTCGAAGTGCCAGATTCCCACGCGGCCGGTTCGGCGTTGCGGCGCCGTCAGGTACGCAACCGCATTCCATGTCAGGTGCTCTAGGGGGGCCCGAACGCGTGGCTGAGACTCCAGAAAATTCAGATAGGCGCCGATGGACAGTATGTGTCCGCGTCCGACTGTGTGCTCCCAGATGAGCCGGCGTTCGGGCATGACCTTGATGTATTGTCTTTCGACGGCCAGGACGCGTCCGTTGGCGGGCACGGCATCCTGATAGTAGGAGGCGGAGAACGGCGTGCCTGGAGTCGGCATCCAGGTGTACGCTCCCCCCGTCATATCCTGAAAAAGGGGGTGACCAAGGAATGGAGCGAATCCGCGGATATCCGGATATTCGCGCGCCCAACTCTCCTCCTTCCACGTGCCGGCGGTCATGAAGTTCGGCCGGCCGGACTCAACGCCCAGGTCCGCGATGAACGTCGTTGCAGAGAGGGAAAGGAGAAGTGAGCCGCCGCGTTGAACATAGTCGCGGATCGTCCTGATGGAACGATCGCTGAGGGCTGCGGCTGGGAGGTCGGGTCCGGTGTCCGCGTGCCACCAGAGAAGGTCATACGAACGACGCAACTTGGCCACTCCCGGCATTCGGTCAAAACGGATCCGCTTTGCCTGAAGGCGTTTCCCGGACGTAAGGAAGCGCCACGCCGCCATCTGTTCGGGCGTAAGCGATGCAACTGTATCGATGAGGAATGCGATCCGAGGCATGGTGGAGTGGCGGTTGTCCGAGGATGTCGCGTCAGGTCTCTACGGCACCAGGGACACAATGTACCGCATTCTCGGCCATCCTGCCATAGAAGGCACAGGATGATCGTTCACTGAACTAAAACACAAAGCCCCGGCAACAACAACCGGGGCAGGACATCTGATGCGTGATGATCGGCAGCTTTGAGAAGAAGCGGTTCAAACTCAGAAACGCGTCACCTTATCGAAGCCGAAATGTCTTCATGGCGTTTCGTTCAAAAAGCTCGTCCCACACCCACAGGTCGTTCTGGGTCTGGACGGCCAATCGGATTGCTACCTGCTTGCCCGCCTCCCAGGCGAGCCCGAGTGATGCCAGCCGCGGGATCACGAATCGGACGACATCTCCACGCAGTGCGGGGATGTCCGCTGTACGGATCCGCCACGAGCGGAATAAAAGCGAAGCCGGCGTGAGGATCTCTCTCCGGTCCCTGGGCGATTGAACCCATGAATTGCAATCCCGAAGATAGGCATCGGCGACATGGACGGAATCCCCTTCGCTCACCATACGGACCTGGACGTTGTCGAATCCGTGGAACCAGCCGTCGTTGTCCGCATCCAACTGAAAAAGAA
>CAYIHQ010000667.1:0-1761 GCA_964362905.1 uncultured Ignavibacteriaceae bacterium
GGCTGTTCGTACAAGACGGACTCTCAGAAGGTCCCGGCAGGACCTCGTATGACTCGAAGAACCGCATCCTGCTCCCCGCTGCTGTCTATCGGGAAGCCCCAATACCTTCTACCTACTACCTCCATACCTCAATACCGAATCATCATATTTTCAACCAGTTCATCATCCGTGTCCAGCAACGAGACGCGCTCCGGGAGTTCTTCGCAAAGCACGAGATCGTGACGGAAATCTACTATCCGGTACCGTTCCATCGGCAGGAGTGTTTCCAGTACTTGAAGCCGGACATGCGGGCGTATCCCGTCGCTGATCGAGCCGCGGCTGAGAGCATTGCGGTGCCGATCTATCCGGAGCTGTCGGAGGAACAGATCAGGTGGGTGGTGAAGAGTGCGGGGGAGTTCTTTGGGAAGCAGAACAGAGAGAGCCTTGTAGATGAAGGATGAAAGGGTTGGAGGATCAACTTTCGCCAATGTCGTTGCGAGGGAGGTCGTATCTCGTGATCTCTCCGGTGGCGACCGACCGAAGCAACCTGCTCTCTCTGTTCTCCATGAAACCCAGGCGCCAACATTTACCTGCGCCTCCGACTTGGCTCCGTTGGGGTTCGAATTGATTTCAAAGTTAGCGGTTTGCTTCGTCCCGACAGATGGCGTCGGGACTCGCAAAGACAAGGGCGGATGGTGTTTGAAACAGCTATTTGGCGCTATCGGCGAGTAGGGCCGTGGGTTCGAGGTGAGTGGGTGTGTGTTGTGGCTTCTCCCCCACGGCTGAAGTCGTGGGTTCGTCCATCTTTCGTCAGGAGCCGCATCTCGTATGAAACTCCTCATCCTCGGCGCCTTAGGCCAAGTCGGCTGGGACCTTCGCATGACCCTGCAAGGTCTGGGCGACATCACTGCCTGGGACATCGGCGAGCTCGACCTCGGCGACACACTCCAGATGAGAACGCAGATCACGGGACTCCGGCCGGACGTGATCGTGAACGCGGCTGCGTATACCAACGTGGACGGTTCCGAAACAGAGTACGATCTTGCGCATCGCATCAACGCCGTCGTGCCCGGTGAACTCGCTCGGATCTCTGCCGGCCTCGGAGCGCTGTTTGTCCACTACTCGACCGACTATGTGTTTGACGGGAGCGCAAAGACTCCGTACCGTGAGGACGATCCCACGGGTCCGCTGGGTGCGTACGGCAAGACCAAGTTGGATGGAGAACTCGCTGTCACCGCTGTCGGAGGCTGGAGCAGGACATTGCGCACGTCGTGGGTCTATTCGACCCGGGCGAAGAACTTTCTCCGTACCATGGTCACTCATGCCGCCGCGGGGAAACCCCTGCGGGTGGTGAACGACCAGCACGGTGTTCCCACATGGAGCACGTGGCTTGCGCTTGCCACCGCCCACATCGTTCAAGCGGAGCTTCGCACAGCCCGCCGTCAGCCGGATGTGGTCCATGTGACCGGCTCTGGTCCGTCCAACTGGTGGGAGTTTGCGTCGGCGATCCTGGAGGAACTACGGCAGGCCGGATTGAACGTGCCCCCGCCGATTCCGATCAGTTCGGCTGAATTCCCCACCAAGACAAAGCGGCCGATGTACTCCCTTCTTTCCTGCGAGAAGCTGGAGCGCGATTACGGGTTGCGACCTCCTCATTGGCGGGAGAGCCTGACGCTCGCGCTTCGGGGGCAGAAGGTGGCTGACCTGGTGCATCCGGTGAAGACGAGTGAATAGATGTATGAAGAGCAGTATCGAAACAGCTTATATTCTCTGTTGAGGGAG
>CAYIHQ010000668.1:0-1758 GCA_964362905.1 uncultured Ignavibacteriaceae bacterium
GAGTGACGATAACGATTGTATACGTGGTTTTCAACTGGTAGATGAGTTCCTCGATCTTCGCCGTGGCGATCGGGTCGAGGGCGCTCGCCGGCTCGTCCATGAGGAGCACTTCAGGATTCACGGCCATCGCCCGGGCGATACACACCCGCTGCAGCTGTCCTCCGGACAGCGCAAGGCCGCTCTTGTGCAGATCATCTTTCACTTCCTCCCACAACGCGGCCTGTCGAAGGCTTCGTTCGACCGTTTCGTCGAGCGTTACCCGGTCGGTAACGCCATTGATGCGCGGTCCGTAGGCGATATTCTCGTAGATGGACTTGGGGAACGGATTCGATTTCTGGAAGATCATCCCGACGCGCTTCCGCAATTCCACCGCATCGACTTTTGGGTCGTAGATATCTACCCCTTCGATCAGGACCTTCCCTTCGATCCGGACGTTGTCAATCAGGTCATTCATGCGGTTCAACGACCGCAGAAACGTCGACTTGCCGCAACCCGACGGGCCGATGAGGGCGGTCACCCTGTTCTTCTTGATCGCGACCGTGATGTCCTTCAACGCCTGCTTGGTGCCGTAGAACAGGTTGAGGGCTTCCGTTCGGATTCTGATTTGGGTGGCTTGATCTGGCATGCAATTCCTAGGCGATAACGCGCTTCCGCATTCGGTAGCGAAGATAGACCGCTGAGAAGTTGAGAGAAAAGGTCAACAGGAGCAAGACCAATGTGGTGGCATACTGAATACCGATCGTCGCTTCCACGTCCGGAGACTGTGTGGCCATGATGTAGATGTGGTAGCCCAACTCCATGAACTGATCGGACAGCGAATTCGGCAGATGCGGCAGAAAATAGGCCGCGCCGGTGAACAGGATCGGCGCCACTTCCCCGGCCCCGCGGCTCACGGCAAGGACGCCACCGGTGAGAAGGCCGGTGATAGAATTCGGAAGCACGATCTTGTAGATGGTCTGCCACTTCGTCGCCCCCAACGCTAGGCTCGCTTCACGAAGGTCCCGCGGCACGTTCCGTATCGCTTCTTCCACGGAAACGATGACCACGGGGAGGGTCATGAGCGCCATCGTGAGACTGGCCCACAGGAGGTTGGGCTGTCCCCACTGGAGGCCGCCGCCTCCGCCAAGAACGCGGTCCATTCCGCCGCCGACGAATTGGATGAAGAAGCCAAGTCCGAACAAGCCGAACACGATGGCCGGGACTCCCGCGAGGGTGTTGACGGCAAAGCGGATGAACCGGGCCATGATGGAGCGCTGGCTGGCATACTCGCTCAGGTAGATCGCCGTGACCGCTCCGATGGGAACGCCGACGAGCGACATCAGCAGGACGCGGAGAAAGGTCCCGACGATCGCGGGAAACACGCCGCCCGCCATCATCCCGTCGGTCGGAGGCGACGTCAGAAATTCCCAGCTCAGCGTGTCCCAACCGCCGATCACGATGGTGGACATGACGAGGACGACGATCAGCACAATCGCGATCGCCGAGGCCGCCGTCGCAGCAACGGTGAGAGTTCCCAACCAGCGAGCGTTACGCATGGTCAGGCCCCTCCGAATTTCCTGAGCAACCGGCGGCGGACGTAGAGCTCCGCCACCGCGTTGAGCGTGAAGGTGAAGAGGAACAGGATCGAGCCGATCAGAAAGAGGACGTTGTAGTGCGTATCGCCGAACACGACCTCCGCCATCTCGGCGCCGATGGTCGCAGACATGGGCCGCACCGGGTCCGTGGGACTCCACGAAAGGAGTGCGGCGTTCCCCGTCG
>CAYIHQ010000669.1:0-1754 GCA_964362905.1 uncultured Ignavibacteriaceae bacterium
TCTATTCCCGTACGATCAACGACCCATTGGTGGCCGCGAAGGTCAGCGGCAAGGCAGGGTCGCTCTCGTACGGATTGATCTCCGCCGCCGACCGCAACACGTCCGTCTTCGTGCCCGGTGAAGAGGGAAGCGACCTGGTCGAGACGGGCATGAAGTCGCTGGCGAGTGTCGGTCGCGTTCGGTATGACCTTGGGGACCAGTCGTACATCGGCGGCATTCTGTCGCACCGGTCGATCAAGTACGACGCGACGAACATGGTCGGCGGCGTCGACTGGAACTACCGATGGACGCAGAATCACAGCGTGAGCGGAGTGTTCTATTTCTCGCGAACGCACGAGTTGAATGACCCAGGGCTCTTTGGAGACACCCGAACGTTCGGAACGACAGGTCGAACGGCAGCGTACGACGCCGAGACATATTCCGGACTGGCCATGCGCCTTGCGGTGAACCGCTCGACCCGCGAAGAGAACATGGGGTTGACCTACGAAGATGTATCGCCAACCTTCCAGGCGCAGAACGGGTTCATCACCCGCACGAATCGCCGGTCCATCAACCTCTCGTACGGATATACGTTTTATCCCGAAGAGGGAAGCATCCTGACGCGGTGGGGCATGAACGGTTTCACCGGCATGCAATTCAACTACGACGGCGCGCGCAAAGAACGTTTCGTGTTCCTGAATGCATATGCGGGGTTCAAGGGACAGATCAATGCGAACATCGGTGTCATAGCACTTAATCAAGAGCTGTTTGAAGGGGTCTATTTCCCCCGCATTCCACGGGTCAATGCGAACTTCTTTGCGAGCCCCACAAGTGCGCTGTCGTTCGGCGTGTACGGAGAAGCAGGGAACTTCATCAACCGCGATTCGCCTCCCGATCTCGGGTATGGCCACAACGCCGGGATGGAAGCGACCATTCGCTTCACCGACCGCCTCCGGCTGTCGTTGTCGTACAACCGGTCACGGTTGGCGAGCGTGGCGACGAAGCAACTATTCTTCGACGGCAACATCTACCGCGCCACGGGGTATTTCTATTTCAATACGGAAGCGTTTCTGAGGATCATCACGCAGTACGAAACGTTTGAAAAGACGATGAATGTCTATCCGCTCTTCTCGTACAAACTGAATGCCTTCACCGTGTTCTACGCGGGAGCGACGCGTGACCTGACGAACTTCAGCGATCGGCCGGCAGGATGGACGACGACGGCGACGCAGTATTTTGTGAAGCTGCAGTACTTAATGCAGAGCTGAGAGAAGCGGAGGACAGAGGACAGAGGTCAGAAGTCAGATGTCAGGAGTATGGCGTAGTGAGCACGGAGTAAGTGGGAAGGGCAGAGGGGAAAGACGTTTCACAGAGAAACGAAAGAGGTCCACAGAGTTCATGGCTGCGCTCTCTGTGGACCTTTTCCTTTTGGGCTCAACCCACCGCTGAAACTGTGGGTGTTGCTAACAGCAGGCAGGAAGATGTTCGTTGTGCCGTTCCGGGACCTTGGTGCTTCTCACCAATTGATCCTTGCGATCGTGAGGGCGTGTGGGGGCGTTGCGAGTCGGACTGTCCGACCTCTGACTTGCACCGGTTCGACTTCCTCTTCGAGGACGTTGGAGCGATGAATGGAACGAGGGGTCGCCGGCATGGTCATTTCAGCCACCTGCTGCTGGCCGCTCGAGTTGTACCACGTCACGATCCAGGCGTTCTCCGCTTCAGACTTCTTGATGGACGTGAGGACAAGTCCATCTCCCCGAAACCCGAAGAATTCC
>CAYIHQ010000670.1:0-1749 GCA_964362905.1 uncultured Ignavibacteriaceae bacterium
GAGAATTCAAAGCTTGACTATATAGCAGAGGAAATCGTAGAGTATGGCAATCAGCGCATTGAGCGCGTTAAAAAGGACCAGAAGAAGGCTGGCGTTGATAAGGGCAGAGCAGTTAAATATAAGGCTGGTAGTGGATAATATAAATGAGAGTTAAGATTTTTTTGTCTATTCTTATATTGCTGTTTTCTATTGGAATATCAGAGGCAAAAGAGCCTATTACGCATAAGGAGCGTAAAAAGACAACAAAAGAGAGCGGGAAAATATATTACAAAGGAAATTTTGATACCACCGTAGAAAACCTTCCTCGGAATTTCAATGGACATGACATAGAAAAGATAAATAGTTTTTTTAAACAGAATGCATCAAAAAAAGGTGAGTATGAAACAACTGAAGAATATAAAAAAAGAATAGCACAATTGAATTTAGAAAACATCTATGCTTTTAAAATAGAGGACAGTTGGCTTATACATGTAGACCCCTATTATGCGGATTCTCAAATATTGAGAATTGAAATTAACACAACGCCGGTTAACGCTTCTGATGATTTTTATGATAAGCGGGACTCGTTTATAATTAAAGAGAAACGTCAGTCAGAACGCTCTTATCTTGGAAGGAATGCCTTTGGCGTCTCAGCTATGGTAAAAGAAGTCTATATCTTGCGATATGGGCTTGCATTGATAAATGGGAAAAATTTCGGAATATACCGATTTGACATCAAGACCCCTATAGATAAAGCTAAAAATTTAAAAGAAAAGCTGGCATTTATAATTGTGTGTAAAGTAAACCCTCCGCATGAAATTGATCCCATAGCGTTTGATGGTAGTGATTATATAAAAGCCACGCTAAATAATCCTATAGAGCTAATCTATAAGATTTACTATTTGAACATAGAAGCTTTAGAAATTTGGGCGTATAATGAACAAACTGGAGAGATACATTTAAAGAAAAATTTAATCGGAATAAATAACACAAAGCCGCAATATGGGATTTTTAACACAAAGCCGCAATGAAAGAATTAAAATTAGCTCTCAAAAAGTTCCTGCCTTATGCTTTCCCGCCTCAGGCGGGTCGCCGAGGAGACAGCGCAAAGCTCTAAATAGCTTATAACCTTATTAAATCTTTTTATAAAATAACACTTGAATTTTTTATAACGAATGATGATAATAAAGTATCAAAGTAAATTTACTCCCCATCTTTGCTATGCAACGGTGGGTTAATCAATTCCAGGGGATTGAGAATACTCAATCCCCTGAACTATTTAAAGGGTTGTATGGATGAACGCGTAACTATCTTTATTGACGGCAGCAACCTCTATATTGAAATGACATCTGACTTGTTATCTAAATGTCTTCTTTAATCCCCCTCAGCCTTACGCAAACGCCTGTTTCCGCCCCTTTCGGGGTGCAAGGCTGGCAGCCTGCCTTCACTTTCAGCCTTTAGCCTACTCACTACTTCACAGTCTTTCAAACGCCCTCCTTGCACAGTCTTATTGAATCTTGAATTTTGAATATTGAATTTGTTGTTACTTCTTCCTCCACGCTACACCAAACGCCTTTGTATCAGGCCTGAATCCGATATAAAACTCTCTGCCTGATTTGAATTTCTTTGAGAAGAACGGCAACACTATATTCCAAGACTGTTTCTGATTCCACATTTGAGTATAGTCAAGGTTTCTGTCTTTGAAGCCAATCCAATAAAACATAAAGTTATGGAGAGGATTTCTCCAAAAGAACCATCCTGCAAAAATCA
>CAYIHQ010000671.1:0-1746 GCA_964362905.1 uncultured Ignavibacteriaceae bacterium
GGTGGACGGCCGCCAGGAGGTCCGGAACCGGCGCGTCTCGCGGGACGCGCGCGGGCAGGCGCTCGAGTTCGCGTCCGAGGTCGTAGCCCAGCACGACGAGCACACCGCCGCGGAAGGGCGGCAGGTCGCCGGCGGCCGGCGCGCCGTCCGTGCGGCGCTCGACATCCAACGCGAAGCATCGGCCTCGTTCGCCGTAGAGGACCGCGAGCGCGTGAAGATCGGCATCGGCATCAACACGGGCGATATGATCATGGGGGCCATGGGAAGCGCTGAGCGCATGGACTACACCGTCATTGGCGACAACGTGAATCTCGGTTCTCGTCTTTGCAGCTCCGCGGCCCCCGGACAGATCCTCATCTCCGAATCCACCGCCCAGCTCCTGGCGAAACCTTCGTGGTGCTCGCTTCAAGCCCTGGAACCGATCAAGGTGAAGGGGAAACAAGCGGCAGTGCGGGTGTATGAGGTGCAGGGCACGAGGCAGTCGTAGAAGATTTCGGATTTTCGAATTGTGGATTTCGAATTATCTCGGATGATCCTTCGTCGGTTCTTGAGGGCCATCGGCTCCTTGTCCTCGCACTTGTGATGTAACCTCCACCTCGCACTGCAGATCCGTGGTTCCGTTTACTGGTTTCTGAACACTAGCTGCCGAATACCCGATACCGAATACCGTCTACCGAATACCCTCCACCGGCCACCGGCTCCTGATTACTGCTCCATCCATGAATCTCCGCCGTCTCTACCGCACCATTGAATCCTTCGCCTCCGATCGGTTTGGCACCGACAAGGAGTTGCTGAAGCACGTCCTCAACGAGATCGTCAAGAGCCCCGACATCAAGATCAAGGGGGGGCGCATCTGGGAGTTCGAGCCGAAGGCGCTTTCCTACCGTCTCTTCCATCAGATCGGGCACATCGAACGGATCGAGGCTCGTTATCGCCTGCCGGTCGATTACCCGGCGTTCCAGTGGCTGGCCGACCAGAGGTCCATCATTGCCAATGAGACCGAACCCTCGCTCCGTCGGGTGGGAATTCTGAAGTTCGCCGCGACAGGAGTCGGAGAGCGGGTGTCCACGAAACACGGTTCGTTCCCGCCGTACGTCCTGGCGTTCAACGCCGACGAGCTCGACCAAAGCCTCCTTGCCGACCTGAACATCATTTCCGTGGCCGTCACCTCGTCGCTGCGGGGCCAGAAGATCGAGCAGAAGGCCAAGGAGATGGCGAAGGACATCGACAAGGTCCGCGACATCCAACTCAGCATCCTGCCGGAACCGGCGAAGCGGTTCTACCACTACGACATCTACGGCATGTCGGAGGCCGCGCAGATTGTCGGAGGGGATTTCTTCGACTACATTTCCTCCGAGTCCGACCCCGACCGCCTGGCGGTGGTCGTGGGTGACGCAGCGAGCAAGGGGTTCTCCGCCGCCGCCCAGGCGCTCTACGTCGTCGGGGCGCTGCGGATGGGCATGTCGTATGCCATGAGGATCTCCGCCGTCATGGGGGGCATCAACCGCCTGCTCAACCGGACATTCTCGGAGGAGCAGTTCGTTACGATGGTCTACGCGGAGCTGTCGGACAACGCAAAGGGGCTGCTGCTCTATTCGAATGCCGGACACAACAGCCCGCTGGTCTATCATGCCGCCACCGGGACGGTGGAAGAACTGACGCCGACCGGCCAGATCCTGGGGCCGTTCCCCGAAGAAACCTTTCGGGTTGAGAACACGCTCCTCGCTCCGGGCGACATGGTGGTCC
>CAYIHQ010000672.1:0-1743 GCA_964362905.1 uncultured Ignavibacteriaceae bacterium
GAGATTGAAGGCATCCTCTTATCGGAGACAGCAAGTTGACCCTACGCATAAATTGTAAGCTCATATCCACAACGCCGACTCACAGTTATAGCTCAAACGAGCAGGATTATGTCAGTGAGCGAGTTTGCGAGCAAGGCAAGGGGCGAGGGCTGAAGGAGTGCGTGCACTGCGCAGTTGTGGAGAAAATTGAGGAGATGCGAAGACTGTGAATTTGACAACCGCTATAGAGTCATATAATAATTCCCCTATCTATTCTGTTGAAGGGGGGATTTGTATGAAAGGAAAGGTGCGTTCAAGGGAAAGGTATTGTCCGGAAGGGCACGGGAAGTTAATCATCATCGAGGAGATGGACCTCAGATGTCCACTATGCAATTACAGGCCGAAGACTTTTTACATTGATCTCTATCATCAGGGCAGGCATAAAATCACAAGAGGCAAGGACGGAGAGATGCTAACCAGCTATCGCCAGGCACACAGGCTACTGGAAAACATCCGCTTTGAGATTGACGCAAGGGTGTTTTCAATCTCCCGCTTCCTGCCGAAAGAGATTGAGGAATTCAGAGGGCATAAACTCTTTCCAAAATGGCTTGCCGCAAAGATAAATATTGCGCCCATTACGATCAGGGAATATAAGCGCTATATGAATCTCTATTTTCTCCCGTTCTTCGGGCAGGTTGATTTGAGAGATGTGAACGCCGGGAAGATTGAGGACTTCTTTCAGTGGATACCCGACAGACAGCGTGAGATGGATTATAAACAATTATCCCTGAAGACATTGAAAAATATCTCAATGACGCTTCATAACTTCTGCTCTTGGCTTCTGAGGCGCGAGACAATAGCAAAGACGCCGGCATTTCCTGCAATTAATCCGCCTGACCCAGTGATTGAATGCATCAGCCGTGAGCTTCAGGAAAAAGTGCTTCGGGCTTTGCCGGAGGCGCACAGGCCGTTTTTCTCATTCCTGACATATCATCCGGTCAGGCCCGGTGAGGCGAGGGCGCTGAGACGCAAGCACTTTAATCTTGAGGGCATGACCGTGCATATTGCAGAGGCATGGTCTTTGAAGGAGATACGCCCGAGGAAGAACAAGAGGGATTATTACCTGCCATTGTCGGATAAATTTGACATCACGATCCTGAGCAATAAACTCCCGGAGGCTTTTGTATTCATGAACCAGGCTGGCAGGACATACAAGGCAGAGAACATCAGGCGTATCTGGCACAGGGCATGTAAGAAGGCAGGAGTGCCGCATATTAAACTCTACAACGGCACAAGGCACAGCACTGCAACACATCTGCTTGTGAAGGCAGAGGGGAACCTGTATCTTGTGAAGGAAGCGCTGGGACATAGTTCAGTGAAGATGACAGAGAAATACGCAAAGTTCAAGGTTGAGACATTGAGGAAACTGATGAACACTACGGCGCAACTAAGGCACATTGAGGAAAAGGCTGAATGATGAACATAATAAAAACAATGACTTACAGCGCAGGAGTAAGGGCAAGGAATAGTTCGAGCCCCGTCCACCCCGCCATACCTTTTTTAAGTAAATCAATTAGTTGTCTCTTTAACCGCAGTCCAGAACTACGGCACATCTACGGCACAATCTCAGGAAAAAAATCGGGGGGGGGATTCGCGCACAAAAAATACCCTTCTAAAAGAAACAACGCCGAGGTCTTTACTCAATTCTCCTCTAAAAAATTATGGGTCCTTCCTGATGGGGTATCCAATACGGACAGCGAAGCT
>CAYIHQ010000673.1:0-1729 GCA_964362905.1 uncultured Ignavibacteriaceae bacterium
CCACGGGGACCGTGAATGCGTTGCTGAAACTCTCCCCCGTGTGGAAGGTCGTGGAGAATGCGTTGCAGAAGGGCGCCATCATCTTTGCTGTGGGCAGAAAGAAGAACCTGTAGTGTACGAAAGCAACGACCGCTGGCAGGAATTCTACTGCCGCCTGAACGAAAAGGCGCTCTCCCTCGTCGACCCCCGCACGGGGTCCGTCAAGGCCGAACTCGTCCGTCCGGTATCGTGTGCAGTGTGTGGCGTCGATTCCACCGTCCCGCGGGCTCAGGTGAACGGGTTCATATACGTAACCTGCCGGCAGTGTGGGTTCGTCTACCTGAATCCCCAGCTGCGGCCCGAGGCGTTGGCGGATTCGTACAACGACGCGGAGGTGCGCAGATATTTCTTCGAACAACTTCTCCTGCCGTTCGTGGAACGCGACCAGGAACCGGAATTCCAGTCGCGGCTCCGGCGTCTCACCGAAATGACGGGAACGAACGATCTCCGCTTGCTCGATGTGGGATGTGCTGCCGGCAAGTTTCTGATGATGGCCCAGGAGGCCGGATTCCGTGCGGAGGGGCTTGAACTGAATGCGGAATATGTGGAATTCATCCGTGTGCACAGACGGGTGGCTGTCCGTCAGGAATTGCTTGCGGATGCCGTGTATCCGGAGGATTCGTTCGATGTGGTCACCCTCTGGGACGTCCTCGAGCACGTTCCCGACCCGCGTACCCTGACGGCAGAGATCGCACGAATCCTGAAGCCAGGCGGCATCGTTGCGCTGACTACGATCAATCACGACTGCTTCAACGAGCGCATCCTGGGCAAGCGATGGCGATACTGGATGCCACCGGACCACGTCTGTTCGTTCTCACCGGCCGTTCTGCGCCGGGTGTTGGAAGAGTCGGGATTCCATTCGATCATGATCGAGCACCACGCCATGTGGGAAGTCCTTGCAGACGTGTGTGTGCCATGGATTGCCAGGCCGGCCGCTTCTTCCGTTCTACGCCGCGCACAGAAACTTGCCTCGTTCGTGCTGGCATGGATGTATCAGACCTTCCTCAATGTCCTTCACAGCGGTGATCTCCTTACGGTGTATGCAAGGAAACGCTGACACGGTCTCCGTGGATCGGCCACGTGCGCAACCGACCGCCGGCGATCTCGTGCGCTGGTTCCTCTACCGCCAACTGCGGCCGCGCTGGTGGCGACTCGTCGCAGGCCCACGCACGGCCGCGATGACCAATGCCGGATTCAAACGCCGCCTCGGACTCCCAGCCGGCGACGACGAGGCCGCGCGCATGCTCCACGATCGACTACGGCTTCGCTTCTTCTTCCATCCCCGGAATCGCAAAGACTTTTTTTTGAACGTCCTTACGTCGCTGCAGCCGTACGACGACATTCTGGACGAAGCGGACGAGACCGTCCAGAACAAGTTCGAGACACTCGGCTCGGGTCTCGTCGAACTAGGTCCCGCGATCCACTGGCAGCGAGACTTCAAGAGCGGCGTCGAATGGCCGCTGTCTCCGTCCTACCGGCTCGACATCCTGCAGCTCGGTCATCCAAGCGACGTCAAAGTGCCGTGGGAACTCAGCCGGTTCCATCAGGCTTGGTGGCTGGGCAAGGCGCACTGGCTGACGGGAAATGAGGCGTACGCGGCGAGGTTCCGTTCGCTCGTCGAGGATTGGATCGACTCCAATCCGCTCGACCGCGGCGTGAACTGGGTGATCGCCATGGAGGCGGCCATCCG
>CAYIHQ010000674.1:0-1725 GCA_964362905.1 uncultured Ignavibacteriaceae bacterium
AACGCCGCCCTGAGAGCTTCGTCCAGCCCCGAAATGTTCCACGTGAAACGCTCCGAAGGCTATCTTGGCGTCATGGTAGACGACCTCGTTACCAAGAGCACCGAAGAACCCTACCGCATGTTCACATCCCGAGCGGAATACCGCCTTATCCTTCGGCAAGACAACGCCGATCGGCGGCTGATGAGAAAGGGAGCAGCGCTGGGCCTTGTAGCCTCGAATTCCCTTGCCCGCTTGGAGGCCAAGGAAAGCCTCATCGACGCCATCGGCGGGTTCCTTCGTCAAGCCTCTGCAACCCCCACTGACGTGAATCCATTCCTGCAAGCGGCGGGAACTGACCCCATTGCGTCTCCCGATCGCCTCTTGCGCCTCGTCCGTCGCGCAGAGGTCGGCTGGACAGGCTACTGGACATACCGTCGTTGTGCGACCACCCATTTGTCCGGCAGAAACGGGGCATCAGCGACGAACGATTGTGGCGCGAAGCAGTAGAGCAGGTTGATATCGAGACCAAGTATGAGGGATACGTTTCCCGACAACGGGAGCAAATAGAACGCTTCGACCGGTTTGAGAACGATCAGATACCCCCAGACCTTGACTACGCAAGGATAAACTCCCTGTCGTCTGAGGGGAGAGAGAAGCTCGCAAAGGTCAAGCCGTCATCCATTGGCCAGGCATCCCGCATTTCCGGGGTGACTTCTTCAGATGTCTCAGTCCTCATGGTCATGCTTAAGGGATGGGTTTCACGTGGAACAGAATAGCCCGAGTCCCGACGCCGGGTTGGGGGTTCCCCCCGTGATCTGGTTTCGAAACCTTCTCCAGAAGAACGGACAGACCCCCGGCGACCACCAGATGGATCAAATCGCGATGTTTGTGGAGTTGCTCCTGGATTGGAACTCGAAAGTCAACCTGATTTCCCGGAAGGATACCGAGAACGTCTGGCAGGCGCACGTGCTCCACTCTGCCAGCATTCTCTTCTTGACCGAGATTCCACAGAACTCGAAGGTGCTGGACCTGGGTTCGGGCGGTGGGCTTCCAGGGATTGTCATCAAGATCCTTCGTCCAGACGTGGAAATGACCTGTCTTGACGCCACCCGGAAAAAAATGGAAGCTGTGGCTGACATGATCGCAAGGCTGGGACTCTCTCAATGCGGATCCTCTTGGGGCCGAGCTGAGGACTTGGGAACAGGGGACCCCCACAGATCCCATTACGACACCGTACTCGCCCGGGCCGTTGCCCCCCTCAGGGACCTCGTGCGATGGTCGAGTCCCTTCCTCCGCCATTCGGATTCCGCACCCCCGACGCCCGACGGTACCAGACCGCGGAGGCCAACACTGATTGCCCTCAAGGGAGGCGACCTGGACCGGGAGCGGGCCCAGGCTTCAGCGCTCCCCGGGGTCCGTTCCGTTCGCGAGTCAGCTCTCATTTTTCATGGAGCAGAACAAGTACCCGGAGTGGACAAAAAGATCGTTATTGTCGAGTTTGACTAAAGCCCAGCTCAAATCCCGGATTACCGTGAACGACCCCAAGAAACTATTCGAACAACTCAAGACCCTGACCACCGAGCAACGGAATCCCGCGAGCATGGACATTGATGCGCGCTCAACGGAGGAGATGCTGCGGATCATCAACCGCGAGGATCAACGAGTGGCGGTGGCTGTGGAAACGCAGATCCCTCAGATCACCGAAGCGGTGGAACTGGTCGTGCGAGCCATCGCCTCCGGAGGCCG
>CAYIHQ010000675.1:0-1723 GCA_964362905.1 uncultured Ignavibacteriaceae bacterium
GACATCAAGTCCATTCTGATCATCGGCTCCGGCCCGATCGTCATCGGTCAGGGCTGCGAGTTCGATTACTCCGGCACCCAAGCCTGTCAGGTCCTGCGGGAGGAGGGGTACCGGATCATCCTCGTCAACAGCAATCCGGCGACGATCATGACGGACCCGGACCTGGCCGACGCCACCTACATCGAGCCGATCACTCCTGAGTTCCTCGAGAAGATCATCGAACGCGAGAGACCGGACGTGATCCTCCCGACCATGGGCGGACAGACCGCGCTCAACGCCGCCGTGGCGCTCGCGGACTCCGGTGTCCTGAAAAAATACGGCGTGGAATTGATCGGGGCGAAGCTAGAGGCGATCAAGAAAGCCGAGGACCGGGAGCTGTTCAAACAGGCGATGGACCGGATCGGATTGCATTCAGCCCGTGGCGGATTTGTCCAGTCGCTCGAAGAAGCCCTTGCCGTCGCGGACGAGTTTGGCTTCCCGCTCATCATCCGCCCGTCCTTCACACTCGGCGGAACGGGGGGAGGCACCGCCTACAACGTCGATGAATTCCGGGACAAGGTCGTGCACGGACTCACCGCGAGCCCCATTCACCAGGTGCTCGTCGAGGAATCGGTCATCGGCTGGAAGGAGTACGAGCTTGAGGTGATGCGCGACCTGAAGGACAACGTCGTCATCATCTGTTCGATCGAGAACTTCGACCCGATGGGCGTCCACACCGGCGATTCCATCACGGTGGCGCCGGCGCAGACGCTGACGGACAAGGAATACCAGACAATGCGCGACGCCGCGAAGAAGGTCATCCGCGAGATCGGCGTCGAGACCGGAGGATCGAACATCCAGTTCGCCGTCAACCCCAAAGACGGACGCATGATCGTCATCGAGATGAACCCGCGCGTCTCGCGTTCGTCCGCCCTGGCGTCGAAGGCGACGGGTTTCCCCATCGCGAAGATCGCCGCAAAGCTCGCTGTCGGCTACACGCTCGACGAGATCCCGAACGACATCACCAAGCTCACGCCGGCGTCGTTCGAGCCGACGATCGACTACTGCGTCGTCAAGATCCCCCGGTGGGATTTTGAGAAGTTCAAGGGTGTCGACGACACCCTCGGTGTGCAGATGAAGTCGGTGGGCGAGGCGATGGCCATCGGCCGGACGTTCAAGGAATCTTTTCAGAAAGCGCTGCGTTCGCTGGAACAGGGCCGCTTCGGACTCGGCGCCGACGGAAAGGACATGATCGACGTCCGGTCCCTCGACGGCGAGAAACGGACGGAATGGAAGAAACGAGTGCTCGACCGGCTCAAGATGCCGAAGCCGGACAACGTCTTCTTCATGCGGTACGCTTTCCAGCTGGGCATCTCGCTCGAAGAGATCCATCAGGTCACGAAGGTTGATCCGTGGTTCCTTCATAACATCGGCCAGATTGTCGCGCTCGAAGAAGAACTGGTCCGACTCCGGCCCGACGCGGTTGCGCAGGACCGACGAGTGACGACGGAGATGCTGCGCAAAGCGAAGCAGTACGGATTCTCGGATCGTCAGCTCGCCTATCTCTGGGAGACGACGGAAAAGGCGGTACGCGCGCTGCGCCGTCAGCATGGCGTCATCCCCTCCTTCAAGACCGTCGATACGTGCGCGGCGGAATTCGAAGCCCACACGCCCTACCACTATTCCACCTACGACGAAGAGAACGAATCCGTACGGACCGACCGGAGGAAGGTGATCATCCTCG
>CAYIHQ010000676.1:0-1712 GCA_964362905.1 uncultured Ignavibacteriaceae bacterium
GGAATGCGAGCGAGTGTTGTTCCGAGATGTTCCAATCGAGTTTCAGGAGCAATTTTTCGCTGTTGGTCTCGTGGATGTATCCTTGGTACGGCCCGGTGTCGTAGCCGTAGACCGCTTTCATCCGCTGACGGATGGAGTCCATCGTTGACGCTCGTACCCTGGAGATGCCGAGACCGGAGTTGCCGGTGCTCGCGACAAAGTTCGAACCAGGGTCGTCACGGCGGTCCAGTTCACCGTTAAGGAACAGGAACAACGTGTTGGGAATGATCGGACCGCTGACGGTGAATCCCGACTGATTGAAGGACAGGTCGGGACTCGCGATGACATCCTTCCCGCTGACCGTGTTGCCGAGGAGAGATTCATTCCTCATGTAGCTGTAGACGGAACCGCGATATTCATTCGTTCCGCTCTTCGTCACGGTGTTGATGCCTGCACCGGTGAATCCGCCTTCGCGCACATCGAACGGCGCGACAGACACCTGCACCTGCTCAACGGCATCGAACGAGACGGGCTCAGCGTTGGCTTGGCCACCCGGGGCTGGATCGTCAAGGCCGTAGGGATTGTTGAAGTAGGATCCGTCGAGAGAAATATTGTTGAACAACCAGTTCTTTCCGCCAAAGCTGAAATTGCCGTCGCTTCGAGGGTCGAGCCTGGTGAGGTCCCGGGTGCTCCGTTTGATCGAAGGAAGCTCCATCACAAGCGCGGGGATAATGAATGTGGCAGCACCGGTCCGGCCGCTGTTCATCACATCATCCTGGCGGCCCGTGACGAGAACTTCTTCACCTCGAACGGCCTCTTCGACGAGCCGAAAATCCTGACGGGCGTCTTGACCGAGGTTCAGGAATACTCCAGACCTCGCCTCCTTCTTGTAGCCGACGTACGAAACAGAGATCGTATACGGACCTCCGACACGCATGTTCAGGATATTGAATTGACCATTCTCGCGCGTTGAGGCGCCGTACCGGGTTCTGCTGGGTTCGTGGAGTGCGATCACGGTCGCACCTGCCATCGACCCTTCCTTTTCTGAGGTGACGATACCCCCCAGTGAGGAGGTGGTCACTCCCTGTGCAAAGAGCTGCGACGATGCCAGGAAGATGCACAGGCATGCGCCCGCCACGACACGAAACAAACTTGATACTGTGACGAGAGATCTCTTCATAAGAAACCTCGATAGGTGTGGTAATGTGAAAGGTGCAGGAAAGCGAGGGCAGTTCGGAGGATTGAAACGATTGCACTCATGAACTTGGACGCCATCCTCGCCTTTTTTCATGAGTTTGTCAAGCGATTGGGCCCAAAAAACAATGTCTTCTCAAATCGGACGGGCTGGCCGGTTGTCGCCTCCGGGGAAAGGAGCGGCGAACGATCTGTCAGGTCGCAAGCAGGATCGCGCCGAGTATGCGAGCGAGCAGACAGAATCGATTGAAGGCAATAAAGGACAAGGACTTATCAGGTTCCTGCAATCCGGGAACGGGATGGTACGAGGGAACGGGTGGGTAGGGATCCGACCCTTGGGCACGATAGTTTGCTCCGATCGGGACATCCAGCCGTGACGGATCTTGGTGGGCCTCCGGCCTGGCTAACGGCGGCTTCCATCGTTTGGCGGCCACGCGTCGGCATGGAAACGAGGATCCCCAGCTGTTGGGCCGGGGATCCCGTGACTGTCTCTGAACGTCGCAGGGGTTTCCTTTGATACTTTGTTCCCCTCGCTGTTT
>CAYIHQ010000677.1:0-1708 GCA_964362905.1 uncultured Ignavibacteriaceae bacterium
TTGGTTGGCAAATGAGTACATTTCTGCAGCAAGTGCCCGGGCCTCTTGCACGCAATAGGCCTTCAGCACCCACCATCACGGAAGGCACTCCGATGAAGATCCTGCTCGTGAATCCCGCCATTCCGGAGACGTTCTGGAGCTTTCGTCACGCGATCAAGTTCGTCTCCAAACGCTCCGTTTTTCCGCCCCTCGGACTTCTCACGGTCGCAGCGATGTTGCCTCCGGAATGGCACAGGAAATTCGTTGACCTCAACACAGCCGATCTGTCCGACACGGACCTTCGCTGGGCGGATTACGTCTTCGTCGGTGCGATGTCGGTTCAGGCGCCATCCGCACGGTCCATCATCGCTCGCGCCCATGCCGTGGGCCGTCCCGTCGTCGCCGGCGGCCCGCTGTTCTCGGCACGTCCGGATGAATTCCCCGAGGTCGACCACCTTGTCCTCAACGAAGCCGAACTAACCCTGCCTCCGTTTTTGGCGGACCTGGCACGAGGCACTGCGCAAGGGGTGTATCGATCGACGGAATGGGCCGATGTGACCACAACCCCCCGACCCTTGTGGGAACTCGTCACGATGAAGCACTATTCTAACATGAATGTGCAGTATTCCCGGGGCTGTCCGTTCGATTGCGAGTTCTGCGAGATCACGGTTCTCAACGGCAGAAAACCCCGCACCAAGACGGCGGCGCAGTTGCTGGGGGAATTCGACGCCTTGGCGGACCGCGGATGGAAGGGAGAGGTCTTTCTCGTCGACGACAATTTCATCGGCAATCGGGTGAAGTTGAAGAAGGAGATCCTCCCCGCCATGATCGCATGGCGCCGTGGACGCAAGCACCCTTTCCTCTTCAATAACGAGGTCTCCGTCGACCTGGCTGATGACGAGGAAATGATGGACCTGATGGTGCAGGCGGGATTTACGACGGTTTTTGTCGGCATCGAGTCACCGAACGAGGAGAGCCTCGCCGAGTGCAAGAAGACCCCCAACCGGCGGCGGGACCTGCTGGGATCCGTGAGGCGATTGCAGACACGCGGATTGCAGGTGCAGGGCGGGTTCATTCTGGGATTCGACAGCGATCCCGCGTCGATCTTTCAGCGCATGGTGGACTTCATCCAGGAGAGCGGGATCGTGACGGCAATGGTGGGGTTGCTGAATGCGCCCGTTGGGACGCGGCTCTACAAACGCCTGCACGACGAGGGGCGGCTCCTGAAGACGATGTCGGGAGACAACACGGACTTCTCGATGAACTTCATCCCGAAGATGAATCTCGCCACCCTCCTCGACGGATATCGGCACGTGCTGGAGACGATCTACACACCGAAGCAGTACTACCGGAGGGTGATGACATTCCTGCGCACGTATCGTCCGGCCCCGAGCGGGCCCATGCGACTCAGCCGGGTGCACCTGCAGGCCTTCGCCAAATCCATCGTGCTGCTGGGGATCATCGGCAAGGAGCGCGTGCAGTACTGGAAGCTGTTCTTCTGGTCCTTGTTCACGCGTCCGCGGACGTTCCCGATGGCCATCACGCTTTCGATCTACGGATTCCACTACCGGAAGATCCTGGAACAGTACGTCGTTTGAGAGCATGATGCTCACGATTGACAACAGCGAAGCCCGAGCCTTTGACGTCCTCTCGAACTCACGAGAAGCGTCACAAGCGCCCGGGCTTCAATGTGACTTCTTGTCTACTACTGTCTCCCCGCCCGCTTCGA
>CAYIHQ010000678.1:0-1701 GCA_964362905.1 uncultured Ignavibacteriaceae bacterium
TTCGTCTTCCGCTTCTTTCGGTGCTCCTCTCTGTGTTCTTCGCCTCCTCCCTCCTGGCCGGAAACACCGGCAAGCTCGCCGGCAAGGTCCTGGACAGCAGGACGGGAGACCCTCTCCCCGGGGCCAATGTTGTTCTGGAGGGGACGTCGCTTGGCGCCATGACGGACGTAGAGGGTCGGTATGTCATTCTGAATATTCCTCCCGGCCAGCACGCGGCCGTCGCATCCTTCATCGGCTACCGGCGCCTCCGGATAGAGAACATCCGCATCTCCGTGGACTTCACCACCCAGCAGGAATTCCGTCTGGAGGAAGGTGACATCCAGATGCAGGAGGTCATCGTGCGCAGCGAGCGCTCCCCCCTCATCCGACAAGACCTGACGAACCCCGTCTCCTCCATTTCCTCCGAGACCATCGGAGAATTGCCCGTGACGGAGATCAGTGAGATCATCGGGTTGCAGGCCGGCGTGACCGTGGACGACGACGGATCGATCCACATCCGCGGCGGGTTGGGAAACGAGATCGCCTACACGCTGAACGGCCTGAACATCAACAACCCGTACGGCAACAGCCGGTCGGTGGGTCTGGCCACGAACGCCGTGCAGGAGGGCTCCGTGTCGAGCGGCACGTTCAGTGCCGAATACGGTACCGCGCTGAGCGGCGTGGTGAACTACGTGACGAAGGAGGGGGGGCAGCGATGGAACGGCGGCTTCCGCTATTTGGGCGGCGACCGCGTCGGCGGCGACAAGAACCTCTTCTTCAACATTGACGAGATCCAGCCCACGAACACCTGGCGGATGGAGGGCTCCCTCGGAGGCCCGATCCTCACCGACGACCTGAAGTTCTTTTCATCCGGCGTCTACAACTACAGCGGCGGCTACCTCTACGGACAACGGTTGTACCGACCGGAGGACTCGTATCTGTCGCGAGAAGGTTTCCCCACCGGCGATCTCCGCCGGGGATCCTCCGGGGCGGCATACTACTTTGGGCCTCTTGTCCATGATTTTGCCGACGTCGTGGGCGGTCCGAGCGGCGACGGCGAGATCGTGCCCCTGAATTGGAGCCGTTCCTACAACATCCAGTCGAACCTCAGCTATCACATCAATGCGGACCTCAAGATCAAGCTTGAAGCGGTCTACGACAATTCCCGGTCTCCGGACCCGGTCTCGTCCCGCCAGTCCTATTGGTTTAAGCCGGACGGTATGCGGATCGAACAGAACCAAGGATTGTTCCAGTCGGTAGAGCTCGCCCATGTCCTCAGCGAACGGACCTTCTACACGCTGAAGGCCTCCTATATCATCGACCAATCCACCAACCGGACCTTCGACGCATGGAATGACCCGCGCTACCTGCCTTCTTTCTACAACCGTCTTCTCCCGAACACGGCCTACCTGACGGGCGGCGTGGACCTGGCCCGTTTCGAACGTTCGACGATCTCCACGGGAGTGAAATTCGACCTCGTCAGCCAGATGTTCGACATCCACGAGGTGAAGGTAGGTGCCGAAGTGCGCCAGCATGACCTGGAGGTTGAATCGTACACCCTGCAATTCAGAGACCCCGTCCGCCCCAGCCTCGAACCCAGTTTCACGAATGTCCTCGTGAACGGTGCGAATTTTCAGCCTTACATCCCCGATGAAACTGGCGGCTATGTCAGGTATGAAAAGAAGCCCATCCAGGCATCGGCCTACATCCAGGACAAGATCG
>CAYIHQ010000679.1:0-1697 GCA_964362905.1 uncultured Ignavibacteriaceae bacterium
GGCTCGGATACTCTGACCGGTGCAGGCACGATGCTGTGGGTGCGCTTTCGGGTTCGGCAGTCCGCAGTCGGGTCGAGTACGATCGGCCTTGCGAATGCTGTGTTCAACGAGACGATCACCCCCGCCCTTGATCCCGGTACATTCACAGTCATCCTGGCGCCGATCATCAGTGTCAACACGGATCGCACGATCGTCTACAAAGGCGGGACCGTGAATGTCCTTTCGGTGACAGGTGGTACCGCACCGTTCGCCTACGCCTCCTCCAATCCGGCGATCGCAACGGTGAATCCCACGACCGGAGAGATCCTAGCACTCAACCGCGGTCCGGTGATTGTCCTCGCGACCGACTTTCTTGGATTCCCGGGGAAGAGCGACACGATCAAGACCTTCGACTTCGCGGCTGTGATCGCAGATACCAGCATGCTCCACACGGACAGCGTCGACGTCCCTCTCACCATCGGCGACGCGACCGGGTTGGGCATCACGTCGTACGAGTTCCGGGTTGGGTATGATACAGCCAAGGTGCGCTTCCGGGGCATGATCGTATCGGGTACGCTCAGCGACAGCTACACGGCGGTTGTGAAGGACTCTGCTTCTGTCATCCGGGTTGCCGTCGCAGGTGCCTCACCGTTGTCGGGACAAGGCATCCTCGCGAAGTTGCGGTTCGCCCCCAACCCGCCTTCGTCCAGTAACGAGGTCTCGCCGCTGCAGTTCACGTGGATCATGTTCAATGAACCGGGCGCGACCACGCCACAGGCGCGTCCCATCTCCGGCTCCGTGAAGATCATCATCCCGAATGCCGTCCCGGCGTTCACACAGGTCCTTCCGGACACGACCGCGGACGAGGGGACAACTGTGGCGGCGACCTACACGGCGACCGATGCCAACGGCGACCCGCTGAGGTTCTTCCTCAAGATCGGTCCGGCCGGGGCGACGATCGATTCCGTGAGCGGTGTCTTTACGTGGGCCATTAGTTTCACGGCAGCAGGCTTGCACACTGTGACGGTCGGGGTTCGCGACCTTGTGGACACCGTCATCACCACGGCTACGGTGACGGTGGCAAACGTCAATCGTCCGCCTGCGTTCTCCTCGGAACTGTCGACGCAGACGAGGTCCGTTGGAGCGACGGTGAACTTTACTTACGTGGCCGTGGATCCCGACGGACAGCCCGTGCGGTACTGGATCGTGACGGCCCCCGCGGCTGCGACCATCGATTCTGTCACCGGCGCTTTCGCGTGGACCATCCAGTCCGCCGACAGCGGTGCGAACGTGATCCGCGTGATCGCAACTGACGGCAGTCTTGCGGACACGACCGCGGCGACCATTACGGTTCCCGGTGACGCGACAGGAGTGGACGACGGCGGTAAAACCCCTTGGGCCTACGAGCTCGGACAGAACTATCCGAATCCGTTCAATCCATCGACGTCCATCTGGTTCTCGCTTCCGACAGAGAGCCGCGTTACGCTGATTGTCCACGACCAACTTGGCAGAGAGGTGGCGCGGCTGGCCGACCGTTCCTACGGAGCCGGCGTGCATCAGGTGCGGTGGGATGCTGGAGGTATGGCTTCCGGGCTGTACTTGTTCCGGATCGAGGCGAACGGATCAAACGGCCAGCGTTTCGTGCAAACGAACAAGATGGTGTTGCTGAAATAAGGACATTTGTCCTCCTACTTTTCTTGCTGAGGGGGCTTGAGGTT
>CAYIHQ010000680.1:0-1696 GCA_964362905.1 uncultured Ignavibacteriaceae bacterium
CACGAAGCGCAGCGTTCCATCTTCCGAGCTTCATCAGCCCTGACGTATCCCTTTCAGAGATTGCAGCCGCATTCCTTCGTTCAAAGCACGACAAAGCGAAACTGATTGACTTCTCAAACGACTACCTTGCCGAACCCTTCATCGAGAGCGAAGATGGCGAGACAATGAAAGAAGACGTACTATATCTTCGGCGCTATAGATTCACGCCTGATGGCGCACAGTGGCAGGTCCCGATGCGCGGCTGCGTCCTAACCTGCTATTGCGATGTCCATAGGAACAGGCTTGAGGCCGAGGTCGTGGCCTGGGGCGCAGACCATGAAAACTGGGGCATTGAATACAGGCAGTTCCCTGGCGATCCTTCAGGCGAAGAAGTCTGGCAGGCCTTTGAAGTATTTTTGAACCAGGAATTTGTGCATGAATCAGGCAACAAACTCCGCATCTCCATTGTCGGTATAGATGCAGGCTTCAAGGCCGCAGAAGTCTATCGCTTTGTGCGTCCGCGCCAGCCCCGCAGGGTCTTTGCCTGCAAAGGCTCATCAGTCCGGGGCAAGCCCCTTATTTCAGTCACACGGCATTCGAAATTGAGAGAAAGAAAAAAAGTCAACCTCATCATCATCGGCACAGACGCAGGCAAAGACAGTATCTTTAGTTGGATGAATGTAGAGGAGCCGGGACCGAGATATATGCACTTTCCTGAGGCGTATGGCTATGACTTCTTTAAGATGCTCACTGCCGAGGTGCGCGTCACGCGCTATGAAAAAGGCAGACCATATTTTACATGGGTCAAAAAACACGCAGACATCCGCAATGAAGCTCTCGACATCCGCGTTGGCAACTATGCCATGGTCGAGTTATTGAATCCTGATTTCAAACGCATTGCAGAAGGCCTAACGCCTGTTGAAATCAAAACAAAAAAAGAAGATGAATCTCATAAACCGCAAAAACCCCCTAAGCGTCCTGTCAGGCAGAGCAAGGGCGGTTGGGTGTCGGGGTGGAAATGAACCCTGACATTCAGCAAGCCCTCAGCGCCTTGCCCGACAAGCCTCTTCTCAGGGTTGAGGAGGTTGCTAATTTCTTTCAGGTTACACGTATGACAATCTATAACTGGTACGAAACCGAGAAAATCAAGGGAACAAAAATCAACGGCATCCTGCGGATATACAGACAATCAGTGATTGATATAATAGTCGGCGGCAACGGCAAAAGCAAAAATGAAGAAACACCTGCAGAAGTAGAGGCAAAAATCAAAAAAACTTCAAAACCTATCCGTAAACAAACAGGCGGATTTGTGCATAGGTGGTAGTATAGTATAATAAAGAAAGGAGGGATTGATTTAATGGAAATTAACGAATTCAAAGAGAAAAAGAGAGCGATGGAAATAGTGATAAGAGATGCTGCTGTGAAGGCTGTATCGGAATTCAGGGAACAGACAGGTTTCAGCCCAAACCGGATTGATATTCAAATCTTCAAGGTAGAGCGAATGGGCGTTGAAAAAGCAGAATATGTCGTTACAGATGTAGAAACTGACATAGAACTGTAAAATATTCCATTAAACTCAAAGCCTTCCCGAATTATCGGGAGGGCTTTTTTTACCTTAACCCTTCATTTTTTGTAAAAACAGTATAAATCCATATAAAAGCGTATAAAGACTCCCTCATAATTTCCTGTCAAAATTATAACACATAAGCATTCAGAA
>CAYIHQ010000681.1:0-1687 GCA_964362905.1 uncultured Ignavibacteriaceae bacterium
TGATTGGCGTGCGATTCAGGAAACACTGTATTTGCTCTCCATTCCGAAGATGCGCGAGTCCATCATTCGCGGGCTCAAGACTCCGATCAGTAAGACCTCTACCGAGCTCACCTGGTGACTTGGACCGTCGTTTTCACGAAGCAAGCCCAGAAGGACGCTAAGAAACTCGCCTCCGCCGGCCTCAAAGCCAAGGCCGAAGATCTCCTCGAAGTCCTGAGGATCGACCCGTTTCAAACTCCGCCCCGATATGAAAAGTTAGTCGGCGATCTTGCAGGGGCGTACTCCCGCCGGATCAACATCCAGCATCGTTTGGTGTATCAAATCCTGCCTGAAATCCACACCGTGAAGGTCATTCGGATGTGGACGCACTACGAATGACCGTTGCCGCCGCTTAATCCGCCGCCAAGATTCTGCTCTAGTTTCAACCTTCCGTTGCCGCAACGCAGTGGCACATAACGTTCCGCGCAACACCGCAGGCCCTGAGCACCGCATCTTCAACTCCCATTGCCCCGCGGTGCGAAGGGCTTGAGCGCGCTCCTTCGGTTTCCTTCCTGATCTTCGTCCAGCCTATCAAATGATGCGCGCGCCGGTGTTGCGCGTGTTAGACGCCGTGACACCGCACGGAACCAGAACCCGGGGACTGTTTGGTGAAGGCGTTGCACGCACCGGTTGGCCCTCGATGCAACGCCTTCGACCAAGGTCTTCCAATCCCTGTTCCATTTTTTCCGAGAAGCTCGTGGCGTGCGGTGGCATGGCGGCTAACGTCTCGCCCAACAACGCAGCGGCCCGCCGGAGCTACGAAGACTAATTCGTGCGTAGGCGGGCCGTTGAGCGAACTCAATAGTGTTTGTCCAATGAGTGAGCGTCGTTGTTGGGCGTGTTAGGCGAAGGCGCAAGTCCTTAAGTGATGTTGTGTGGCGCAATTGCTTGGCGCGTCTCAGGGGTCTCGGTTCGAGGCAAAGTTGATTTCCACCATGTGGACCACTTACTCATGTCTATCGACTGTCGGAAGTAAGCGATCTCTTCCTCGGGGGTCATGTTCTTGATGGCTTCGTAGATGTTCTCTTGAGCATCGCGCTTGGCCTGAATGGAATCAAATGCCTTCTTAGGTGTTGTCATAGTGCACCTCTTGTGGAGAAACAATCGTAAGAATCCCGTACCCGTTTATGAGATTCACCTGGTTGTAAGACTTCATCTTGTCCAGACGTACGATGTGCGCGAAGTTCCACGATACGATGGCATCGGCACGTGCAACAGTGGCGGCTGCAACATGAGTTGCATCATCGATCCATCTGGGCCCGAGAATTCCTGCGTTGATATATGCATTCCGTAATTCGATAATTTCTGTGCTCAAAGGAACTCTCTCAATGCAAGTTGCCGGAATGGAACTGAGCACATTTTGGACATTCTCCGGGGCTTGAAGAATCTCCTCGACGACAACCTCGCTCAGAAGTATGACAATTCGTCCGTTCTTGACAGCATCGATGAACCGGCGGGATTCCTTTTCGAACTCTGGATCGAAATACCCTCCGATTACCGAGGAATCGCAATATATTCGTGGGAGTTTCATCTCGCTCTATGGCCACCTTGGTGCGCCACACAACAACTTACAAAAAAACTTGCGCTTTCGCCTAACGTCCGCGTAACCACGCAGGCCCGGGCCACCGCATTCTCAACGATCAATAGC
>CAYIHQ010000682.1:0-1681 GCA_964362905.1 uncultured Ignavibacteriaceae bacterium
ATATCTTTCAGTAGTTAGACCTTAGTATACTACTATTAGCTGCCGTACTTGTCAATGGCGCTGCTTCAAGGCTTCATCAATCAAAAACACTTGATTTTTCCGAAGAAGTGGCAGTTTGTCTTGGGTAAAGAAGCCGTATTCAGAGACTTCGTGGGTTGGGGTAAAATCGCCACCAATCAAGATGCCGATATAGCACATATCCAATCGGGCGGTGTCACGATCGGTACGGGTTTTGAGCGAGTCATCCACACTGACTACCAGGCCCGACTCCTCTTTGATTTCTCTTTCAAGTGCCTCGCGGGGATGCTCACCGGATTTTAAATAGCCACCGGGCAAGCTCCAGGAATGGGATCGATAAGTGTGTTTGAAAAGAAGAATTTCGTTTTGGTCATTAAAAATAATCCCGGTGACACCAACTAGAAATTGGTCTTGAAGAAAACGCATCACTAACAATTGCAAATCTTTAGGGAGATGCAGGGCTTGGTAGATTTTAGCGAGAAGATTTTTCACAGGGCGTTTTTGTCTTGAGGTTCGACGTTAGTGCTATTCTTTTGTTTTTCATTTTCTAGCTCCAACTGGTGAACACTCTTGGTTAACTCCAGCACTTCTTCCTTATTTTTTTTGATTTCCTTATTTTTGCCGCGGAGAGTAAAAGAGGTAGAAATGGCATGGATCAGATAAACCAAATAGGAGAGAACTAAACCAAATACCACAGAACCAACAATTACGTAAAAAAGTGGAATGTCCTTAAAAACATATCTCCCTAAATTAACCGAAACCGGCACGAAATTAAATTTTGATATATATACAAGGACTGACCCAACGACCAAAAACAAAATTAAAATCAGCATACTTTACTATACACCCGTTAGAGAATTACTCCATTGAGTCCAGTCAAGTTGCAAATGGTTCGGATAAGATAATTGTGGCTCGAGAATCG
Organism: uncultured Ignavibacteriaceae bacterium; assembly: GCA_964362905.1. Lineage (GTDB taxonomy): Bacteria > Bacteroidota > Ignavibacteria > UBA10030 > UBA10030 > 2-02-FULL-55-14. The sequence goes on from CAYIHQ010000682.1 coordinate 941, forward strand.
TAACTCTAATATCACCACACAATTAGCTTGCGTTAGTCCTGAGCTATGTCGAAGGATTATCAACGCTTTCTTTGGCTTTAGGCTTGTAGCTCAAATCAGAGAAGAAATAGAGAAAGTTAAACCTCCCCTTCCTTCCGCCGTCTGATTTATCATTTATCTCTGTTTGAAGAACAGATAGTGCTGGCGTCAGCTTGTTTATTGGGGGGCAAGACCCGACTCGTTTTACCAATTCTTTTACGATTAATCCAATAAGCTTTTGGGCTTCGATTTCGTTTTCTTTAAGTGATAAATTCCAATCCAAACCCGGACTGGTATTTCCTTCCAGCAAATAAATATTTCCGCTGTTACCGATCAAAAAATCAAGAGTAAAAAGAGAACTGTTGTTGTTTAGAACCTTGGCAATCTTATTGGAGTAGGTAATTACATTTTGGGGGATTTCTTTTTTAGGCAGATACTTAAGCGTTCCTCCTTGGTGTTCGTTGCAGCGGAAGTCATCCTGCTTGGCCATTCTAATATAGGTTTGGATAATTTTACCCCCCATATATATCAGGCGGATGTCGGTAGAGACAAAGGAGTTTTGGAAGAAAAAACCTTTATCAAATTTAGTAAATGGTTGAATAATATACGAGATTTGCGTATTTTTCTTCATGGACTCTCTTATTTTCCCGGTTTGATTGCCTTTAAATTTAAAAACGTGTCTTCCCCCCGCCCCGAATCTGTCTGTGATAATTATTTCCTCGG
>CAYIHQ010000683.1:0-1670 GCA_964362905.1 uncultured Ignavibacteriaceae bacterium
GACATTCGATCTTTCCTTCGTATTTCGTGCTTGGCATTTCGAATTTCCGCAAAGGTCAATCATGCTTGAACAAAAATTCATCGGCGTCGTCCAACATGTTTCCACCGCCGCGATCGAGGTGTTGGTCGATGCAAACATCAAGTCGCTGAAGCGAGACTTGGGCGGAAAGACCTACTTTATCGGCCAGATCGGGATGTACATCCTCATCCCAATGGGAAACCTGGTCCTGATCGGGATGATCACGGACTTTCTCAAGGTCGACGTAACGATCAACGGCCAGGCGCAGCAGCGGTACAAGATGACGGCGTCCCTCGTCGGCACCGTGAAGGGAGGACGGTATGAGCGCGGCGTCTCAATCTTTCCGGTCGTCGACTCGCCCGTCTACCTCGCGGAGGACGACGACCTCTCTGTGGCGTTCTCCGTGTACCAGCGGTTCGGGTTCTCCATCGGACTGGTGTCGTTGTTCGAGAACCAGCGCGCCTACCTCGACGCCAACCGGTTCTTCGGCAAGCACATCTCCGTCCTCGGCTCGTCGGGGTCCGGCAAGTCGTGCACGGTGGCCTCGATCCTGCAGAAGGTCACGCAGTATCCCGACACGAACATCATCATCCTCGACATCCACAACGAGTACCAAAAGGCCTTCGAGGGCAACTGCAACCACCTCGACATCGCCGAGTTCGAGCTTCCGTTCTGGCTCATGAACTTCGACGAGCTGCGGGAGATGTTCGTGGACGAAAAGGACGAGAACGCCTCCAGCCAGATCACCGTGCTCAAGGACCTCGTCATCGCGTCGAAGAAGGGGAAGAATCCCGAGATGTCGTCCCTCATTACCATCGACACGCCGGTCTACTTCGACCTGGCAGAGATCAGGGCGAAGGTGCAGTACATGGACACGGAGAAGATTTCGATGGGTGGGGGGGCGAAGGCGGTTGCGGGTGCGCCTGATATTGCGCACTGGGACGGCTGCTACACCTCCGGTTGTGCTGAGCTGGGTTGTGAAGGCGTTTGCCAGGACTCCGGTGAAGTATCAGTGGGCGGCTAGAGTGTTGACGAAGGGCCTTACAGTCAATGACCGCATCATCGACCACGACCCAGATCAGTTTCTGGATTGGCTCAAGTACAGTGGCGAGCAGGCCATCTCTATCGTGATGCGCTCCCGCTACAAGCAGCTGGACAACAAGCGGGTGGTGGTGGAGCCTCCGGGGGTTGTGCGGTTGGCCCTGAACAAGATCACTCGCCGGCAGAGCATGGCGTTGTCGCTGGCCATCCGTGAGAGCTAGTGACCTACAAGTACACCCTGCCCTCCAGGGCTAAGGGGAAGTTGCCGGCCAAGAAGCCTATCCCCGTGGTCGAAGAAGGGCCGGCGCTCTCTGGGGTACTGAAGGGGAAGACTGCCTCGGACTTGGAAGAGGTGTTCGGGATTGCGTTGGACAACAATCCTCGGGTACAGTGGTGGGAGTTTCGCAAGAACTACGGGGCTCCTCGTGGACAGGTCGGGGCGATTGAGCTGGACTTCCTGGTCTACACCGGCACGCTCTATCTGTTCCAAATTGACGGCGACTGGATCCACCGCACCGCCGAAGCCCGTGCCCACGACTTGGTTCAGGACATGCGCCTGAACGAGATGATGCGGACAAAGGGGGCTAGGCCCGTAGTGCGCATTCAGGGCA
>CAYIHQ010000684.1:0-1665 GCA_964362905.1 uncultured Ignavibacteriaceae bacterium
GAGATGGTGAAGGCATACAGGGACACGTGGGAGCTGGGCCTGCACTCGTACCTGGCCTACATGCGGGACCGGTTGCTACTGGCTCGTGAGCTGCTGACGCCCAGCGGGAGCATATTCGTCCAGATCAGTGACCAAAACCTACACCACTTGCGCGAACTCATGGACGAGGTGCTGGGGGCTGAGAATCTCTGCAGCCTAATTGCCTTTCGCACAACCGGAGGACAAAGCGCGTCGCTCCTGTCCACTTCGACAGACTTCCTCTTGTGGTATGCGAAGGATCGTGAGGCTGCTTCAAAGAAGTTCCACAATCCAACGCGACCCAAGCTCGGTGGGGACCAAGGGTCGGGACAGTACACCCTCGTAGAACCTGCTGATGGATTGGAGGTGCCCCGATCCATGACCAAGGATGAGCTTGAGGGACGCGTTGAGGTTCCGAGCGGTTGGCGCGTGCTGGCACACGACACGCTTTACTCCCAAGGTGCCCCATCGGATTCAGACGAGGTCTATTTCGAATGGTCTGGTGTGCGATTTCAATGCCCGCCCAATACTCACTGGAAACCTGGCGTCAAGAGTGGTGGGATGCAACGTTTGGCGGATGCTGGGCGGCTGATGACCATTGGGAACACACTTCGATACAAGCGATACCTAGATGATTTCCCGGTGTATTTGATCGACAACGTGTGGAACGACACGGCCATCAGCGGATTTGCCCGCAAGAAGCAATATGTCGTCGAGACTGGCACCAAGGTGATTGAGAGGTGTCTCCTCATGAGCACTGAACCTGGTGATCTCGTCTTAGATCCCACCTGTGGGAGTGGAACAACGGCGTATGTCGCCGAGCAATGGGGACGTCGCTGGATAACGATTGACACCTCTCGAGTGCCTCTTGCGCTAGCTCGTCAGCGCCTGCTCACGGCAACGTTTCCGTACAACGAACTCAAAGACGAAAAACGCGGTCCAGTTGGCGGATTTGTCTACAAGCAAAAGCAGAATAAGAAAGGCGAAGAAGTCGGCGGCATCGTTCCGCACGTGACGCTGAAGTCTATTGCCAACAACGAGCCGCCGCAGGAAGAAGTGCTCGTCGACCGCCCGGAGGAACTCAGCAGGATCACCCGAGTAACGGGTCCGTTCTGCGTCGAAGCTACAATCCCAACCCCGGTGGACTTGGACGGAGACGGCATTGAGGACAGCGGATCCAGTCAAGAATACGGCTCATTCGTCGAGCGCATGATGGAAGTGCTCCGCAAGTCTCCTATTCTCCACCTCGGCGGCGGAAAATCGGTTCAATTCAGAAACGTTCGTCCTCCTGCCAAATCACTCTCCCTTTCGGCCGAAGCGACCGTTGACGCAACGGCACATGGCCAGAAGGCATCGCTCAAGGATGCGGTGGTTGAGGCGGATGAAAAGAACAGGGGAATGCTCCCCTTGTCGCAAAAGCTGGTAGCGCTCGTGTTTGGACCGGAAAATGGCGCCGTGAGCGAACGGACGGTCTACGAAGCCGCCCGGGAGGCTCATGCGAAGGGCTACACACACCTGTTCGTGATCGGCTTTGCGATACAGGCCAACGCCCGTGAACTCGTGGACAAATGCGATGCCGCAGTGGGTGTCGCAGCCACATACGTGCAGGCCACTCCCGACCTGATGATGGGCGATCTGCTCAAGAAC
>CAYIHQ010000685.1:0-1664 GCA_964362905.1 uncultured Ignavibacteriaceae bacterium
CGAAGACCGCCTCCTCGAACTCACGCACATAGTCGCCGCGCCGCGCCCAGCCTAGATCACCTCCGCCCGCCGCAGTGGCGTCGACAGAATACCGCTTCGCGAAATCCGCGAAGTCGCCTCCGCCCTGAATGCTGTCCCGCACCGCCTGCAGTCGCGTGCGGGTCGCCCGTTCGACACTCGTGTCGGGGATGGGTACGACGAACAGATGGCTGAGAGAATACTCTTCGGGCACCTGGGGGAGGCTGTCGCGGTAGGCCGCGAAGAACTCCTCGACCTCCCGACGCGTCACCTGCAGACTGGCTTCCCGTTGTTGCCGGACTTTTTGGACCAACAACTGCTGGCGGATCTCGTCCCGATACTCCCGTTTGATGCGATTGATGGATTTGCCGTACATCTGTTCTACCCGCTGCTCGGAACCCACCTGGCGGATGAAGTTCTGGATCTGCTGTTCCAGCGCGCGCGTCACCTCGTCGTCCGTCACCTCGACGCTGTCGATCAGCGCCTGCGCGAGGATGAGCTTCTCCGTCACCATACCGTCGAGCACCTGCTTGCGGAGCTCCGGCGACGCGGCATCCACCCGATTCTGCACCGCCACAAAACCCACGCGGTCATTCAACTCAGATTCGGTGATGATCTCCTTGTCCACCACGGCGATGATGCGGTCGAGCAGGGTCTGTCCGGATGCCGCACCGGTGGCCACAAGCAGCAGGAGAACGGAAACAACGGATCGAAGTACGGTCATGGTATGCGGGAAATTGCCGTCGTGTCGCCGAACGACGGGCTGAGATAGATATCGACGGCGTAGCGCGAACGGAGATTCTCGACCAGCGACCGGTACGCACGTTGACGGCGTTCGACCGTCAGCCGATTGGTGATCTCGTTCCGCACGTACGCGAGGTCGGCGGATGATCCGGGACGCTGGACATTCCAGACGTTCACCACAAAAAAACCATCCTCCGTTGAAACGGGGAAGGAGGGAGAACCGGTGGCGATGGTGGTCGCGACGCGCCACAATTCGCGGGGCAAGAGTCGAGCTTCGGTGAAGTACAGAGAATCCGCCCTGCCCCGAACCGCCCCGACGTGATCCGGCAAACGCAGCGCTTGGTGCCAGGATGTGCCGCGAAGAACCGCATTGCGGAATTCCGTGGCCTTCGGGCGTTCCTCGAACACGGCGAAACTCACAAGCACCACCGGCTCAGCGAGGAGGAATGATTCTTTGTTCTGCTCGTAGTACCGTCGGATGTCGTCCTCGCCAGGTGCGATGGCGGGGGCGTCGTAGATCTCCGATTCCAGGAGTCCCTGGATTACCGTTTGCCGTCGCAGATCTTCGAGGCGGCGCTGGACGGAAGGTGTCTGGTCCAACCCGCGGCGCACGGCTTCACGGTACAAGAGCTCATCGGCGATCCATCGTCGGAGGTACTGCTGGATCTGGGCCTCAGTCGGCGGGCGTGTCGTGTCGAATTGTGTCCGGATCTCCTGCATCGTCAGGGTCCGGTCCTCGATGCGCGCCACGGCGGTCTCGTCCGTGGGCTCCTGGCGGCAGGAGCCGAAGCACGCCGCCGATGCGGCAAGGAGCAATAGATCAACGCGGATCTTCACGAGGTCGCTGGAACGCTGTGCGCAGCGCCTCGGCGTCGATGGTCACGCCGTACTGAGTGCGAAGG
>CAYIHQ010000686.1:0-1661 GCA_964362905.1 uncultured Ignavibacteriaceae bacterium
CCGCAGCATCGGCCCGGTCTCGAACTGGCCGTTCCGGTCAAGGTCATACCGCAGGGTGTCGGCGGCCACGAACACGTCGTTCGACCAGTGGGTGCTGGTGCCTGCGGACGCTCCGACCGAGAGCTCGTGACGCGGATGAATCTGCGTGAACCACTCCGCCTTGATCGCGGCGAACTGCTCGTTGGCCCGGTTGCTGTAGAACCGCTGGGTGGTGAGCCGGTCGTATGCCGTCACATTCCCTGCGGCGTCGTAGACGCGACGGTAGGTGTCATTGAAGACCTCCACGTCGCTCGCGGTGCCGTTCGCATACAGCGTGACGGTGCTGAAACCGCTCTTGCCGTGCAACGACCGCAGGCTCAGGCCCACGGCATACTGCTTCGTGACGGGGTCAAGCCGTTCCACGCCGGAGGTGTCGATGCGGCCAGCCCTCAGCGCATCCTGCTCGTCCGGCGTCCCGTCGAACGTGATGCGGCTGTCGCCGTAGAGTCCGTTAAAGATGAGCGACTGCGTGGATGACAGGTCGTAGACCACTTTGGCCTGTGCGTCCCAGTAGCGCGGGACCGCCGTCAGCGAGATGGTGCCAAGGCCGACCAGCTTGTCCACAAACTCCAGGAGGCTGTTCCGGGCAGAGACGATGTACGATCCCCGGTCGCCGATGCGGCCCTCCACAAGTCCCCCGATGCCCGCCATCGAGAACCCGCTCTTGGAAGCGAAGCTGACGTTCCGGTCGCCTTGACGGACGGTGATGTTCATCACCGACGATGCCTTGTCGCCGTAACGTGCCGGGAACCCTCCGGAAAGGAACTGCACGTCCTCTATCATGTCTGCGTTGACCATGTTGATGGGGCCGGCGGAGTTGACCTGGTTGGAGTAGTGATTGATGGACGGGATCTCCATCGCGTCCATGATGGTCAGGTTCTCAAACGGCGCCCCGCCCCGGACAATGAGCTCGTTGATGTTGTCGGTGGACGACGCCACGCCGGGGAGGTTTTGAACTACGCGCTGGACGTCCTGGGCCGAACCGGGGAGGCGGAGGATCTCTGACCGTACCACCTGGTTCGCGCTGACGGGCGAAAGCTGCTGGCCGCGGCCGAAGTACGTCGCCCGCACCGTCACCTCTCCCATCGCCACGGCAGATTCGTCCATGTGGATGAGCAACGGCGTGGCCCGCCCGGTAGTGACCACTACGTTCGTGACCACCTGCGTGCCGTATCCAACGGCCGTGAACCTCAGGCTGTACGTGCCGACCGGCACACGAAGAATTCGGAACGCTCCTGCCGTGTCTGTTGCTGCGCCGGTGGCGGGCCGTTCGAGTACGACGACGTTGACGCCGAAGAGCGGCTCCTGCGAACGGGCGTCGCGTACGTAACCGGCAATGTCGCCTGTATATTGTTGTTGAGCGCAGAGAGGAATAGCCGCGCTCAGGAGGAGGAATTGGATCAGGGATGTGCGCATGGGAATGAGGGGGGAGTGCTCGACGGTTCTACGCTCAACGCACAACTTGGTTGCGGGATGACGAGGATCGGCGTTCGCAGAATTGCGATGCGTGGGTGAATACGTATTCAAATCCAATCGCCCTGCCCTGGTCCCTACTGCCTGCCACCTACTACCTTCTACCTCACACCTACGATCTCATCCCCACTCCCCCCTCCTCTCTGTCC
>CAYIHQ010000687.1:0-1660 GCA_964362905.1 uncultured Ignavibacteriaceae bacterium
GTGCGCGCGCGAGAGGACCTCGGGGAGATCCGGCCCAAAGTCGGCATAAAAGAGATGTGCATGCGAGTCGACGAGAGATGTGGCCATATTAGAAGAGAGCATCAAGCGAGAAGATGATCGTGCGGGGCGGCGCGAGATTTCCCACCAATTCGACATACTGGTAGTTCAAGGCGTTCTTGACGACGAGACCCGGACGCACTGGAAGGCCCCAGGCGTCCAGCGTCACAGAACACCGCAGGTCGACGACATGAATGGGAACTCGCTCCGATCCGTCGATGATATTGGCGATCGCGATGAGGTCTTCATCGACCGCCTCCTGCCGGCTGATGTACCGATAGTCGATCCCGGCACGGACCATCTCAAAAGCGCATTCAGCGGAGGACACCCCGATAAACTTCGGGCGGAATTTGAGCGGGCCGTTCTTGGTCACGTCGCGCGGCTCCATCACCGTGAATCCCATGTGAGTGGTGATCATGCCATCCCACCAGGACATGCCCGTCGAAATCTCCACGCCCTGAATGCGGGCCCGCGCCACGTTCTCGAAACGGATGACAAACTGGTCCGGGTCAACTCCGGCTTCGATCAGTTGTCGATAGTCGGCATGGAACAGCGCCGCATCGATCCATCCACCAGCCCCGACCACCTGATGCACTCCGGCCTCCACCGACACGCTCCGCTCCGGCTTCAGCGCCGGATTCGGAACCACGTTGACGCTCCCGAAGCCCGTCGTCACAGATGTGTACAACTCGCCAATCGAAGGATACCGAAATCCCGTGCCCCATGACGCACGGAACGTGGTCAACGGTGCCGGCCGGTAGGTGACAGCCGCGCGGGGGTCCAACTGCGACGCACCGGCCAGCACGGAGACCTTCTGCCAGTCCCACCTCAGTCCCGCATTCATGGAGATCTCCTCAGTCGCACGGTATTCCGATTGGACGAAGACAGCCATACCGACACCGGGATGGGTTCCGAAGATGTTCGACCGGACTCGGTCTCCATGGCCGGCCACTCCCCCGATCAGGATCGAACGGTCTCCCACCACCTGCGTCAGTTGGCCTTCCACGGTGCATTGGTCCGAACGTGACCTGTTTCCGACAACCCTTCCAATCCGGTCCAGCCAGTTGTTGCCATAGTATTGGCCGCGGAGAACAACGCTTGACCCTTCCGACGTCGGTGGACGATATTCGACGCTCACGTTTCCTCGCGTCGATTCCACCCAGCGCTGCTGTTGATCTTCCGGAGGAAGCGCCGGTTCACGCAGACTCTTCCACCAGAAATAATTGCCGTTCAATCGCCGGACAGCGTTGAGCGTAACCTTCAGGGCCCCGCCTCCCGGAGGGTGCCACGACACTTTCCCGAAGAGTCCATAGCGGTGAGCCACATCGTTCTGTCGATAGCCTTCGTCCATCGTCTGCTGAAGACCGACGAGGTAACCGATCTCTGCCGGACGGCCGGTCACGGTCGCCGACACGGCACTCGTGCGGCGCATCCGGGAGCTCCAGTTCCATTCCGCATGGGGAAAGCGATCGTAGACACCCGCCAACGTCTGGATCGCCACCTGCGTCTCCCGTTCGATCTCCTTCGTGATGATGTTCACGACGCCTCCCAAGGCGCTCGACCCGTACAAGGCCGACCCGGCTCCTTTGACCACCTCAATGCG
>CAYIHQ010000688.1:0-1657 GCA_964362905.1 uncultured Ignavibacteriaceae bacterium
CCATAGGAAGGATGGGGGGAGAAGCGGGGTGCAGAGGGGTTCGTTCATGAGGATAGGATAGTTGTGGGCGGTTTTTGCTATTTTCCCAGTTACGCAATCCATCACACGACACCTCTTTACAGAAAGGACCTCCATGAACGCCGGATCCAAAGCGCTCCTTGACACGACCGTGAAAGAATGGGCAAAGTTTGCCGCTGACCGGGACAAGATGACGGCCGCCGCGACCGAGGTCGCAACGAATGCGAAGAAGCTCATCCAGGAAGACCTCGCTTATCTGAAGACTCAGAACATCGACGTCGAATGCGACAGCCCCGACGCGATGAAAGTACTCGGGGGCGTCATTCGCGTCGAGCCCGTTGTCGAGGCCGCTTTTCCAAACGTGAAGGGAAGCGTCGTCCTCAAATGCGGCGAAGCCAACCGGGCGATCCTGATCAATCCGAACATGTCCATTTCGGCCGGCGGCGTGGTCCTGACGTTCGATCAATTGCGCAAAGCTATTCCCGACGCATTTGCCACGAACGCGGCGGATTTTGTACGGGATGCATTCCTCTTTGTGGCGCGGTCCGGGAAGGACCAGGCGAAGTGAGAGAAGCAGGAGAAAGGAGTCACTTGCTCGCCATTCTCTGCATCGCAACTGGCACCCGTGTTTTTCCTCATTTCTGGGCTACTTTCGGGTGGTCTTACAAAAAAGTAACTTGAACTCAGGTAACCCAAAGTCTATTATTGAATCCAGTACTCTGCCACATCAGCCACCGATAGGAGGACCTACAAAATGAAATTCACCAACCTCATCTTTGTGACGACCGTCGCGGTCCTCTTGGCGGCAGTCGGCTTTGTCGGCTGCGAAAAGGAATCGCCGCTCTCGGTGGATGGTGCGGTAGGTCCCATTGATGCCCGGATCCTGGCGAAGGTGTCGGCAAATGGGGACGACATCCAGACCGTCGATCTGATCGCCGCCAAGTCCATCGATGTCGGCGATGTCTCCTTCGACGACGTCGACCTGGACAATGACGGCACCGCCGACGCGCTGGAGGTCTGCTACACCACAACGGGCGGATGGGTGCTTGTCGAGACGCAGCTGTGGGTCGGTCCGTCGTTGTCAGACATGCCCGACACGAGGAAGGGCGACCCGAAGCCGCGCCGATTCCCGTACCATTCCCGACGTATCTCGGATTCGAAGCTCTGCGTCACGATCCCGTTCGAGGCCATCGGGTATCAGTGCGGCGACGCGAGCACGTGGTACGTGGCTGCGCATGCCGTCGTTCGTAAACAGGAGGGGAAGCGGAAACACCGGACCTTGAGCGCCTGGAGCGGCGACACCCGGTTCCGCGAGAAGAGAGGACACTGGGCGACCTACACGACCATTGTGATCGATTGCGACCGGCCGGCGAGCGTGACTCACCGGGCCTTTGCGTTCTCGGTAGACAACGCGTTCTGCTTCAGCGACTACGGGTTCGCGCCGGAGGGTTGGACGAACTTCATCGCAGACCAGGGGACGTACACGCACTTCTTGTACGCCGATGCCACGCAATGTGACGGTTCCAATGGGACCGAGGTCGGAAAGGTGACGTTGGTGTACGACGGTTCGACGGTCACGGTGACGTTTGAGACGATTGCGCCTTACGTGTTGACCAAGACGGCCGTCTACGCCGGGTCA
>CAYIHQ010000689.1:0-1650 GCA_964362905.1 uncultured Ignavibacteriaceae bacterium
GAGGCCGACGGGATGCACAAAATCCGGTCACTGTTTACAGCCTATTTGGAGTGGGGAAAAGCGAAAGCTGCTGACGCGAAATGAACCCTGTTGGTCCAATCCTTCCAACCGCTGAGGATCGCGGTCGGTATCGATTCGGCCAGTTTCTTCCTGTAGGACTTTTCGTTGAGGATCAATGCTCCGGTACATAGTCTTCGGGCAGTTGCTCTCCCAACCTTTCCCAAGCCCAAAAACCATGCGTCACAAACGGCAGAAATTCATCGACCGACCCATCCGGATTCACAGTGACCGAAGGTGAATTCAATTCCAGCCAGGAAACCTGGTGTTTGGTATCATTCCGCCGCCGGAGATCGAACCCGAGGGGCAGGTCCGCCATTGCGTATTCGATCTCGAGACATTTGTCAAACCGCAGGCGTCGCTGATGCATCGTGGAGCCTGCGGACAGTATGTCCGTCTCTCGAAGACCACTTCGGATGGCCTCAGGTCGATCAAGGGATGAGATCGCAAAGATCCTGAAACCTTCCTTATCAAGGGTTGCGGGGAAAAGTGCCGTCAGATAATGCCGCTGAGAGCCGAGAAAGGCGCGCCGGCGCTGCAAGATCCAGAGCTCACTCTGTGCATCGTTCTCGGGCGAAAGTTCACGGAATGAGGTTCTCAACCACATCGTCATGCGTTTTTCATCGGAAGTGAACTTCTCGATGGAAACGGCGACACTGTAGCCGAGAGCGCGGTTCTCGATGTGAATGGGCTGCTCGGAAGTTGCGGTGAGAGCGCCGGGAGAAGTAGGTGCAAAGGAGATCACTTCGGGATTGAGGATCTTGCAGTCCGAGCCATTCGGCGTGTTACCCAATAGAAGTTTCACGAACCGCGAGTAATTCGTCCTCCATTGAGAACGATTGCCGGTGATCTCCGTTGGTGCAACCTCAATAGGTTTGGGTTCGAGCCGGAGAAGTGCTAACGCTGTGCCAGAATTCGTAACGAGTACCCTCTGACTGGCTAGCTTGTATCCAAGCCTGGAAGCGAAGACTGTTCTCATCCCGATCGGGACCGAAAAGATCTCGAATCGACCATCCTCCTTCGACACACTCCCCAAGGTCGTCCCGTCGACACGGACATTCACAAAAGCGAGCGGTTCTCCAGTCGAATCGTCAACGACCTGTCCGAAGATCCGTCCAAGAGGGTTGACCTGAGAAAAAGAAACAGGCTGACCTGACAAAAGCTGAAGAAGGCTCGCCAGAAATAACAATCGATTCACGTCGAGCCCTCTTGCCTGTGAGCCTTTGTGGTATGAAGAAGCAGTCCCTGAAGATTGTTGGACTGTGGAACTAGGCGCAAGCCCTTGTATCGAGAATACCTGATTATCACGATCAGCGCCACGTTCTTCAGGAGGGTCATTGCGACAGAGCCATCAGGCAGCAGGGAACCGAAGCATCCACATGACGGTACGTCAGTGCCTCTGAAGAGGAGTAACAACAAGGACAAGGAAAACACAACACAAAGTCCGAGTAACATATCATGTGCCCGCTTGATCGCTTGGTTGAGGATGAGCAAAGTCGCGAGTGATACTTCCAGAGCACTCAAACAATAGATAATGCAAAATATCCAATCGTGACTTTGCGCTGTCATCGCGTCTCCGTACACGACAAGATT
>CAYIHQ010000690.1:0-1647 GCA_964362905.1 uncultured Ignavibacteriaceae bacterium
TCAGCAGTTCGGGTACGGCATCCTCGTCCACGATGCCTACCGGCCTTGGTATGTCACAAAAATGTTCTGGGATGCGACACCCGATCATCAGAAAGAAGTGTTCGTCGCAAATCCCTCGAAGGGTTCGCGTCATAACCGGGGTTGCGCTCTTGATGCGTCATTGTATCATCTGGAGACCGGTCGGCCGGCAGACATGGTCAGCGGCTATGACGAATTCTCCGAGCGCGCGTTTTCCCACTATCCCGGCGGAACGTCACTGCAACGCTGGCATCGGGAGTTGTTACGCATCGCCCTGGAGCGCGAGGGATTTCGTCGCTATGAATGGGAATGGTGGCATTTCGATTTCGATGGATGGAAAGAATGGCCGATCGGAGTGGAGACGTTTGAAGAGCTGGAGGCAGGAGACAGGAGCAAGGAGTAAGGAGATAGGTCAGATGAGGACCAGAGAAAACGTCGATTGACGATTCACGTCCACGATGCTCGTCCCTTCGTGAAGAGGGTTGCGGGATGTGTGTACGGACCTCGGTCGGATGGACCGTGACTCGAATAAAGGGTGGAGGATGAATCTTGCGCTTCCTGCCTACGCTCCTTCTCCCCGCCTCCTCTTCTTTACACTCGCCACATTTGTCTCTATCTTGACTCTATCATGTTCAACCGCATTTCTGAAAACACGAAGTATCGCATTCTGATCGCCGCCGCGCTCATCGTTGGATGGTTCGCGGTGGTCTTCCTCCGTTCCGGCACCGCCTGGTAGAGGCCGGACACCCCATCGTGGAGGCACCATGAGCACCCCCTCCAGCCGTCTTCTTTCCCTCGACGTCTTCCGCGGCGCCACTATCGCCGGCATGATGCTCGTCAACAACCCCGGCGACTGGGGAAACATCTACGCCCCCTGGAAGCACAGGGCGTGGGATGGCTGGACCTACACTGACACGGTCTTCCCGTTCTTCCTTTGGATCGTCGGCGTCGCCATGATGCTGTCGTTCGCCAAACGGATCGAGAGGGGTGGCTCGCCCGGCGAACTGGCCGGTCATGTGGTCTGGCGGGCCGGCGTGATCTTCTTCCTCGGACTCTTCCTCGGCGGCGTGCCGCACCTGAGTTTCTTCTTCTTCTGGGTCGCCGGACTGGTGTACACGATCCTCCAGATCCGGAAGTGGAGTGCCATTCCCCCGGCGCGCACCATGGTCTGGGTCTATGGCGCCATCGGTATCTTCCTCGCCGCCGTTCCCATCATCGCCCCGGACCTGCTCCAGACGGCCGGCCTGAACACCATCCGCATCCCCGGCGTCCTGCAACGGATCGCCGTCTGCTACCTCATCGGCGGACTGTTGATGCTGTATACTTCCACGCTGACCCAGATGGTCGTCACCCTGCTCCTGCTTGTCGGCTATTGGCTGGCGATCGCGTTCATTCCCGTCCCCGGATACGGAGCGGGCATTTGGACGGCACCAGGCAATCTTGTGTGGTACATCGATTCGAATCTGCTGGCGGGCCACACGTGGCGCGGAGCCCCCGTCAAGGGGTTCGATCCGGAGGGGATCTTCAGCACGATCCCAGCCATCGCTACGCTGATGTTCGGCGCGTTCACGGGGCTCTTTCTCCGCAGCCAACGCACGAGGGAAGTGAAGACCGCCTGGATGTTCTTCG
>CAYIHQ010000691.1:0-1644 GCA_964362905.1 uncultured Ignavibacteriaceae bacterium
GGGAGTTGGGAGGTGGGGGAAGTGAGAAGGAACGCTGAAGCAGATCGGGCACGATAAATCCTCCATTCAGTCTTCCTACTTCCATCTTCCTACTTCTCTCTCTCATCGTCCTTTCTCCGTTCCCCACATTTCCGTACCTTAGTCTTCATTCAACGACCCATCGGAAATTTACACATGGCACACCACGCTCTCTGGGGCGGACGATTCAAGGAACCCCTGTCCGCCGCCGCTCTGGCATTCTCCTCCTCCATCGAATTCGACAAGACCCTCTACCGCGAGGATATCGCGGGGAGCGTCGCGCATGTGGAAATGCTCTCATCCGTCAAGGTCTTGAAGGCGCAGGAAGCCCGCCGTATCCGCACTGCTCTTCGCCAGATCGAGAAAGAGATCGAGAGCGGCAAGCTCGACGTTAGCGGCGCCGAAGACATTCACATGGCAATCGAGCAGCGGCTCATCCAGAAGCTCGGTGCCCTCGGCGGCAAGCTCCACACCGGCCGCAGCCGCAACGACCAGGTCGCCCTCGATGAGCGACTATACCTCCGCACCGCCATCCGTGAGTTGACGAAACTAGTGACGAACCTCCAGCGCATTCTCATCTACAAAGCCGAAAAATACTTCGGCGCGGTGATGCCCGGCTACACACATCTCCAGCGGGCCCAGCCTGTGCTCCTCTCCCATCACCTGCTTGCCTACGTGAGCATGCTCGAGCGGGACCATGAGCGATTGCTCGACTGCCGCAAGCGCCTGAATCGGTCCCCCCTCGGCGCGGCGGCGTTCGCAGGAACGACCTTCCCCATCGACCGGCACATGGTCGCCCGCAAGTTGCACTTCGACGGCATCGTCGAGAACAGCATCGACGCCGTCAGCGACCGGGACTACCTGATCGAATTCCTGTCTGCGGCTGCGACCCTGATGATGCACCTGAGCCGGTTCTCCGAGGAGATCGTGCTCTGGTCGTCGAAGGAGTTCAGTTTTGTCCGTACGAGCGACGCCTACACGACGGGCAGCAGCATCATGCCCCAGAAAAAGAACCCTGACATCGCGGAGCTCGTCCGCGGTAAGACGGGCCGGGTGTATGGCGCTCTCGTCAATCTCCTGACCCAGATGAAGGGCCTTCCCCTCGCGTACAACCGTGACATGCAGGAGGACAAGCAGCCCGTCTTCGATGCCGTTCGGACCACGCTTGCCTCGGTGGATGTGTTCGGCCAGATGTTTGTCCATACCGCCTTCGACAAGGTTCGGATGGCCGAGGAACTGCGGACCGATTACCTGACCGCCACGGACATGGCGGACTACCTCGTTCGCAAGGGACTTCCCTTCCGTCAGGCACATGAAGTAACGGGCAAGGTCGTGCAGTACTGCGTCACCCATCGGATGTATTTCGGCAATCTCGACCTCGAGACCCTGACCGCGTTCTCGCCGGCGTTCGACGACGATGTGTTCCAATACATTCTGCCCACGTCGAGCGTCGAACAGAAGCGCTCCGCCGGTAGCACGGCT
The DNA here is from genome assembly GCA_964362905.1 of uncultured Ignavibacteriaceae bacterium. Lineage (GTDB taxonomy): Bacteria > Bacteroidota > Ignavibacteria > UBA10030 > UBA10030 > 2-02-FULL-55-14. The sequence goes on from CAYIHQ010000691.1 coordinate 1,501, forward strand.
CCGCACGAAGTGAAGAAGCAGATTGTGGGGTGGAATAGGGCGTTGCGCAACAGGAAAGCGTTGAGATTCTGATGGAGTAGTTAGTCGTCAGTAGTCAGTAGATAGACTGAATCACGTAGCCAGTCGTCAGATGTCAGTAGTCAG
>CAYIHQ010000692.1:0-1637 GCA_964362905.1 uncultured Ignavibacteriaceae bacterium
GACATACCCTTTTCGAGCCATGCGCCCCCCGTCTTTTATTGGCCGCAAAATCGATGGCCCCGTCAAAAGTATTCGGGGGCGACGGATTGAAACGTAGGGACAATTCGGACGAAACAAAAGGGGACATTGGTTTTCTTTTGCTACCTTGCCGTGGTTCCCCGAACGCTGCTCTCGTTCCGACCAGAAGGACTAACGCCATGTTCTCGACCGCGTTTCTGATCCTCCTCTCATCCGCCAGCCCCCAGGATTCAATCGGCGTCACCCTCCTTCCCTTCAGGGATCCGGGCCTTTCCCTCGAACTACGCGTCAATGACCTCTTGTCACGCCTGACGCTCGAAGAGAAGATCAAGCAACTGCTCTACAACGCGCCGGCGATCGAGCGGCTTGGCATTCCGTCCTACAACTGGTGGAGCGAAGCCCTGCACGGCGTCGCCCGCGCCGGAAAGGCGACGGTCTTCCCGCAATCGATCGGCCTCGCAGCCACATTCGATACGGAACTGATGGGTCGAGTCGCCACCGCAATCTCGGACGAAGCGCGAGCGAAATACCATCATGCCCTTCGGAGCGGAGCGACCGGCATCTATGAGGGACTCACCTTCTTCTCCCCCAACATCAACATCTTCCGAGACCCGCGCTGGGGTCGCGGCATGGAGACTTACGGGGAGGACCCCTATCTGACCGGACGAATGGGCGTCGCCTTTATCAAAGGCATGCAGGGTCAAGACACACTGTATCTGAAGACGGCGACGACGGCCAAACATTATGCAGTCCATAGCGGGCCGGAACCGGACCGCCACTCATTCGACGCCGTGGTGAGCGAACGCGACCTGCGTGAGACGTATCTTCCCGCGTTTCGCGATGCAGTCAGGGATGGGCACGTCGCTTCGGTCATGTGTGCGTACAACCGGTTCCGGGGCGATCCGTGTTGCGGAAGCTCGGACTTGTTGCAGAAGATCTTGCGGGATGAATGGAACTTCGGGGGTTTCGTGGTCTCCGATTGCTGGGCGATCTCGGACTTCTTCCAGTTCCACAAGACTTCACGCACCGAACCGGAAGCGGCGGCCGCGGCACTCATGGCCGGAACGGACGTCGAGTGCGGCGTTTCGTTTGACAGCCTGCTCACTGCCGTTCGTCAGGGGCTCGTTTCCGAGGCCCTCGTCGACCAGGCCCTGGATCGTGCCATGTCGATCCGATTTCGACTGGGCATGTTCGACCCTCCGTCGAATGTTCCCTTTGGTGCGATCGGCATGGACGTTGTTGACAGTCCGAAGCACCGCGCTCTCGCCCTCGAGTCAGCACGCAAATCCATCATTCTTCTTCGAAACGAAAAGGAACTCCTGCCGCTCCGCAAGGACCTCGCACACATCGCCGTCATTGGTCCGACGATCGGCGACGTCGATGTGCTCCTCGGAAACTACAACGGCATTCCCGCGGATCCGGTGACGATACTGGCAGGCCTCAAGAAGGCGGTCGGCCCAGGAACCACGGTGCTGTACGCCCCTGGTTGCGAGATTGCAGACCACACTCTCACGCCAGTCCCTGTCCCCGCCACGGCATTGTTCATGGGTCTGAAGGAGCCTCGTGCGCCGGGACTGCGCGGCGAGTATTTCGCAGGGATCGTTCCCGGCCCGCGGCCT
>CAYIHQ010000693.1:0-1634 GCA_964362905.1 uncultured Ignavibacteriaceae bacterium
TCTTCCTTTCGATTCTCTTGAAGAAAGCGTATCTTTCTTCATCCAATCCTTCACACGAGTCCTCAAACGTGTTGACTCTTCGGAGCCTGACGGTTTATTGTTGTGCCGTGGCGATTGGCTGCTCGTCCAGTTCAACGGTGCAAGACCACGATGCAAGTGCTTCGGACCGCATTCTTCGGAAGGCTGCTGAAGAGCAGGCCGAGTCGAAACGGCCTGCCCCCACGGTTTTCGCTGCGGACACGACGCAGCCGGCGGAGACTCCCATCGAGGCGATGGAGGTCGTTCCTGCCGTGCCGACGGACACCGTCGTCGTGACGGTCGTGGATTCTTCATTGGTCGAGCAGGGGGATGTGATCCCTCGTCGACTGGAGGAGGCCCGGACCGCCTATCTTTCGGCGCTCGAAGCCCAGGACGCAGGCGACACCTCGCTCTGCGAGATCCAATTCGAGAACGCCCTCGACCTCATCAACGGGCTGAGCGACTACCCCGAGATCGAACTGAACCAGGATTTTCTGGAACTCAGTTCGAGCATCGTCGAAGACTACGAAAAACACATCTCCAGCATCCATCAACTCAGTCCGTATGCTTCTCTGTATGCGCTTCGCGTGAAGTTGAGCGAAACGGTGGAAACCCCCGACACCACGATCCAGGGGATCCCACGACATGAGATCCGCGGGACGAAAATTCCCCTGGTGTTCAACGAGCATGTCGAACGCAACGTCTCCTTCTTCATGGGGAAGGGGAGGGACTACATGGAGAGATGGCTGGTTCTCTCCGGCAGATACTTCCCCATGATGCGACGGGTGTTTCGCGAACACGGAGTTCCGGAGGAACTGGTGTTCCTTTCGATGCCGGAAAGCGGTCTTCGAACGGACGCTCGATCCTGGGTGGGTGCGGCGGGACTGTGGCAGTTCATGAAAGGGACGGGCTCACTGTATGGCCTTCGTACCTCGTGGTGGTATGACGAGCGGCGCGATTTCGAGAAATCTACCATCGCTGCGGCCCGGCACTTGAAGGACCTGTATGCCGAATTCGGCGATTGGTACCACGTCCTTGGGGCCTACAATGCAGGCCCGGGGCGCATTTTCAGGGCAATTCGCCGGAGTGGATCGTCCGATTTTTGGGAAATGCGTCGACATCTCCCCCGACAGACCCGCAACTACATCCCCCAGTACATTGCAGTCACACGGATCGGATTGCAGCCTTCTCTGTACGGCTTTGCGGGCATCCTCCCCGCTGACTCCCTGGCGTACGAGACTGTCACAATCGACGAGTGCGTTGACCTCAAGGTGTTGGCGTCCTGTGCGGGGACCGAGGCCTCCATTCTCAAAGAACTGAACCCCGAATTGCTTCAATGGTGCACACCGCCGGGCGTCACCGGCTACAGACTCCGGATCTCTCACGGAACGCGAGACACGTTTCTTGTCCGCTATGCCTCGATTCCCAGCGACCAGAAGCGGGATTGGACGATGCACACCGTCCGTTCCGGCGAAACCCTCTCCGGGATCGCCACTCGCTACGGCCTGACGACCGCGATGCTCGGCGACCTCAACAACATCAAGAACTCGCGTCGCTTGTCGGTCGGCACACGCCTCGCCATACCCGTGCCGAAGGAGATCGCCGCCCGACTTGAG
>CAYIHQ010000694.1:0-1627 GCA_964362905.1 uncultured Ignavibacteriaceae bacterium
ACCCCAATGACCAGCGGCAATAACTCCCCGGGCCGTGCGAGCTTCTGGGCGATCTCTTCGGATAGCGGGTCACCAGCAGTAAGAGAGCGATACCCTGGATTCAGATCGAGCGTCTCGGAATCCAAACCGATCTTGATCGGTTTCCGCTCAACGCCTTTGAGTGTTACCTCTTTGTCGCTTTTCGCCTCAAGCCCAAAGTCCGGATGGAGACCTCGAAGTGCGAGAGCAATGTCTTCTTTCTCAACTGCAATAGGTCCGGTGTCAAAGACCTTCGCGGGCGAGGCCCTGTATGGCTCATTGAGCAACTGATCTGCTTCCACGCTCCTCGCAGCCGCCTCTAGTTCGTCCAATGAGAATGTCTTCGGCTGCGTAAGCATGGCCCGTGCCCTCGCAAGAACCGGTTGCATCGGGCCCACATAACGGGAGAAAAGCCCGCAGCGCATTTCGAGGCGAGAGTACACCTTCTGGTCAATACTGTCCTGCAGAAAGAGGTTATAGATCTTAACTTCCTTCTCCGTTTGACCTATCCGATCAATACGTCCGATCCGCTGTTCGACTCGACTTGGATTCCATGGAAGATCATAGTTGATAAGAGCGCTTGCACTCTGGAGATTGAGACCTTCACTCGCAGCGTCGGTGCAGACAAGGATACGGATCTTCCCTTCCTGCAAGAGCTCAACGATCCTGGATTTTGAGATCTCTCGCCATCCATCTGCTTCGCGGATGGCACCACCCTTGCCGCTGTAGCTCCCGATCTCCGCATCATATGCGGCGGCAAGCGCATCGCGCAAATACTCCATCGTGTCAGCGTATTCTGTAAACACCAGGACAGGACGCCCTTCGTCCCGAAGATGACGGACAAGTTCGAAGAAACGGTCCCGTTTCGTATCTACGCCCCCAAGGGCATTGAGCGAACCTACTAGTCGATCAACGTCAACAAGTTCCGCGCGTGCCTGTTCCTTGGTTTGCGGAAGACTGGAGGGAATGCTGCCAACTTCTACGCCCTGAAGATCGTCCTCGTCCACGTTTTCGGGAACGTCTTCGAATCCCACATACCCGCCGACGGTCATTTGCTGCAGCACCCTCCGCAACCCCTCTCGCCGACGAAGCATGCTACACTTTAGTGCGTGAGGCGAGCTGGAGGCCCTCCGACGATAGATCGTCATCACAAAGCCCTTGCCTGGCTTCTCTTCCTCAAGTTCCTCAAAACGCCTGTCGATGTACTCTCCAACTGCGTCATACAAACTGCGTTCCGGACCATCCGGAGGGAGGTAGTTAAAGTCAATGTCGCTGAGAATTCTGGTCGTTGGAGGTGCGATCAGTAGGCCTTTGTCGAAGTAGTCTCTCAGGGTCTGGCGCGTGTTCCGGTGCATCCTGCGAGCGAGCGGAGCAGACGAACGAAGCCAATTGGCGACATCCAATCGGATTCCAGGTGGCACTGATTGCAGTTTGATGTTCCCGTCTTCAGGGGAACTGAATGGCTGAATGCCCGGGGGGGGCGATATCATTCGATCCTCAGCCAGCAGCCATGCTGTTGTCCGAGCATCAGGTTTTTCCGGTGTGCGCCCGTTTTCATATGCGCGAACCGATGCATAATACGCCCGGATGGAGGCAAAGTCCGCCATCC
>CAYIHQ010000695.1:0-1621 GCA_964362905.1 uncultured Ignavibacteriaceae bacterium
GCGCCAGTTCGAGGCGCTCCGGTTCAACCCGAACAACAGCTCCATCGTTTCGGACGTCCGGATGGTGAGAAAGACCGGGATCGTCACGCGACGCAGCTTGGTCGCGAACGTCCACAAGAGTCTCTTCGATTCCGCCGTCGAATCGAAATATGCATACGGATAGGAGCCAGTCGACTGATATCGCGAATACCGACGAGCGATGACCGCTTCGCTCGTGTTTGTCGCACTCTCCCGGAGTTCGAGCTGCCCGCCGAGACTCAGGGTGACCCTCTCACCGAGCTTCCATTCGTACGACACGGCCAAACGGTGGGAGATCCCGACGGCCGTGCCGCCGCCGGACCGAAGGTCGAGGAGCGCGTAGTCCGATGTATGCCGGTAGATCGTCGTGTCCCACTGATAGCGGGACCGGCCGAACGATGTGTCCCGGATGCTGCCTTCGAGGAGGATGTCGGTCTCTTGGCGTGAGTACTGATAGATCAGTTGGAACCTCCTTCCGGGGCTGACGAGCGTCGAAAGGTCGGCACCGACGACGGTGGTGGTTCCTTCATGCTTCCAGGATTGGGTCTGCATTCCCGAGGAGGCGTACAGGCCCCAGTTGTCGTTCGGGGCATCGATCGGTCCGTAGGCGTAGTAGGTGGAGTCAAGCTTCGGAAGTGTCTGGTCGGCCGTTCCCGTCAGAAGGCCTCCGCTGATCCCGAGCGTCGTCGCGTCGTCGATGGCGTACCGGAGGCCGGCCATAGCTTCCCAGTGGCCGTACGTCTGTCGCCGGGACTCCTGCCTCCGCCAGAGAGAGGTCGATGACGCGGAGCCGTACTCCCAGAAGTTGTTGGACCCGAAGGACCCCTCCCGCTCGAAGACGACGCGCCCGACCTTGACCCCGAACTGCAGTTTCGTGGTCAGGTCGATCCCCGTAAACAACGACCCGAAGTGTCCCTCCTGGTGCATCTCGTCCGAACCGCTGTACTTGTCGACGATCGGAATGTTCTCCGTCCCGGCGGCACGGTCTCCGCTGTAATCGGCGCCGAGCATCGACTTGTAGATGTCCTGGGGGATCGAATAGTACCGCTCATCCTGGGTGATCAGCTGATACGTCGCGCCAAAGGAGAATGCGTTCAATCCTTCCGAGCGGGGCCGAAGGAGGTAGGCCAGGGAGACGGCCGGTTCCAATTCGCGCCGGGACCGCAGATAGTACTGTGGGTACGGCATTCGGTACGCCACGTCCGTCGTCGCCGTCCGGAGCATCGGGTAGGGGAAGTAGATGTCCCGGTTTTCGGCCACCTGTCTCGCGTTCCGGAAGTCGATCGTCAGATATCCGGCGCCCGAGGTGTCACGATACAGCCGGGCCGGATTGACGTCCAGATCGAGGAATGGATCGTTCAACGCTCCGGGGACGGAGTTCTTGAATGCCCCGATACCGAACGGGACGAAGCGGTACGGCGTAAAGTAGAAATCCGTCTGCTCGAACGACTTCTCCATCACCCGCTCGCCGTCGTACTGGGCATAGCTGGACTGGAGGCAGAACAGGATGAGACCGATTCCTGTGATTCGTTTCAGAGTGGGCTTCATTGGAGCACGTTGTTCGAGTGTGAGTGGTCGTGTGAGCCACTTATTAGCGGTCGCA
>CAYIHQ010000696.1:0-1614 GCA_964362905.1 uncultured Ignavibacteriaceae bacterium
AATGTTCATGAAGAAAAATGGTGGTTATATATTGGTAAAAAAGTTGGATTTTCACAAAGAAAACTTATTCATGCAACATTTTTACCATTTGTGTATAGATTTAATAAATATTTAAGTTTAGGCTTACCTATTAAAACAAATATTTCATACATAAATAGTACCGTGTTTTTTATATTTAAAAAATGAAAATCAAAAATTGGTTTTGGTACGGAGTTTATTTAGTTGTTGCAATTATTGGTATATGGTTACTTACAAAACTCTGGATACCGTCAGGTTATGTTATTGCCGGCCATGATTCTGGGCTAGCTATAAATTCGGGAGAATTTCTTAAAACAAGATTTTTTGCTTGGGACGACAGAATTGATTTTGGATCAGATAATTCACCACATTTTGGGAGCGTAATTATGCATTCTATTGACTATCTAATATCTATAATTGCAGAAGTTCCCTATGCGGGTAATCATTTGGCCGTCTTTTTCTGGATAAGTGGAATTTTTATATTTTCGTTTATATTTTCTTTCTCTCTAAAGGGAGTGTTTGGAAAATATTTTGCTGTTTTGTTTCCAGTATTTTTAACGTTTAATTTTTTTATATTCCAATCTGTATTTATATTAGAGAGGGCAAAATACGAACTAATTTTTTCAACACTGTTTTTTCTTACATTAGTATTAAAAATATTATTTAAAGAGAATTCAAACATACTTAAATATTCAATAATATTTTCATTCATTATCTCCATTTTTAATGGAGGTGGATGGTTTGGCTTACCGCTTTATGGAGGATTATTTGTTATAGCATTTACAACATTTGTGTTTATCGCAGCTTTCGCTATAAAAGAGAAAAGTTCTTTAAAACTAAAGAAATTGTTGATATTTTACACATACAATTTGTTATTTTATGTGTTATTGAATGCATATTCGATTCTTCCTTATGTTTCTACTTTAATTAATTCAGATTTTGCTAAAGTTATCAATCAAGGTACTATAAACGCTGGTTATGAATGGCTAAATTATATTAGTCGTGGCAGTTCTTTTCTAAATCTTTTTAGAATGCAAGGTATTCCAGATTGGTATCTTACTGGGTATGGAGTAAATTCCGACCATGCATATGCTGGGGTATATCTGTCAAATGCGTTACTTGTTTTAATTAGTTTTTTGATACCAATAATTGCTTTTTCGGGATTACTTTTTCCTTCGAAAAATAAGCCAAAAAAATATATCATTTCGTATTTTCTTATTTTACTGCTAGTATCTATGTTTTTTGTATCAGGTACAAACTCACCTGTTGGATTTATCTACGAGTTTTTTTATACTAGGATTCCTGGATTTAACATATTTAGATCACCATACTATAAATTTGCACCGGCATATTTAATTGCATTCAGTTTTTTGCTTTCGTACTCGTTGTCTAAAATAATTTCTTTTTTACGCTTCAATAACATATTAAAATTAGGTTTAGTATTACTAATTATATTTGGATGGTTTAAATATCATAAAATAATATTTAGCAGCAATGATATTTTTACCTGGCAACCGAACAAATCAACACTTGTCCAGATTCCTAATTATGTAAATGAGTTTGGTAATTGGATAATTGAGAACAAGATTAATGGAA
>CAYIHQ010000697.1:0-1129 GCA_964362905.1 uncultured Ignavibacteriaceae bacterium
GCCGATCTCGCCGATCATGATGATGGCGTCCGTGTCCTTATCCTCATTAAACAGTTTGACCGCGTCGATGAACCGCGTCCCGATGACCGGATCGCCGCCGATGCCGATGCAGGTCGACTGGCCCAGTCCACGCTTCGTCAATTGCCACACCGCCTCGTACGTCAATGTTCCACTGCGGGAGACCAATCCGACGCGGCCGGGCTTGTGAATGAATCCGGGCATGATCCCGATCTTCGCCTCGCCAGGCGTGATGATGCCCGGACAGTTGGGACCAATCATCCGGACCCCTTTGGCCTTGAGATGATCATAGACGCGGATCATGTCGGAGGTAGGGATGCCTTCGGTGATCGTCACGACCAGCTTGATGCCGGCGTCGGCGGCTTCGAGGATCGCGTCGGCCGCAAAGCCGGCGGGCACAAAGATGATGGAGGTGTCCGCCCCTGTCTTTTCCACCGCTTCACGGACGGTATTGAACACGGGAACTGGGCGCTTGAACGGATTCGAGTCATTGCCCTTGTACTGTGTGCCGCCTTTGCCCGGCGTGACACCGGCGACGACATTCGTTCCGTAGTCGATCATTTGCATCGTATGGAACGTCCCTTCGCCTCCGGTGATGCCCTGCACCACAACCCGCGTGCGTTTGTTGACGAGAATGCTCATGGTGGATTCGCTCAGGTTTGAGTTGAGTGCGCCGCCTCGAGAAACGCCGCGACGCGGAGGATCATCGGCTCGTCGAAGTGACGGCCGAGAATTTGAAGACCGATCGGAAGGCCGTGCGCATCCGCTCCGCACGGAATGCTAATACCCGGTATGCCGGCGAGGTTCGCCGACACGGTATACACGTCGGACAGATACATCTGCAGCGGGTCGTTCGCCTTTTCTCCCGCACGAAATGCCGTTGTCGGGGCCGTCGGCGTCACGAGACAGTCGACCTGCGCGAACGCCCGGTCGAAATCCTCCTTGATGAGACGCCGAACCTTCTGTCCCTTGCCGTAGTAGGCGTCGTAGTAGCCCGCCGACAGCACGTACGTGCCGAGCATGATGCGGCGCTTCACCTCAGCGCCGAACCCTTCAGATCGGGACCGCACATACATGTCGGTGAGATCACCCGTGTCCTTCGCCCGGAATC
>CAYIHQ010000697.1:1139-1596 GCA_964362905.1 uncultured Ignavibacteriaceae bacterium
GATGACGCTTCGGCCGTGGCAAGAATGTAGTAGGTCGCGATGGTGTATGCCGTGTGGGGCAGCGACACCTCGGAGATCACGGCACCGTTGCGACGCAGTGTATCGATCTGCGCCTCGATCGCGGAGCGCACTTCCGGACCCAACCCTTCTGCCATGTATTCTCTCGGAATACCGATGCGCAATCCCTTCACGCCCGTGCCGAGCGCAGAGAGATAGTCCGGAACCGGCACCGACGCCGATGTGGAATCGAGCTCGTCGCGTCCGGCGATCACGCCCAGAACACGGGCGGCGTCAGCTACTGTCAGGGCAAACGGGCCGATGGAATCGAAGGAGGAGGCGAAGGCGACCAGTCCATACCGCGATACGCGGCCGTAGGTGGGTTTGAGACCGACGACGCCCGTGAAGGCAGCGGGTTGGCGGATGGAGCCGCCCGTATCGGATCCGAGGGACGTCGTCG
>CAYIHQ010000698.1:0-1592 GCA_964362905.1 uncultured Ignavibacteriaceae bacterium
TAACGCGTCAGCGTGATCCGGCGCGAAAGCGCGACCTTTCCGACTCTCAATCGTGCGACATATACGCCGGAGGCGGCATCCGAGGCGTTCCAGAGGACCTGCACATGCTGCCCGGGAATCGTTCCACCCTGGTAGATGACCGAGACGGTTCGACCGGTGAGGTCGAAGACGGTCAATGTGGCCTCTCCAGCGACGGGCGAGACGAAGGAAAATGTCGTGGTCGGATTGAAGGGATTCGGATAGTTGGGTTCAAGAACGGGAGCAGACGGAGCCCGCACCTCGACCTCAGATTCCCATGAGAGGGACTGCGTTCCATCCCGGTCGATCTGCCGGAGTCGATAGGCATAGCGGCCGGCACTGAGCCCATTGTCCGTGAAGCTGTATTCTCTCGCCGTCGTGCTCGTCCCAGCCCCACCGACAAAGCCGATCATGTGCCATTTCGAACCCGCCTGCCTTTGAGAACCAAGTCCGGCGGGCAGGTTGCGAAGTGTCAATTGCGAACCATCATCGGCACCCGCATTCCAATTCGATATTGGCAATTCGACATTCGCAATTGCCCTTCTCTCTATCTCGAACCCGTAATTATTCTCCTCCGTCTCCGTCCTCCATCGGAGGAGCACTCCCTGCTGCGATGCCACAGCTGTGAGGGCGCTGAGTTGGACAGGGAGGGCACTCTCGTAGACGATCGATCCTGCATTATTCACCGGTCCACCGACCGTGAGCAGGCCGCCATTCTTCACGAACACGACTCGTCCGGCACCCACCTCCAACACACCCACAACATGAACATTGTCATAGATGAAGAGGGTATCCTTGTTCTTCACTTCGAGGTTTGCCAATTGCATGTCCCCGATGAAAGAGGTCGACGCATTGGCCATGGTCTGGGTAGACGAGTTGTCGACGATGAGGATCCCGTTTGGCTTGACTTCGAAAGATGTACCGAAGAGGACCACAGCTCCCGAGCCGCAGTGGAGCACGCCGTCGTTGCCGACGACAACGCCGCTATGAAATTCGACGCGTCCATCTCGGACGAACAACCCGCTTCCGTTCAGGATGTCGACGGGTCCGTGGACGATCAATGCGCCAGGCGCGGGATCAAACTCGAGGCGAATATGTCCGGCGTTCTGAAGGATGAGCGATCCGGTTTGTGCCGTATCACCGGCTGACGGTACGGGGGCGATCGCGTCGAACCGCGACGGCATGCCCTGACTGACGATCGTAGAGGTCGAATTGGATGGTATTCCGTTGGACCAGTTGGCGGGATTGAACCAATCCGACGAAACCGCTCCTTGCCACTGAGTGGTCTGACTGACCGTGACATCTGCCATGAGAGCTATGAGCACGGCGAGCACACTTCCACGCCTGACAAGACGATTCGGTCGCACGAAGGCCGGTTGCCGGGCGATATGGAAGCCAGAAATCACGTGACCATTGCAGAGATTACTCTGGTGTGTGTCGATCATTGGGACCCACCAACACGGTCGAAATCTGGTTCTTTTGCTGTCTTCGTGCAAGGGGGTATGTGGGCTACGTCACGAATATCCGGAAAAGATTGGTGTTCGGCGGGGTTACAACTGTGTAAGCGATGCAGG
>CAYIHQ010000699.1:0-1587 GCA_964362905.1 uncultured Ignavibacteriaceae bacterium
CCTCCGCACCGAACAAAAGAAGCGCGGATATGATTTTGTCACGACGCCTCACATTGCAAACCTGAACTTGTACCGGACGTCGGGGCATTATCCGTACTACAAGGATTCCCAGTTTCCGCCCATCGAGATGCCCGAGGGCGACCAGTACATGCTGAAGCCGATGAATTGTCCGCACCACCACCAGATCTATCTGGCCAAGCCCCGGTCCTACCGGGACCTGCCGGTGCGATTGGCGGAGTTCGGGACGGTCTATCGGTATGAGCAGTCCGGCGAGATGAACGGGCTGATCCGCGTTCGCGGCTTCACACAGGACGATGCGCATATCTACTGCACGCACGAGCAGCTGAAGCACGAGGTGAAGGCCACCGTCGAGCTGACGCAACTGGTGTTCGACACGTTCGGGATGGATGTCCGCATCCGGCTGTCGTACCGGGACGACAAGAACGTCGAGAAGTACGGCGGCGATGCCGCGTTCTGGGAACAGGCGCAGCGCGAACTCAAAGAGGTTGCCGACGAAATGAAGCTTGACTATTTCATCGCCATCGGCGAAGCTTCCTTTTACGGGCCGAAGATCGATTTCATGGTCAAGGATGCTATCGGCCGGACATGGCAGCTGGGGACAGTGCAGGTCGACTATGTGATGCCCGAACGCTTCGAGCTGGAGTATACGGCCTCGGACGGCAAGAAACACCGGCCCGTCATTATCCACCGTGCTCCGTTCGGCTCGCTGGAACGGTTCATCGGCATCCTGATCGAGCATTTTGCGGGAGAGTTCCCTCTCTGGCTGGCGCCTGTGCAGGCCGTGGTCCTTCCCGTCTCCGACGCCGCCGTGGAGTATGCGCGTTCGGTGTTCGCCACGTTGCAGGCAGCGCAGCTGCGCGTGGAACTGGATGACCGGAACGAGAAGATCGGCTACAAGATTCGAGAGTGGGAAACGAAGAAAGCCCCCTACATGCTCGTCGTGGGGGAGAAGGAACGGACGGCCGGCACCGTGGCCGTGCGGCAGCATAAGAAAGGCGACCAGGGCGCCGTGGCGGTCGAGGCCTTCCGCGACCGTCTACTCGAGCTTATCCGGACACGAGCACTCACAGCCTAGGAGAGACCACCATCAAGCAAGAACGAGCCCGCGTCAACACCGAGATCCGTGTTCCCCAGGTCCGAGTCATCGGTGAGGATGGAGAACAATTGGGCGTCTTCGTCACAAAAGATGCCATTCGCCTCGCGCAGGAACGGAATTTCGACCTGATCGAGATCGTACCGGGAGCCACGCCTCCGGTCTGCAGGATCATGGACTTCGGCAAGTATCGGTACGAACAATCGAAACGGGAGAGCCTGCAGAGGAAGCACCAGCAAACGTCGCTCGTCAAGGAGGTCCGGTTTCACCCGACCACCGACACGCACGACTTCGAGTTCAAGACCCGCCACGCCCGGGAATTCATCGAGGAAGGGCACAAAGTAAAGGCGACGGTCGTGTTCCGCGGCCGCCAGATCACTTATCAGGCTCAGGGCCGGGAGATGCTGGCGCGGTTCACGGCGCGCATGGCGGATATCGCCAAGATGGAGCAAGCGCCGCGGATGGCAGGTCGG
>CAYIHQ010000700.1:0-1583 GCA_964362905.1 uncultured Ignavibacteriaceae bacterium
AAAAAAGAATTTTCTTGGAATGAGCAAAGGCACTACTATTGCTTTGGCTGGTATTGCGACAGCCTCTATTTATTTGGGAAAACAGATATTCGATTTAGCACAAAAAACCGCTGATTATGAAGCAAGATTAAAGGCATTTAATAATATGGCTGGTGAAACGTCTGATTATTTATTAACTACTTTGAAAGGGGCAACTCAAGGAACTGTAAGTAGTATGCAACTTATAACACAAGCAAACCAAGCTATGTTATTAGGCATTGATAAAAAAGCATTGCCAGAAATGTTTAAATCTGCTTCTGCTGTTGCGCAGGCAACGGGAAGAACAACTGCTGATGCCATTGCTGATATAACATTAGGTATAGGAAGACAAAGTAAACTTATATTGGATAATTTAGGTATAATCGTTAATGCAGAAAAGGCATATGATGATTATGCGGAAAGTATAGGAAAGGTAGCAAAGGATTTAGATGATGAAGAAAAGAGAATTGCTTTTACCAATGCTGCACTTGAAGGGTTGAATGAAAATTATAAAAAAAGCGGTGGGTTTACTGAAAATTTAAGAACAAAGACGCAACGTCTTTCTGCTGCATATGAGGATATGACAATAGCTTTAATGACAGGAAGTTCCGGAGCTTCATCCGCTATAGGAAATTTTACTGATGGTCTCAGTGCGCTATTTAATGTTTTGGGTGAAGGATTTAAAGATAGAGAAGCATTTCTCCAATTGTTAGAAGAATATAAACGAAGTACTATTGAAGCAGGTGAGGCATCAGAATTTTTTACAGGCACTTTAGGTTATTATAATGTGGGCGGTTTTGCTGCATATATGATAACAAAACAACAAGAAGAAGCTATGGAAGCATTAGTGAGGGCTGAATCTGGTGCAGAACTCTCTACTAAAGATTTGGCAAGTGTTCAAAAAACATTAATTACTCAGTTAGGATATGTTAATGATGAGTTAGAAATAGAAAAGAAGAATCTCGGAGATGTACAACGAAAAATAGATACTTTACTTGGTAAATATGTTGCCGGAGAACTTGAAGGAGAACAAAGTATATTTGATGTCCAAAGAAAAATAACAGATAAGCGTATAGAAATGGCTCAAGCTAGAGTAGATGGTATGGACACTGAAGATGAAAAATATAAAGTATTAGAAGAAGATTTAAAGATGCTTGAAAATCAAGAAGAATTACTTTCTTTACAACAACAGAAAAAATATACAGATGAAAGAACACAGTTAGAAATGAATGTGAAAAAACACCAAGCATATAAAGAAGGTGTTATAAAAGACTTTCAAGAAATGGCTACTGGAATGAAACCGCTTTTAGATGAATGGGATAAACAATATAGTAAAGTAGAAGCATTAAATAAATTATTGGACGAAACCAAGAAAAAAATGGATGCTTTGGGCACTGGTGGTGGAACATCTGATACAAAGAAAAGTTCTTCTACAAGTACAACAAGCAATAGTTGGAAAGCCACGGTAACCCCGGTAAATGATTTTATTGTAACCCCTAACGGTGTTTTAAACACTCATCCAGACGACTTTATTATAGGCACTAAAAACCCATCCTCAATGGGTG
>CAYIHQ010000701.1:0-1580 GCA_964362905.1 uncultured Ignavibacteriaceae bacterium
AGACGTCGGTCGTGTGAGCAATGTTTAGAATAAACTGCGGGTCAACATTTCTTTCGTCAAAATCGGTTGGACCATGTTCAAAGCCCTGATCATAGGCTAAAAACATCGCCTTTCCGTTTTTTAAAAGTTTATTGGGATCGATAAATTCACTCATGGCAGACTGTAATCAATTTATCATACTTTTACCATTTGGCTAAATAGTTTATTGCACATCTCTTGCGAAAACCGCATTTTTCAAACTGCGGATGAGCAAGAATCCTTTTTGAGCATCAAAATATCGCGGATTTTAGTCCGCGAATAGTTTATAATTAACTCATGGATAATCCTGTTCCGGAAACGCCGACACAACCGATAACGCCAACGCTGGAAAAACCGGCCGACTTCTTACCGAAAGACCAACCGCAAGCAGGCTTTCCCCAACCTCCAGCTCCGGCCACCGATCACACCGGAATCCTTCCCGGAAATCAAAAACCAAAATCGAAAACCAACATGCTTATGGTTGTGGCAATTATTCTTTTATTGGCAGCAATCGGGACTCTTGGCTTTTTTGTTTTCCAAAACATCCAAAAAAGACAAACTCCGGCAGAGCCTACACCAACCCCGATAACTACTCCTACTCCGACTCCTGATCCGACTGCGGGTTGGGAAAAATACACGAATGAACAATACGGCTTCGAACTAAGATATCCGTCCGCCTATAAACAAACTGAAGACAAATATGGCTGGCCCAAATCTATTTTGCTTCTCTATAAAGGTGGACAAAGTTATGACCTGGCCGTTGAAATTTGGAACAGCGAAACGGAATATCAAACCAAATACAAAACACAGCTGGATACCCTCATTGTTAAACAAAATCTAGGCAAATTTATAACCCTCTTAAACCAAAACAAGGATCCGGAAGTTGATCAAATTATCTCGACATTCAAATTAATAAGTCCGACACCAACCGAAACGATGCCGACCAGTTCACCATCGGCAACGCCTACCGTTACGCCTTAAATCGATATTGAAACAAATAGTTTTGCCCCGGTCATAATCGTTTAATTATTGCTATTATCTAAGCTATTGGTTTTTTCTCTTGATAACTTCTTTGGCTGCTTGAAGAATATGTTCCTTGGTTAAGCCGTATTTTTTCATAAGTTCCTCATAGCTACCCGACTCACCAAAGGTATCCTCTATTCCGACCATTTCGATAGGAACCGGAAAGTTTCTGGATAGGATTTCGGCTACGGCCGAACCCAATCCTCCGGCCAGTTGGTGTGCCTCAACCGTCACGATAGCTCCGGTAATTTTAGCGGCTTTAATGATTGCCCGCTCATCAAGTGGTTTAACTGTATGGCAATTAATAACCCAGCACTCAATTCCTTTTTTATCCAATTCCTGAGCTGCCTTGAGAGCATCCCAGAGAAGTGTTCCTGAGGCAATAATGGTCAGTTGCGGGTTTTTACTGATCCAAAAAGTATCGGCTCGGCCAATCTTAAAAGGTGTTTTTTCGGTTGTCATAACAGGGGTTGCCTCACGCTCATATCGTATATATGTCGGTTCGGCCGTTTTTGCCGCCACCTTAACCGCTTTTCTGG
>CAYIHQ010000702.1:0-1579 GCA_964362905.1 uncultured Ignavibacteriaceae bacterium
TTAACCATTTTATATCAAGTAGAAGGATTGTGTATTAAAAGGGGTACTTGACACACCGCTCACCTCTCCTCGCAAACTCGTCGAGCGTTCGCACCTAATTCGTTTGGCGCAGTGGCGTTAGCTTTTAAAAAACTAAACTCATTCTCGCCACTGCTTATTAACGGAAAAAGCTTTTAAAAGTTAGGTGGTTAATCGTTAGTTTCTTCTGACGCTTTTTCCTTTTTATCAAATACTATCCCATGGGGCAGGGACAGAGGAAAGTTCTTTCGCCCAGACGGCGAAAGAACAAAAAACAAGAGAAAAAAGAAAAATCTAGTAGGTTATATTTCTTTAGCTTTTTTCCAGATCGAATAAAAGTAATCAGTGTGTGCTTTTGCTAGACCTTTATTATAAATTACTAATACGGTTCTTTCGTTGGTATTGTTTGGATTATTAACTGATAGCATTGATTTGATGCCATCAAAAATGACCAAATGAAAACCCCAATCGGGATAATGTTTTACCTCTATGCCCATTTTTTGCCAACGGCTTAATAGATCCTTATTACTGGCATCATATTTATGAGCTATAAAACGTATTTTAACGTTTCGTTCTAAAGCATCACGATTTGCTAGTAATACCTCATCGGGTACTGTTTCACCAATAGAAATTATCAAAATCTCCCTTTTTGCTTCTTTGGCCAATTCTGCATAGGTTAGGAAGAATTCATAGGCACTTTTTAATAAATCGATTCTAGTTTGATCGCTTTCCATTTTTGGTGTCAGTTGATTTATCACCTGTTCTTTCATTGTTTCTAGTTCCAACTGTTTTGTTTTAATAAAACCATCAAGGGCCATTGAAGGGAAGACGGCTCGATAAATAGCGGGATGTTTACCGGTAGGTGAGACAAGACCTTTAACAATAAGTTTTTTTAGCAATCTGTATAGGGCGGTAGGCAAAACTTCGACTTTTTGGGATATAGATCTCACACTAGCAGGACCTTCCCTTATTAGAGTTTCATATATACGTGCCTCATCTCGGGAAAACCCCAACTTAACAAAAGAGAGTGAATTGTGTGAAATTAATTTCCTCATATTTCGATCGATATTAACATATTGTTGTTAATAATACAATTCTATGTTAAAATACCACTATTATGGAAAACAAATCTATGGGGTTAATTGAAAACATAAGTACCAGTAGGTGGTATTTTGGTGAACAGGGTAAAAATTGTGAGGTATTTCGATGGTTATGTCCGGAAATCAAAACAAAACAGCTTGTTATTTATGTTCCAGGACTTCCCGGTGATACATTGTCAGTTTTTGATAAATTTGCCTGGGGGTGGGTTAGGAAAAATGAAGGCAATAACGGGAAAGAAATCTGGGGGGTTTTGCATAGCGGAATAAATATACAAGGAACGGTTGACAAGAAAGTTGATGTAACTGCTGATGATTGGATTGAGGATGTAAAAGTTGCTATTTTGAAAGCTAATAGAGAAAACCATCCCTTAACTATTATTGCCCATTCATTTGGTGGATTATTTGCCTTTCATGCTTTAGCTGATTTAGTTAAAGAAAGGCGTTTAGCTTCCATTAGACCG
>CAYIHQ010000703.1:0-1577 GCA_964362905.1 uncultured Ignavibacteriaceae bacterium
CAACCTACGGCACATCTTCCGGGACGGAGCGGGCACGATCGGTAACTCCGGTTCGGTCGCCTTCATATTCGAACGGAAGGGCGTCTTCAAGGTTGCGCTCGACCGCATTCCGGACGCAGACGTGTTTGAACTCAAGTTCATCGACCATGGCCTCGAGGAATTCGAGCGGCACGAAGACGAGTACGTGCTGACAACGCATTTCGAAGATTTCGGCCGGTTGCAGAAGGCTCTGGAGGACGCGAAGATCGAACCCAAGAGCTCCGAGCTCCATTACCTGCCGACCACAACCAAGGAGCTACCCGAGGACCAGGCGAAGCAAGTGCTCGAGCTCATCGAATCCCTCGAAGCGGATGACGATGTGCAATCAGTGCACCACACGCTGGTGTAGGAGAGATTCCGAATCCCGCTTTCTGTTGAACATGCAGGGCAGAAGCGCGGGTTCGGAATGACAAGGTGGATTGAACCCCCTTGACGTACACATCAACGCCCGGTCCCAAGATGGGTCGGGCGTTCGTGTGTACGAAACTGCAGAAATCTCATTCGGCCTTGTTCGGCGGAGGCTGGACCAGCGGCGCAAAAATGTGCTCGAACTCTTGCAGACGCGTCTCGAGCATGATGCTGACAAAATCTCCGAAGGCATGGAGAATGACCACGGCGTTCGCGCCCGAGTCCGTGCCCGACGCAGCACGCAAGCGCTCTGCAATCCCCTTGTTCACCTTTGCCACGTTTTCGTAAATCACCATCAATCCCTGCATCTCCCAATCCGGTTCCTGCCCTTTCATCTTGCGAATGGCCTGCGCCGTGAGGTACATCGACACGGAGCGGTACGAGGTCTCAAGGGGGGTCGCGAAGGGAAGGTGGAAGGCCACGTTCGGCCGCAAACGATCGAGAACGGGACAGCCGCTGGTGACCATGATCAGGCCAGCGATGGCGCTGAGCCCGCGCTGCACGGACGTGGACTTCTCGTAGGTGCGCTCGGGGCTGTGGACGGTGACGCGGGCGTCCGTGAACGACTTCGTGTGTTCGAACTCGCGGGTGACCGTGCTGAGGTTCAATGCGGCCGGGCACCGCTCGACGCCGTGCAACGGACAATTGGAGCACTGGGAGAACTCCAGCCGCGTCCACTCCGGGGGGTCGACCGCCACGGGCTCACGGTACGCCATCGTGGCGCCATCCAGAACGACGCGGAATTCCTTCGTCTCGCCGTTGTCGAAAGCGAAGACGTAGCGGTATTCGAGAGGTTGTTCGGCGCCGTCCTGCCCCATCCCGTTCCTCCTGTTCCGATCAGACGGGCAAGGTGAACCGCACGACCGTGCGGTCCGATGACGCTTCGATGAGGAACTCGCCGCCGTGCGCCTCGATGACGCGCTTGCCGATGGCCAGGTTGAAGGCGCCGATGGACACGGAGTCCTTCAGGGTCTTCCACTCCATCTCACTGGCGTTGACGACCTTGAGAATTTCCGGCGAGATCAAGCGGCCGCTTGGATAGTCGAAGGAGATGCCGACGAATCGTCCGTCGCGATTCGTGAGGCCTTTCGTGCGCTCCTCCACTCTCACAGTCGCATGCTCGCCCTTCC
>CAYIHQ010000704.1:0-1272 GCA_964362905.1 uncultured Ignavibacteriaceae bacterium
GCGCCTCCTCACCTGTAGGCGTCACAAGGTCGCGGAATCGCCGTTCTGTCAAGCGGGGAAACCAGGCGAACTCGAAAAGTGTTGTCCCCACGGATGCGTAGGAACTTTTCGCGTAACGGCGGATTTGCTGGTCGGAAAGGGCCGGGAACGCGTGCCGTAGGTTATCGATCGTGATGTGCCATCGATACCGCAACACCCCGCCGACGAACACTCCCACCCACGCCCCCAGCCGCTGAACGATCCGCAAAGGGAGAGCGAGCAGCAGTCCCTGGAGCCCCAGGAACACCATGTAGTCCAGTCCATGACGAAGACGGGTCACGCCGTTCGCTCCAACCGGTTATTCACCCATCGCCTTGACCACCACACGCTTCCGTCTTTGGCCGTCGAACTCAGCGTAGTAGACCTGCTGCCACGGTCCGAAATCGCATTTCCCTTCCGTGATCGGGATGATCACCTCGTGATGCATCAGGAGACTCTTCAGATGCGCATCGCCGTTGGTCTCTCCTGTCCGATGGTGACGATACTCCTTCTTAAACGGCGCGAGATGCTCCAACCAGTCGTCGATATCCTGAATGAGCCCATCCTCCGCATCGTTCACGTAGACCGAGGCGGTGATATGCATGGCGGATACGAGCACCATCCCTTCGCGGATCCCGCTCGCCGCGACGATCCGTTCAACATCCGGAGTGATGTTGACGTACTCGCGTTTGTGCTGTGTCGTGAACCAAAGATACTCCGTGACTGTTCGCATGGTGGCCTCAAGGAAGAAGTTCCAGGATGACGAATCCGCGCGCCGACAGCCGCAAATCTCGCAGATCTGGGGTCCCCGTCCCTCCCAACCGAGTGCGCCAGGCACCTTCTTGCGCTAGAGATTCCGGGAGGGCCATCGAGACGGGTGTCTCACTGAAGTTGAAGACGCCGACGACTTTGCCGGCTTGTCCCCAGGGATGCCGGGCAAATGCGAGCACCGACGATCCGCCGTTGTGATCGATCGGTTCGTACGAACCAGTGGAGAGCCACGGCAACGAGCGACGGAGAGTCGCCAATTCCGTGTAGAGCTCGCGGAACTCGCGTCCCGTGGACCAATCGATGGCCACTTTCTCGAAGAGGCTGAGCCGCTGGGGGTTCCCCCCCTCCTCGCCGTCGGGCTGTCGCCGCCGCTTCCGCCACAGGAAGCACTGGAAGAATCCCCCGGATATGGAGCCTGGAAGGTCGTGGGTATTCTCCTCTCTGTTGATGGAGAGGCCGCGACGATCCGCCTACGGCATCCTT
>CAYIHQ010000704.1:1282-1570 GCA_964362905.1 uncultured Ignavibacteriaceae bacterium
GAAGAGGCTGAGCCGCTGGGGGTTCCCCACCTCCTCGCCGTTGTAGATGAGGGGTACACCTGGAAGGGTGAACACGAGCGCCGCAGACAGCAGGGCACCGTCGTGGCCGAATTTCTCCACGGCAGGCGCGTCCCACGCGTTCTTGTCGTGGTTCGTGTTGAACCGAAGGCGCAGCGAGCCCTGGGGAAATCGGTAGGCCTCGCGTTGGATCGTCTCGCTGATGATCGACGCTGGGGCCTGTCCTCGGAGGATCGGATCGAGCACGTCGTACCCCGTCCAGGCGTAGGG
>CAYIHQ010000705.1:0-1568 GCA_964362905.1 uncultured Ignavibacteriaceae bacterium
CTAATGCGAGCACAGCCAACTGTGAAGAGGGCGCCGCGCATGGCGCATAACGTTTCGCGGCACTACGCCGTGGGCCGCGGGCACCTTATCAACTCTCAATGGCCCGCGTGCCCGCGGACCATGGAGCGCACTCTATTAAGAGGGGGGTACTGACGAGTGCGCGTCGTAGTGCCGCGTGTTAGGTGCTGCGCAGCCGAACGATTCGTTGGGACTATGACTCCTTCTCATCGTCGAAATCGAAGAAATCTGGATCAAGGTCGACCGTGTAAACGGGTTGTTTATGGACACCCAGCCCATTTTCGACCATTATTTTCGCGATGGCCTCTCCATCGAGCAGAAGCACGGGTATAGCCCCCTTCTTGATTGAGGCATCCTGAGCGTCCTTGGAAAACCTGTTTGTCGTAAGGAAAACCCCATGCCCGAAATCGCCTTGTATAGCGCCTCTGAAAGCGTCTATTTCTGGTCTGCCAACCGGGGACTTTCGCCAGCGCTTAGATTGGAATGCAGATTTGATGGTGACAATCCCTTGACGAAACTGTCCATACCCGTCAATTCCGCCGTCGTTGGATCGTTTCGTCACCGCTAAGTCTACATAACCGATCTGAGCCAATAGAACCTGACAGAATTTCTCAAATCCATGAGGAGTAAGATTGTTGAGCTCCGCAATGATTCTGGCATTGATCCGTACAGAGTCTTGATTAACGAGGTCGGCCAAAGTTACGGTGCTAGACTCGGTAGAAGTCTTGGATTTTCGCTTTCCCAAACGTTCTCGGCCAGCTGGGGTGAGCTTCCATACCCCGCGGGTGCTGCCATCGAGCTGCTTCTTGTCGATGAGAGCTTGCCTTGCCCACTGCACGAGGTTTGACCACTTGCGAATCGAAGGGTAGGAAAGGAGCTTCTCGCTTAGTTCTTCTTCAGTGAGCGATGGGAAATGCTTGGCGACGAGCGGGTAGACCTCGCTGGGTTTGGCTTTTCCACCGAGTTTGTCCAGCACCTCGAGGAGGGGCAACTCAATCTCTGCTTGCTTAGGGAAGGGCATATTCGATTCCGATCAATTCGTCGACGAGAACATGGGGAAAACTACCGTTCGGCTGCGTTGCACCTAACGTTTCGCGCAACACCGCAGGCCATGAGCACCGCATCTTCAACCCCAATTGCCTCACGGTGCGAAGGGCTTGAGCGCGCTCCTTCGTTCCTTCCTCTGATCTCAAACCAGCCCATCAAATGACGCGCGCGTCGGTGTTGCGCGTGTTAGACGCTCGTGCCGCACACATTTACCAACACTTGAGGGAAGCGTTCCGCCGATACGAGCTGTCGTTGGAGTTGGTAGCACGCTGAGAACCCTACCGCTCGTTGGACGAGCATCCCGTTCGTAAACCCGCACCACACACTTGAACGTGCTCGGAACAACCACGACAGTCTGGGCCTACGCTGGTCTTCACTCAGCCACACTTCTTGCACCATCACAATTTGACTGATCTCACATAACCGGAGATATCACCGGGATGGGTGTGCGGCATGGCGCATAACGTTTCGCCAAACAACGCAGCGCCCCGCAACGCTAAGAA
>CAYIHQ010000706.1:0-1563 GCA_964362905.1 uncultured Ignavibacteriaceae bacterium
CGGCCCGGCACCGTCGGGATCGCCTGCGGCCCCGGGATGCAGGCCTCCGACGAGCCGCGGGAGGACAAATACGAAAAAGGGGCCCGTCAAGCCGGCGAGGATGGCGTAGACAGCCGACAACCGCGCACGTGTTTCCTCCACCTCGATCGCCGACCGCAAGGCAAAGTACGCTCCGTAGATGAGCATGAGGATGAAGATCGAGGTCTGTCGCGGATCCCAGTTCCAGAAGGATCCCCAGTTGAACTTGGCCCAGAGCGCCCCGGTTACGGTCGCCAGAATGCAGAACATGAACCCCAATCCCGCAGACGCTTCCGACGCGAGATCATCGTCGATGTTCCTCGTCCGGAGATACCGGAACCCGTACCAGAGCGAAACGAGGAACGCGACCACCGTCGTCCAAGCCGTCGGAACGTGGAAGAAAATGTTCCGCGCCTTCTCTTCCAGCCCCGGAATGATGGGAAACTGGAACAATCCCTGCGGCTGCGGTACCATCGGCGTGAGGATGCCCGCCACCAGCGTGTAGGTCACGAGAACGATGGAACCGATACGGATCCAGGTCATGGTCATTCATTCCACACATAGTCGAACAACAAGAACGATCCCGCGATCATGATAAAGCAGTACCCGACGAGCACCTGCAGGTCGCCTGCCGCTTCGGCCAGCTGTTCGCCCGCGAGCGAGCGTTCCGTCGCATTCATGACGGTCATGAGCAACGGTATGAGAACGGGAAACGCAAGCACCGGATATAACGTGCCTCGCGAATTCGCCTTGGCGATGATCGCCGCCAGGATCGTCGCTGACGCGGCAAAACCGATGCTGCCAAACAGTACGGTGAGGAGAAATATCTCCGGAGTCTTGAGCTGAAATGTCGGGAATGCCAGCAGATACAGGATGGTCACCGCCGTCGTGAGCAGAAGCGTCAGCACGGTGTTCACCAGGAGCTTGCCGGCAAACAACACACTTGACGAGGTTGTCAGTTGAAGGGTCAGCGCAGTCCCCCGTTCTTCCTCGCTCACAAACACGCGGGCAAGTCCGGACATGGCCGAGAAGAACACGACGACCCAATACATGCCTGCCAGGGGCGCAGGCCCCGGCGACTCGGACCGCAACGCGAACAGGATCGTGGCCACCGCGATCAACACGAACATGCCCAGTGCATTGATGGCGTAACGGTTCCGCAACTCCGAACGCACATCCTTCCTCACCACTGCCGCAATGCGAGCCACGCCTGTCATGACATTCTCAAGATTGGGAAAATGTCCCGGAAAGGCAAGTCGGCTTACCCTTTCCCGAGGTCAATTCGTGCACCACACCAATCGGCCTCCTCTTGATCGTTCGTCGCCAGTAGGAGGATCCCGGAGGTCTTCTGCGCTCTCACAACTTCTTTAACGATTGCGACCCCGTCGAGGTCCAGGTTCGCCGTCGGCTCGTCCAGGATCAACAATGGAGGACGATGAACTAATGCGACCGCGTACTTCACCCGCTGCTTCATGCCGGAGGAGAATGTTCCCACCCGATCATTTCGCCGTCCCGACAGTCCCATCGAATCCAGGAGTTCAGCCA
>CAYIHQ010000707.1:0-1561 GCA_964362905.1 uncultured Ignavibacteriaceae bacterium
TGACGACTCTGTATTTCTCCGCCCATTCCGAGACTGTGAGGTCTTCTTTTTTCTCAAAGACCTGCCGTTCCGCAGGGAAGAAGCGGAAGGAGTGAAAAAGCTCTGCGGTTTCAGTTTGCATCGTCTGTATCTTCCTCTGTAATTGAGATTGCGGGAACTTCAAAGCGCAGGGGTTTGCTGTAATAATCAAAAACTTCTTCTATCTGTTTAAGCCAAAATTCTATCAGCTCGGGGATGCGGTCTGTATTACCCTGTATTATTTCCGTAATCTTCGGGGCGCGGGAGTGGATGAAGCCTGAGCCGAGGTTTTCTTTGAGAAATGCGGCGCGGGCGGCAAGCATCTGTTCAACCTCTGACTTGAGAACATACATGCCGTCTTTGATTTTTGCCTCAAATTCCATGTCCTTGAATTTCTGCTCGGCGATTTTAGCGTCCCACTTCATTTTTTCTTCTGCATTGTTTGAGTCTGACTCAGCCAGGAGATTGAGAAACTTTTTTGCGTATTTATCGAGGTCTTTTTTTGCGAAGGTGACGGCGCCGCTGATCGTCTTAAAGCCGACTATGGCCTTTTCTTCGTAAAGACGCGACTTCTCTATTTTAAAGCCCTCTGCTTTGAGATATTCTACTGCCTCGGGGACGGTGAAAACAGCTTCTTCGGGGTTTTGCTCCGCGTGTTTTTTCTTTCTGAATTCCTCAAGGGCTGTTTTTGCTGCCTGATAATCTTTGAGGTTGGCGACGGTGGAGTTTCCATTATATGCCTTCATGGTGCGCGCAACTGCAGAGGACAGGACGTTCTCTTCCTGCGCAAGCACCTGATCTATTTTAGAGGAGGTAGTCACCGGCTCATCACTCTTTTGAGCTTACTGCTCTCTGTTGTTCGTTTTCTATAAGCCATTGATTTTTATTTAATCCAACCTTGCAAGGTTCGCATATTCTATTGTTACCCTTCACGATGATTCCATAGTTCATTTGCTTTCCTGCCATTTGGGACTGGGTGAATAGCAGGGCCATTAGCCCCACAGTTATCGCACTCTATATAATGACCATCGCATGATAAATCTATACTCCCGCAAAAAGGACAGGGTAACAATTTCATCAAGTCCGACTCGGCGGGGCTGGTCGGTTCTTTCAGCTTTTTCTTTTCAGTCATTTGTTTTTCTCCTTCGGCTCCGAGCGGCTTATGATTGCGTTAGGCGTCGAATTCCGAACGGCCTCGATAATCCGTCCGTTCATAAATGCAGTTAGTTCAACCGCATAGTGGTCAATAATCTGCTCGCGTGATTTGTACGTTTTTAGGTCAGTCACCATGTGCGATAAAACAGCTATGACGTAATCATCCTCAAATGTATTGCTATCAAATTTTGTTGCCATTTTTGCCTCCGTCACCTCCCAACCATTCATACGAGCGGACTATCGCCGCTCAATTCATCGTTATTTCTCCATCCAGCCTTGTCCGCTTTGGAGCTGTTTTACTTGATTGTCCCATTCTTTGTTGAACTGTGTTTGAATTTTTGCGATAACCTTTTCCATCACCCGTCCTTGCTTAAATATTGATGCTTCG
>CAYIHQ010000708.1:0-1560 GCA_964362905.1 uncultured Ignavibacteriaceae bacterium
GTAACTACTCAGCGTAGTTGAGGCTTGGAACAAACGGATTGTCGGTAAAGGCGCGAAGCAATGCGTCAAAGGGGGCCAGAGCGTTCTTGCGAGCCGTGGAGATGTATCCGCGAATGCGACAAAAGATGTCTGCACCTCGGGGGCTTCGAAACGTGCCGGAGATTTTCTGTTTCACTTTGGCCATGCGCAGGTCGCGCTCGGCCTGGTTGTTGGTAAACGGAACACGAAAGTCATACATAAAGGCCAGTACTGCGGCTCGATAGGTACGTAGCCGTTCGATGAGATTGCGCGTCTTTGTTTGTTTTTTTCGACCGCGCCGATGCGGTGAACCACGTTGCCGCGGGTTGTGACGCAAGGCGAGCGCAAGCACTCGGTCGTACTGTCGCTCGAAGCGACGCAGTGAGCGTGGCGAGAAGGAATGTTGTTGTCGTTGTCGAGCGTTGTCCACGCTGCGCTCAATACGGAGCAAGAGCTGCTTCATATCCTTCGCCCAGCGCTGGTGATCTTCTTCGTGGGCAAAGGTGAGTTCTCGAAGAATGTGCGCATTGCACACGCTATGGGTGCACGCATACGAAAAATAGGGCTTCCACGAATCGTGAATCGCTGTTCCACCGAAGCGGGGTAAGATCCCGATGGCATCCATCGCCTCCGTGCCCCGCTTGGGATGAACACCATAGTGTGTCAGGTGTGCGGTCGAGTTTACGTGGAGCCAGTGAAGCTTGGCTTGACAAAACAGGCCCGTTTCATCGCTGTGAAGGACCGGAGCCTGAAGCAACTGTTCTTTGACGGTCTGTTCTGGAGTTTCCAACTTGGTGTGCAGTTCCTCTGCCCAACGAAACAACGTCCCCTCCGCAACGCAACAGCCGAACAGATCGGACAAGGCGGCTCCTGTTCGCTCGGAGGGAAGCAGTTGGTAGTGCATCAAATAGGCGGCGATGCTCTTGATGTTCACTCCATATTGGGCCGCTTTTGTGAGGCCGGCGGGAAAGGCTGCGGTCGTGGTCTTTCCGCATGCAGGACACTCTTTGATTTCACACCGGTGTTCGGTCACTTCCAGACGCGGTGTCGGAACATCGAACATTTGACGACGACGGTAGGACTTGCTCTGAAGCCGTCCCAGTGAACGCCCACACCCACTGCAGGCCGTTACCGCATGCTTCACAACATGGTGTGGTGTTGACACCATCTTCAACGTCGTTCCTTCATGGCCCGGTTGTGCTCCTGAGGATCGATCAGTTTTCGGTCGAACATTCTTGGTTGTACGCTTCAGTCCATCACTCGACGGTGGCTTGTGACTATTGTGACTGTCTTGCTTCAGCTGACCCTCAAGGGTCGCGATGCGTTCTTCTTGTTTGCTGATGATCTGTTTCAACTCGTCGACTTCAGCGAGCAGCAACTCAAAGAATTGAACAACGGCATCGGGGCCTTCGGCGTAGAGAGTTAAAAGCTTTGCCCGTGTGCTCTGCTGATCGTGCATGCACATAAGCTATGAAGGACTACTTTAAAGTACAAGCCCTAAGTGCATTTTCTTCGAAAATCTTTTTTACGCTGAGTAGTTAC
>CAYIHQ010000709.1:0-1559 GCA_964362905.1 uncultured Ignavibacteriaceae bacterium
GGGGAGCTGCCGTCTTCACGTACTGGGGAGGGCGCGACGCCATGGGCCCTCTGATGCTGACGAAGGACGTTTTGCTGCTGGACGCCTGGGCGGACGGCGGAGTGGACGCTCCGATGCTGACCAGAGAGTTGATGGCGAAAGGACGACGCGTCCTCGTGAGGATTGATGGATTCTCATCCGCACTCCTCGACCGCATGAGCAATGGACTTCTCGTGGACACGTTGCGCACTCGATTTCCTCGCCTGATCGAGATCCGCCTCCCCGATTCTTCCGCCAGCCCCTAGACTGAACAACGAAGCAACACTGCACGCTGACACCGACTTTCAGTAATTCGCAGAAGCAGGAATCCGCGTCTCGTTGACGGATGCAATTGCATTTCGCGCATTCTTCCCGTACCAGTAGAATGCAAATTGTGCGTCCCGAGATGTGACGCAACCGTGACCTACGATTCTTCATTCCTCTCCCTCCTCCGGTGCCTTCGACTGCACCCACCGAACCGCCGGCACGGTCTTTGCTCCCCTTCGTGTTGCTTATGGAGATGATCCCATGACCATCCATTTCTACATGTTGTGCTATCGGTCCGAAGCGCTTGTTGCTTCGCATCTGGAGCCCGAAGCCTTCGGACGTTACATGGCGGTGGGCACACAGAAGTTGACGCGCGGCAACGTCATGTTCTTCGAGATCGACCCGCAGTTGAAGAGCACGTACTTCCGGCTCGACGACGTTGCCCAACGGTGCGTGCCTCATCCCGACGGCAGCCCCAAGCGGAGCAAGTACATCAGTATCTATCGCGTCCTGGAGCACCTGCCGCTCGAGAGCTACGGTGCGCTTTATCTCGTGACAGCAGACGGACGCGTTCTCCGGTTGGAAGCGGAGACACATTCGCAGGAGGGGGCCAATCACGGCGCTCATTTGTACCACGAGCTTTGTCCCGTCGATCCCCTGGTCGTCTCGGCGCTGCCTCCGGGACGATTCGCCAATTTCATGACAGATCCGAACAATCCGGTGCACGTGCCGCGCATCTTCTTCGCCGACCTTCTGCTCGACCAGGATGACTCGGGCCATCTCGCCGGGTATCTCCCGTACCAGGACCCGATGCATATTCTCCAGTGCGTGAGCGAAGTGCGCAAGGGGGGCGACAAGCCGACGAAGACCGTCTCCCGACATCCCGTTCACCATGGATTCTTCCGCACGATCCATCGCGGCTTCTTCCTGGGGGACCAGCAGGGAATCAAGGGCTATCGGTTCCCGGAGCGCCGGGTGCTCGGGGTGGAGCATTCCCGCTGGTGGCGGTCGGCATCGGAGAGCCTTACGTAGGAGGGTTTTGAGGAAGCAGTTGCCACAAAAAGGCACCTGCCTGCCAGCCGGAGGCCCACGACAGATGTCGCGAAGCGATACACAATCTTCGCTAACGGCACGCAGGCAGGCGCGGCGCTGCGAGATACTGCTCTTGACTTGGCTTCGAGTATGTGGTTCACATAGCCGGCGGCGGCGGATGCATTCGCTAATGTCCGCGGACTGGCACATTCATGTTCCATGATCATGTCTTGTTCCCTCAT
>CAYIHQ010000710.1:0-1552 GCA_964362905.1 uncultured Ignavibacteriaceae bacterium
TTCACCGATGTCGGCCACAGGCACAACTGGGGATCACCGGCGTGAATTAGGAATATATCGTCTTCATCCTGCAGCGCAAGGATGTCATCAGCTAAAACAGGATATCCAAGTTTCGCAAAAACGGCCGCTGTTGTCGATTTACCTGAGCCCGCCGGACCGAGTATGGCAATCGCCCGGTCGCCGAGAGCGATGGCGCTTCCATGAAGGCACGTGATCCCTCGCAGGCGGAGCACAAAACCTAAAACGGGGCCTAACAAATACGTCGCGGTATCTTCCACCGTCAATGCGTCAGGCCAGGTAGCCCAAACCTGTCTGCCAGCTTGATCAACAACGAAGGTTGTACCATCGCTGTATTCGAGCCGAAAATAGCCCCTCAACAACTTCGAAATCGTCAAGGCAGGATTGTCGTGTTGATCTCGAGTGCCGCTTACATACCAAGTATGCTGCCGCGATAAGGCATCGTTGTCGAGCCACCGCGGCATGGAACCGAGGAATACGCGAACATCGACCGGTCGCAGGTCGGAAACGTCGGCCAAGCCGGGAACGGATCGGTTTGCGCTCAGATGGAGTCCGGCGACGTGATAGCAGAACACTTGCGTATCAGAACCGCAGGGCATATCTGTTCCGCTTATCAAGTCC
The DNA here is from genome assembly GCA_964362905.1 of uncultured Ignavibacteriaceae bacterium. Lineage (GTDB taxonomy): Bacteria > Bacteroidota > Ignavibacteria > UBA10030 > UBA10030 > 2-02-FULL-55-14. The sequence continues at coordinate 640 of CAYIHQ010000710.1, forward strand.
TAAGCAATACCAGTCTTGCTCAAAGTATCGCCCCCGCCCGTCAGGCCAACAGTCTTTGTGATCTCCCGGACATGGCCATAAGCGACGAGCTTAGGGGAGCGATATGCCTTTTTCTTCGGAGCGGTTTCTTTGGGGATGGATTTCTCATCCTTGGACGATTTTGGATGTTCCGGTTTCATAAAGCCTTCCTCCTTGAAGGTTGTGGTTAACGTGGTTTTGGTACTGTAACCAATTGTTGAGACAAAGCGGCCGTAAGTTAAGCCACGATTGCTCAGGTGTGCATGCCCGGCCTGCAACGCGGGGAACGGTGTCTCTATTGACATATTTTGTTAGCTCTGGAACGGGAGAGAAGTCATCCAACCCCTTTCCGTTGGAATGCCGAAGAAGCTCATGATACGGGTGGCCAGGCAGTGGCGTCTTTTTGCGCAGGCGAACTTGATCCGGTAGAGTTCCCTTCATCGCAACGCGCAGCAACTCCTTGTTCACGCACCAGGGAAGCGGCGGAATTCTCAGCAGATAGTTGACGAGGCGAAGATCGAGATAGGGAAATCGGACCTCCAGTGGGAAAAAAGTTGCGCCCGGATCCATGAATTCAAAAAGCCATTGCCAGATAGGGTGTGTCATCCTGCGATGAGCCCCATGACGTATCGAGTTAGTGTGAGCGGGTGTGCCGTTGTATTTTTCAAACCTCTCTCTCAAGTCGTGCTTCTCGGCAAAGTCCTGATTCAACCAGATTGGATAGGCTGGCCGCTCAGGACCTTTGCCCAGCCATCGATTTAATTTGGCATTGACACCGAGACCCAGCGGAGGCCGTTGCCGGTGGGACAACACGTAGTTTCCGACATCCGCTATGACCTGTGGAATCGGAATACCTCGGAACATATCAATGACACTCGAGGGAGACAAGAGAGCG
>CAYIHQ010000711.1:0-1549 GCA_964362905.1 uncultured Ignavibacteriaceae bacterium
GCGCTGAACCAGATCGACACACTAGAGACCGGGGTCAAGAAGGCCGTCGAGGACATCCGCGCCCTCCTCGCGGACAGCATCCACGGAGCGTTCAAACCAGTCCAGTGTCTCGCCCGAGAGCAAGGAGAAGATGACGACGATCGCACCGATGGTGAACACGCGATGGATAGACGGCAGAAGTGGGGCGAGATCCCGGTACTGGAGGGCGAGCCGCGCCGCGAAGGCAACAGCCAGGGCGGTCGCCAGCATCGCCACGACGCGCAGATTCAACAGGGGAACGTGGAAGGAGATGACATTCACCGACACCCCACGAACGGCGATCACAACAGCCCCCAGGAGCAGCGTGACCACACCAAGCCACACAAGGGCAAGGAGACGATTTCGCAGTCCCACCGCGAATGCCGCCAGTCCCAGCAATGACCAGAGAGCCCCGATCATCAGGACTGAAAGGAACCACCGAAACGCCATCGGGTCCTGCTCCAGATCCAAACGCCACACGCGGAGGAGGTCGTTCACTTCCACGGTGCAATACACGACCAGCGCCATTCCCGCGACGGTGAGAAACAGGTCGCGTGCCGCCCGGCGATCGGCATCGCCCCGGAGGAAGACAAAGGCGAGGAAGGAGCCGGCGAACAAGCCGCCGAAACCGAGCGTGCGCTCGTGGATCACCGGCGTGAAGTCGCGCACGGTCTCACTGACGAGAGAACCCACAATGGTGGCGAGATGGGCGGCAGCCAGCAGAATGATGACCTGAGCCACGACCACGAGGTGCGGCAAGCCACGCTTCAGCGAAGCATAGACAGTAAGGGCAGCGAGTCCGGACCACAGAGCGACGTCGCCGTGTTCCGATGCGACAAGGCCGAGCCCAACGACCGCAAGGGCGGAGGCGACCGTGGTGCTGACCGCAGAGTACGGACGCCCGGGATCATGGATCGATCGCAGGAAGGGAAGCAGATACGCTGCCGCCATTCCAAGCACCACGAATCCTGCGATGACATCGGACTCGGGTTCGACGACCAGCCAAAGCGCCAAGCCGCCGAGCACGGAGTTGGCGATGAGCGATGTGCGTCGCTCCCATCCGAATGGCGCTCCCGTTCGTAGCTGCACCTGGTCTGCGGCGACGAACGCTGCCCAGAAGACGAGGACGAAGAAGAGCGTCATGCTGAGCACATCGGTGTCGTACATGTCTGCGTGCCAGATGAAATACCAGAGCCAGGTTCCGGCAAGCGTGAGGGGCTGAAGCACCGACCATGCGGGCATTCGGACAACGAGGCCCAGCATGGCGACGGTGAGAAGCGCCAGATACACGAACAGCTTCACCTCGTTCGGTTCTCCGGTGCTCAGCATCCACGGAGTCAGGTAGCCACCGGCCCATCCGAGGATTGCGACTCCCAACGATCGATACTGGATCGCCTGCACGAGGGCCAGCGTCGTCACACCTGCCATCAGGACGAACGACGGGATCTGAGGGAGCAGGCTATAGTAGTTAAATGATGCGTAGACAGAAAGGTAGAGAATGCCGATCCCCGCCCCAACCAATCCTTGCGCA
>CAYIHQ010000712.1:0-1548 GCA_964362905.1 uncultured Ignavibacteriaceae bacterium
GGAGTCGCAGCTCACGCGTGAGGTCGCCGGCGAAGAGAGTCACTCCCTTGCTCGCGCCTGTCGTAGATCTCCACTGGCCGGAGGCAGAGGGGGCCAGGACAAGAAGAGCAAAGACTATCTTGACGATCATATGTCCGAAGATCTGCGTCATGAAGTTGGTTTCACATTTGTTCGCAAGAGAACAAGTATAGCAGGTCGCTTCGGCCAGTAGCGGGCCTCGCGAAGACATTGGCTTTGGGTTGTTTCGCTCCGCGGCCCTCGCAACGACACGGCTCATGTGGCCCGCATCTTCCTCCAATCCTCCACCACTCCATCTCAGTCTTCCATCCCCTCGACCCCTCGACTCACCGTTCGACTCGCTTAGCTCGCTCACGGTTCGCTCGGGGCTCGGGGCGAGCTTCCATCTTCCATCTACCTCTTCCATCTCATCTTCTCTTCCATCCGCCCGCCAAACGGTTCCCCGATATTGAAGTCAAACAGTATCCCCAGATAGAACCGCCACTCTTTTCCGTAGGTGATCGTCTCTCCCTGGATCCGGCGCGTGAAGCGGTCGAAGCCGTAGGCACCCGCCAGGGAGATACGGGTCGGATAGGAGTAGAACGAGAATGCTTCGAGCCGCAGTTCGACGCCGGCGTCTTTCTTCCACGCGGCCGCCGCCACCGATCCCGTCCATGCATCGCCGACCTCGGCGAACACCGAGGCGTAAAGCTTGGTGAAGTAGAATTGGAAGATGCGTGTATCAAGGTCTCGGGTAATCGGCAGCCGGTATTCGGCTTTTGCCTGCGCAACTCGAGTCCCTTCGATCGAATAGAACGGATATCCTTTGAGGCCGATCAAACCGCCGCCGTAAAAATGAAAGATCGTATCCGCAGCGCCCCCGGTGATGGCACCCCCGCGAGCGGAAAGCGAAAGCGTGTGCCGCGGGAACGGCAAACGCAGGTGCTCCGCCCAGTTCAGTTCCCAGCGATGGAACTTGAACTGCTTGTAGAGCGGGACCAGCAGACCATTCTGAACATCATACTCCAGGTCGCGATTGTAGTCGTTGTTCTCGTACGTGTAGCGGAAGGCGATTGTGCGTCCGACCGGATTGATCGATTCGTCCACGGTCGGATGGATCGCGCGGTGCGTCGCCTGGAGCCACACGTTCGTGCCGAGCAGATAGACGTTACGGAACGCCTGCTGCAGGTTGTTCGGGGGTATGATGAACGAGCCAATGTCTGCCGCATAGCGGCTGCGGGTATATCCCACCTTCACGACGGTGTTCTCCGATCCGATGGGTTGCCGCAGGGACGCGTCGAATTCCAACAGATTGTACGTGACCTCGACTGGAATCTCGTATTCCTGCAGGTCGCGCACGAAGAGCGGGAACGATGTTGACGTGACCCGAGAGATGTTGTAGAGCTCCACGCTTGCTGTCGGTTCCAGGCCCAACGCGCTGATCAACGGCAACTTGTCGCGATACTCAAAGATCAGAAACAGGTCCCGCTCCAGCCGTCGATTGATCGCAGCGCCGCCGAAGAGCGTGAGCTTGTCGAGTACCTCCGAGGA
>CAYIHQ010000713.1:0-1529 GCA_964362905.1 uncultured Ignavibacteriaceae bacterium
GGCTTTCTCTACCTCGCATTCCGTGGTACGGATTTCTCCGCCCTCTGGTCCACCATCCTGGATGCCGACCCCTGGATCGTCGCATCGCTGGTCCCGGTCGTCCTCATCAGCCATTGGGCTCGAGCGGTGCGGTGGCGGTTTCTACTGGCGCCGTTCAAAGAGCGTCCGTCGGTGCGCAACATGTTCTCCGCGGTGATGCTCGGGTACGCCGTCAACAACCTGTTGCCCCGGGTGGGCGAAGTAGTGCGAGGCGTTGTCATCGGCAAGCTGGAGCAGATCTCACGGAGTGCGGCGTTCGGCACCGTGGTCATCGAACGGATCCTCGACTTTCTCACGTTCTCATTTCTCCTCGGACTTACCGTCAGCGTCTACCCGTCCTCCATCGACCCGTTTGTGGATGATCCCGCCGCTTGGCGGCCGATCTTTCTGACGGCATCGATCGGTGCGACGGTGCTGTTCTTTGTTCTGTTCGTCAAGCTGGAAGCGTTCGTGGCATTCGTCGCGCGATTTCGGCATCGTCTCCCCGCGCGCATGGGTGACAAAGTGGGACGGATCGTCGATTCCTTCGTGACCGGGCTGAGCGTTGCGCACCTTCGTTCATCGTGGCCGTGGGTCGTGCTCTGGAGTCTGGCGATCTGGACGTTGTACGCCCTCGGAATGTACATCCCGTTCTTTCTGTTCGACTCGATCTCGTCGCTGGGACTTGGATTTGGAGCGGCGACCGTGCTGCTGGTGATCTCATCGGTCGCCTGGGCGCTTCCAGCCCCCGGCGCCATGGGAACGTATCACTCGTTCCTGACGATCGCGCTGGTGCGATTGTACGGCGCGGACCCGACGGCGGCCCTCGGACTTTCAGTCATTACACACGAAGTGGGCTACATCATCGTCATGGCGGTGGGAGCCTACTACTACATTGTTGACCATGGACGCGTCGGCTCGATGACGGCGTCCGAATCATCCGCGTGATCCTATGAAACAGGTCGCCCAACAGGTCAAGTCCGGCGAGATCCGTGTGGTTGAGGTCGCGCCGCCCGTCGTGGCAGAAGGAAGTGTGTTGGTGCAGGTCCATGCTTCGGTGATCAGCGTCGGAACTGAGCGGAACTCGATGACCGAGCGTTCGCAGTCCCTCGTGTCTCGAGCACGGAAGAATCCGGACCTCGTCGCGAAGGTCTGGGAGCAGGTGCGCCAGCAGGGTCTTCGCGCCACCGTTCGGCGTGTCCGCGGGCGGCTCGAGTCGCTTTCGGCGCTCGGGTACTCCGCCGCGGGAACGGTTCTCCTCGTCGGAAAGGGAGTAGAGGGCATTGCGCCCGGAGATCGCGTGGCATGCGCCGGCGCCGGCTATGCAAGCCATGCGGAGATCATTGCGGTTCCCAAGAATCTGTGTGTGCGCATTCCGGACGGGGTTTCGTTCGAGGACGCGGCGTATACCACGATCGGATCCATCGCACTTCAGGGCGTGCGGCAGGCTGAGCCGAACTTGGGCGACGTCGTCGCGGTGATCGGACTGGGGTTGGTGGGATTGCTCACGG
>CAYIHQ010000714.1:0-1527 GCA_964362905.1 uncultured Ignavibacteriaceae bacterium
CTCGTGCCGTGGTTGGTGGTGGCGACATACGACGGGGACTGGCGGGTGCACGCACGCCGCTGGGCATGGCCGGTGACGATCGTGGCCGCGATCGCGGGAGGGTGGTGGGCGTTTGCGTTCCTGACATTCGGCGACCCGTTCCCGACGACGTTTGCCGGCAAAGCCGCGGGCGTGACGAACTTCTCGGATATGGCTGCGGCCCTCTGGGACAGTATTCGCGTCGCAGCGGTCACCCAGGGATCGGTGGTGCTTGTGATGGTGGGCCTTTTGTTGTGGTTTCGGGGGTGTCTGAGGGGTATGCAGGGCCGTCTGTTGATCGTGCTGGTCGGGTGGCCGGTCTTCCTGACGTTCGTGTACGCCATGCAGGGTGTGCAGGTGGTGTCGCGCTATCTGGTCCCCGTGCTCCCGTTGCTGACCGCCGGTGCACTGCTCACCATCTCATGGCTGCGGGTGCAAGGCTCGCTGAGCCTGCGCCGTACCGTGTCCTTGACTGCGACCATGACGCTCCTGACGATCGTGGTCAACACGACCGTGTACGAAACGTCCATCTCGCCGCACCTGCGAGATTTTTCGGTCGGAATGCAGCAGGCCATGAAACCGATCGCGTACTGGATCCGAAGCCACACCAAGCCGGAGGACGAGGTTCTGGCACCGGATGTGGGCATGGTTGGATACCTCGGGAGGCGACGCGTGTGGGACCCGGCCGGCTTGGCGACGCCCGGTCTGCGACGGGCTTTGGACGGCCATTCCTACGATGAGATCATGACGAAGGGACTGTATCGCTCCGTGGTCAACCCGCGCTATGTTATCGATCGCTCGCGGCAGAAGGAACGATTGGCGTCGGCGACGATGCGTCCCATCCTGACAGCAGAGTTCGCCGCATTGGATGTGAGTATCCCCGGAACGCAGTATGTGACGCTGTATGAGGCCTGGAGATGAAACGTGCCATCGTGATGTTGTGGTGCCTGTCCATTCTCGGCGAAGCTCAGGAATCTCTCGATCCTGCCATCCGTGGCGTGCGGGTGGTCGGTCAGGGAGCGCACGGATTGCCGGTGATCGTCGACGGTGCGGGCATCCGGATCGAGTTCGATGTGGCCGGTCCACAGCGGACGGACTACCGCATCCGTGTCCGTCACTGCGACACAGACGGCCGGATCACGGACAACGTCTTTGTGAACGATCCTCATCGGATGTCGATGCTCGAACCGATTCCGGCACAGCCGGCGCCCACTGGGGTGCGCGCGTATCAATGGACCTATGCGGCGACGATCCCGGGACCGAAGGGTCTCGAAGAGATACCGTTCTCCGGCTACTATCGGGGTTGGGTGGTGGAAGCCGAAAGTGGACGCGACGTGGCAACGTTTGAGTTCGTCTGTGCCGACCGGCGATTATCGGATGTGCTGCGCGTCCAGCAGCGACGACTGCCGTCAATGATCGCACCTTACAATGAGGCCATTGCCGTAAGCGTTGTCGTGCGCATGGACGGGTTCGGCGGGGCGGACGGATCGATTCAACCTCTGTTGATAC
>CAYIHQ010000715.1:0-1525 GCA_964362905.1 uncultured Ignavibacteriaceae bacterium
GTACTTCCAGCAGGCGCATGAACTCGGCATGGCCACCATTCTGTGGTGCTACACGCGGAACAACGCCTTCAAGACCCCCGAGAAAGACTACCACGTCTCCGCCGACCTCACCGGTCAGGCCAACCACCTCGGCGTGACCATCGAAGCAGACATCATCAAACAGAAGATGCCGGAGAACAATGGCGGCTACAACGCGGTCAAGTTCGGCAAGACGCACCCGAAGGTCTACGAACAGCTCAGCTCGGATCATCCGATCGACCTGACCCGCTACCAGGTGGCCAACAACTACATGGGTCGCGCCGGCTTGATCAACTCTGGCGGACCGTCAGGAAAGAATGACATTGCGGAGGCAGTTCGCACCGCCGTGATCAACAAGCGCGCCGGCGGCATGGGCCTCATCTCAGGCCGCAAGGCTTTCCAGCGTCCGATGAAGGAGGGTGTGGGGCTCCTGAATGCGATTCAGGATGTCTATCTATCCAAGGACGTGACCATCGCCTGAGAAGAGCCGCCCTCCCGGCCACCGTTCCCGCGCGAAGGCGTCAGGCGATTCCTGGCGCCTTTGTTGTTTCGGGCGGCCTCAGCTCGGATCCCCGCATGAACATGTACTCCTGCATTGTCTTCGACATGGATGGGACGCTCACGAACACGAATCGTCTCATCTTCGACTCGTTCAACCACATCGTCGAGACCTATCGCGGCGGACGCATGGCCGATCATGAGATCGCCGCGCTCTTCGGTCCGCCGGAGGAAGGAGCGCTTCGTGCCATCGTCGGCGACGAATGTTTGGAAGAAGCGATGCAACGATACCTCGACTTCTATCGGGCCCATCACCGCTCGTTGGCTTCGGTCTATGTGGGAATTCCCGAGCTGCTGGAAGAGCTCTACGACCGGGGCGTTCTCCTTGCGCTGTTCACCGGCAAAGGGCGGCAGACGGCGGCCATCTCCCTCGAGATCCTGGGCCTCACGCGGTTCTTCCGAAAGGTTGTGACGGGCAACGACGTCGTACGGCACAAACCGTCGGGCGAGGGCATTGCATCGATCCTGGCCGAGTTCCGGGTCCCGCGTGAACGTACCCTCATGGTCGGCGACTCCGCTGCGGATATCCTTGCGGCGCGCGAAGCCGGCGTGCCGGTCGCTTCCGTGCTCTGGGATTCGTATGCGAAAGAACGCGTTCTCCAACACGAACGGGACTTCACGTTCCATGCGGTCGACGACTTCGCCGCGTGGGCGCGGACCGTCACGGTGAACGCCCGCTGACGCCATGGAAGACCTGCTGGTCCAATTTCCCTCCCTCCGCAGGATCCTTCCGGCCGTGGCGGCGCTTGCGGTAGCCGTCTTCTTCATCCGGACGGCCTCACATTTTGCCTATACGCCCGATGACGCGTACATCTATCTGCGAACAGCGTCGAACATTGTGCAGGGAGACGGGCTGTCGTTCAACCCGGGAGAACCGTCGTACAGCGTGACCGGCCCCCTCTGGGCATTGCTCATCGCGGCGGGCACGGGCATCGGTCTTGATCCCTAC
>CAYIHQ010000716.1:0-1520 GCA_964362905.1 uncultured Ignavibacteriaceae bacterium
CTCCCGCCAGCCACTCCTCCTCCGATGTCATCAACGCCTTCATTACCACCACCCCAGCCGATGCAGCAAATGTGGTGTTCCATGCCCGTCAACAGGCTGTACTTGCGGAGAATCACACACAGAGTCAATACCACAATTGTGGTACCTCTTTCCGATAGCGTATCAACAATTGTCACTCCCGCACATGACCGTCCAGAGTCATATGCGGGAGAGACTGACATAAGTGTGAAATTTCAGGCAGGGGATTCACCCCGATGTCGACATCGATGGCACGAAGTGTGCTTGTCTCAATGGACTCGGCTCGACTTGACACTCGCCCATCCCATCCTCTCATTTCATCCGCGCCTCTCAAATGACCATTCAAGTTGAGAGCCAGGGTGTTCGGATGTCTAGGTACTCCCCACTCCGAAATGCCAAAACGCGAATTAGAGACCGTGGGGGCTTTCTTCGTCGATTCTAGATCGACCGTGGGTCCTTGGACGTGTCAGGTGCTCTTCTTGATGCACATCGGGCTGAGGTACTTCAATTGGCCAGGCCGGGTCCGCAATTTGAGTTGTCGAAACCAGACCCTGCCAGAGCAGCCAGAAGTTGCCAGCTAAAGATGACAAGTTACTGTCTGGGCCGTCGCCCTGGTATTGCAGGAATTCACGCACCTTTGTATGGCTGAAGGCATTCACCCTCCCTATCATTTCTAATGCAGGTGGCCAAAATGAAGAAGGTCATCTTTGTATCGCTGCTTATTGCGATTGGATCTCCGCAAGTTGCTTCATCAGCTGGGACTCAGCAAACCTCAGATGATGCAGTGACACTCTACCTGAGCGCACTGCGCAGTAAATCGGCCGAGATACTCTCTGCTGACCGCAGCACCCCAACAAAGACCCACCTACGAACCGCAAAGCGCATAGCTCGACAACTCTTTGTGACAACAGAGATTGATCCGATTGCCAAGGAGAATGAGATCCTCCGAATCGGTCTAGACATGGCTCGAGAGAAACCCAGCAAGGACAAGGTGAAGCCAGGGTACTTGGAAAAACAAATTCTTGAGACAATCAAGAAGAACGAATCTACCCTACACTTTGGTCTCGTCGCAGTACCATATTTCCTCGTTGTCAGAGCAATTGATGTAAGAGAAGATGTGCGGCTCGCAGACTCGAGCCTGAACAATTTCAAGATGACTCAAGTGGTTGTTCGAGTTATCAGTGTCATGAAGGGAGCCAGACGATTCAAGATAGACGATACGCTTGCGTTCTTCTTCTTCCCCTTCTGGTTCGAATCTGAAGAGGCTGCATTCAACGCAAGCAATGATTACCTGGTCCTCTTGGAACCACGAGACAAATACCCCATTACTGAAACAAGTCCTCTTGCCTTGGTCACATACATTGATGAATCGAAGGGCTACTACCCAATTCGCGGAGGAGGAACCCTACAAGACAAGACCAACCTCTTTGGACTTGGTAGTCAAGTGAACGTTGATGCCGTGCAGAAAAAGATTGAGCAGACCATTCAAGACATCAGAACAT
>CAYIHQ010000717.1:0-1519 GCA_964362905.1 uncultured Ignavibacteriaceae bacterium
GCGACTGCAATTGTGACTGTGACTGCTCAAACTGTGGCGGTTTCGGTGACTGTGACTGCAGTAGCTCGGACTGTGATGATGGATGACTGCTAACCGGGCAGAAAGCCCATAACCGTTCCCCCGTGTTTACAAGTCTACACGGGGGAACATTTTTTACTTTTGATTATATCGATGTATAATTTAGATTATTATGATTAAATTAGAAATTAATTTTTCACCAGAATACGAAATACAAAGAGTACAATATACGCTTGGTAAATTACAATGGTTTATAGACAATAAATATAAGATTAATCTTCCTGAAAAACTAAAAATTGATCCCGATACCACTCCTAATATTTCTGAAAATCAAATTAGGGAAGCAGTTTTAGCCGAATATAGCGAAAGTTATTACAAAACACAAAAAGATTTTTTGTTAGAAAATTGGCAAAAAGTTATAGAAGAAGGGTCAATAGAATTAGAAAAAACATCATTAACTCCTAAAGATACATACATAATATATTTGACAAAATATGGAGTCGGTGGGAGTTATAATTTACCAAATTCTATTATCGTCAATATTAAATTTAGATATAGTTTTGGTCTACTGCGCACAGTTTTTCACGAAATGTTGCACCTCATTATTCATCATTGGATTACAGAATATAAAATTAGTCACTGGCAAAAAGAAAAAGTTGTTGATCTTCTGTTGACTAAACTTGTTCCACAATTAAGCAAGCCCCAACAACTTCCAGTAGAAACAGAGAATATTGATAAAATATTTAACAAATATTATCCAAATATCGAATTAATAATAAAGAATATGGATATAAAAAAAGAGCCCGCCTAGTCTTCCTAAAAGAAAACTAAAAAAACGGACTCTCTCCCTATACATTCCCGAGGATGATATCGTCGGGGTTATACAGAGACCAAAATAGTGGGCAGCCGCCGGCACAAACATTGTACTTATCGCACCCTACACACTTTGTAGAAGGATACGATGTGAGTTTGTCATACAACGCAATAGTTGCCGGGCTATTCATAAGTTTCAGTAGAGACTCTTTGCCGTAAAAATCAACCCCAAACTGACCAACTGTATATTCAAACAGACTGTTGCAGAGCGCCAGTTTCCCATCGACGTCGAAAATTAGACCCATGCGACGATGTAACTGGCAGACTGTCCTGATTTGATTCTTTTTGACCAGCATCTCAACAAAACCCTCTGGCCATATACATAAAGGTAGCTTTACTGAAAGTAACAGCCGGCCTTTGGTAATTCTATCAAGTTCCGGATACGCCCCGACAATAGTTTGCACAATATCATGAGGATGCAAAACCGATGAGCCGTCCGACGCACCGGAACAGAATGCTGGCGTGCATGGACTTATACTGAAAGATCGGGCTCCACAATCCATCGCAAACTTTGCCAAGTCAACAAGCTTATCTGCGCTTGCTGACCCTAATACCGTACTTACACCGCACTTAAAAAAGCTGACACCTCTTTCAATGCCTTTTCTGGTTGTTTCAAACAAATTAACAC
>CAYIHQ010000718.1:0-1518 GCA_964362905.1 uncultured Ignavibacteriaceae bacterium
GGAGCACTCGCCATTCTGAATCTTCTCCCCGTCGCTTCATTCATCGTCTACTCGTTGTCGGGCCGGCGCGCGATGCAGGTGTTCGCCGGAGAGAACACATGGGTTGACGGATTTCTTGTCTACCCGTTCTGGACGGTGCTGGTGATCCTCGTACAGCTGTTGCCCGTGTTTCTTGTGTGGGACGCGACGGGCGCCGTCCTGCGCCGTGTCCGAAAAATAGACCGCGAAGCGTGGCGGCACCGGACCCATGCCTTCACCGTGTGGGTGTGGATCGTGATCAGCGTCTATTCGATAGCTACGATCGTCGTCGATACCTCCAGTGCACGGATCGTGGAATTGGACATTCCGTTGCCGCCCGGGGCCGCGGGATTGGACGGTATCCGCATACTCCAGATATCGGACGTGCAGGGTGACGGGCGAACCTCCGAAGCAAAGATCCGACGATTTGTCGAACAAGTGCATGCCCTCGATCCAGACCTCATCTTAAATTCCGGGGATCTCGTGACGAACGGCGAGAAGTACATCGCCTCCACGGCGCGCCTTCTGGGCAACATGCCCTCGCGGTATGGGCATTTCGCAGCTGTGGGCGATCATGACATATTTTCCAACAAGCCCATGGTGGTCTCCGCACTCCGCGCCAACGGCATTGTGGTCGCGGACGACACTTCTTTCACGCTCACCGTGCGGGACGCCAAGGTTGGCTTGACCTTGATCACCTACACCTACCCGCAACGCCCGCGAACCAAGGTTCTCGACAGTCTGCTGGAGACCACGGTTGCTCCATTCCGGATCCTCCTCATCCATCAGCCCAACGAAGGCTTGGTACGGCGCGCTGCCGATGCGGGTTACCAGCTCGTGCTGGCAGGGCACACTCACGGTGGCGGTATCTCATTCGGGCTGCCCGGTTGGCGTGGCCTCTCGCCCGCCTCATTCGAGTCTCCATACGTCAGTGGCCTCTACCGTGTCGGCGACACTTGGTTGAACGTGACCAATGGTCTGGGGTTCACGCTCGCTCCCATACGATTTCACGCCCCTCTTGAAATGACATTGATCACGCTCCGGGCGCACGGTGCGAACGGGAACCAGTCAAAGAGTGGAGGACGTTGACACTCCCATGAATCGTCCGTGGTGTTATATTGTACCCGAAGGTGTGCGGGTCTATGAACTCGACGGGTCGGAGGCACTCGACCTGCTCCAGCGGATCTCCACCGCCGATGTGGCGTCGGTTCGAGAAGGGAAGGGCATTGCGACAATATTGACGAATGAGAAGGGGAGGGTGATCGACGTCGTGGGAGCCGTCACGGGGCCGGATGGCCGTCTTCTCCTGGCTTGCACCGGAGATCGCGACGGCCGGGTCGGACGATGGCTCGAACGGTTCATTATCATGGAAGATGTCGTCGTGCGAGATGTCACCGACCGATACCTTCAGGTCATCTGTTACGCCGTTGACGAAATTTCCCACCGTTGGAGTCCACCTCTTGTGGCCGGTTCACTCCGAATGGTTCCCTTCTCTATCTG
>CAYIHQ010000719.1:0-1510 GCA_964362905.1 uncultured Ignavibacteriaceae bacterium
TTTTCGGTCTTTTCCGATCTCTATCCCAATACGTCGATTTACACCTCGGACACATACGTATAATTTCCTTGCGAGGAACCCAGCAATACGTACATCTTTTGCATACATTTCTTGTCATAGGCATCTCCATTTGCGACGAAAGAAGAAAATTATATCATATAATTTAATTTCGTCAATTATAATTCAATTTCTTCATTTTCAGATGATTTATCAAGAGCTTTCTCTATTATTTCTTGTTTGCTTTTTAGCATTTTGGCGAGCGTCGAATCGATGCTTCCGTTGATTACGAGATGTTGTACCAACACGTTGCCTTTTTGACCAATCCTGTGCGCACGATCCTCCGCCTGACTCATTGCCCCTGGAGTTAATGCCAATTCGTGGAAAATCACCAGGCGGGCTGCTGTGAGGGTAATGCCCACACCTGCCGCCATTGTTGATCCGATGAAAATTTTGCAATCCGGGTCGTTCTGGAATCTGTCAACTGATTTTTGCTTATCTTCCGCACTCATTGACCCTGTGAATTTTACGGCAATATTAGGAAATGCTTGATAGATTGCATCAAGTACATCTTGGTGATGGCAAAACAGGATTATCTTGTTTTCCGACTCAAGCATATCGTTGATATAATCAATTGTGAATCCGACTTTTGCTAATGCGGTTTCGTGTCGTACAATAGCGATTTCGGAAAAAGCTATTTGCATTGACGCTTTCAAAGCATCAATTTTTGCAGCAAAAGAAGCCTCATCTTTTTGCTCTTTTGCTTGCTTTTTCAAGGCAGCGAGTTCCTTTTTTTTCTCCTGATACGATTTCATGATTTTGTCCTCATTTTTTAATACTGAAGAAAAACCATTTTGTGGAATTTCGATGATTTGCCTAGTCTTGGCTGGTAGTTCGGTCAGTACATCTTTTTTTAGACGTCTGATCATCACGGTGGAACGCAATTTCGCCTGCAATTCATCAAGATTTGATGCGCCGGACACATCCCAGCCCCACTTTGTACGACTTCCGGCACAGTATCTCGTAACGTAGGAAAACCAGTTTTGAGCAAAATCACATCCCAGGGCAGCCAAAATTGTTTGTAATTCTACAGGCCGATTCATGATTGGTGTTCCAGTCATGGCGATCCGCCTTTTTGCTTTCTTCAAAATCGCAAGGCATGCTTTAGTTCTCGCTGCTTTCGGATTTTTTGCGTAGTGCACCTCATCGCATATCACGATATCCCACTCTCGCGCTACAAGCCATGGATGTTTCGCAAGAATATCATAATTGACAATGTAGATATCGCTTTCCCTTTTTGATTCCTTTCCGTTCATCAATTCAATCTTTCTCTTCGTAACTAGCCATTTATTACATTCTAGAAGCCAGTTGAGTTTTAAAGAGGCTGGGCAAATGATTAATATTTGCTTTATTTCAGACGACAAAGCGTTGATTGCGCCTATCGCTTGTATTGTTTTGCCCAAGCCATTCAGCCCATCTCGTCAGCGATAAGTACGCCGCGAGATGGATATTG
>CAYIHQ010000720.1:0-761 GCA_964362905.1 uncultured Ignavibacteriaceae bacterium
CTGGCTGTGATAGTGCCCCCCGTGGATGTAGCCCCCCACGGGAACGCGGATGACGTGGGGCTATCTCGTCCAGCAATCGCTGGAAGCGGCCCGGTCGGCGGAACAGAAAGGGATCAGCGTGGAAGTGATCGACCTTCGCACGTTGAATCCGCTCGACGAGGCAACGATCTACGCCTCCGTGCGCAAGACGGGCAAAGTGATCGTCGCGCACGAAGATACCCTGACCGGCGGATTCGGCGCCGAGATCGTGGCACGGATCACGGAGAACTGCTTTGAGCACCTCGATGCGTCGGTCAGGCGCGTGGCGGCGAAGGACATTCCCGTCCCGTACAGCCCGACGCTCGAAGACGCCATGCTGCCGAACAAGAACGACGTTCTGGCGGCCATCGAACTTGTGGCTTCCTACTAAGGTGATGATCCATGCTCGTTGACGTCGTAATGCCCAAGATGGGCGAGAGCATTCAGGAAGGAAAGATCCTCCGCTGGACGAAGAAGGTCGGCGAGAAGATCTCCAAGGATGAGACCATCCTCGAGATCAGCACTGACAAAGTGGACTCCGAGATCCCATCCCCGGTAGCCGGTATTCTGGCATCCATTGTCGTGGCCGAGCAGGAGACCGTTCCCGTCGGGACGGTGATCGCGAAGGTGGAGACGGACGCAGCCGCTCCGATTCAGGCGACTCCGCCGGCAGCTGCAACGCCGACGGCAGCGCCCGTCCCCCCCCACCCCCGCGCGGCCCCCCCCCCCCAGGGCTACTAGGC
>CAYIHQ010000720.1:771-1503 GCA_964362905.1 uncultured Ignavibacteriaceae bacterium
CCCCCGCGCGGTCGCCGCCCCCCCCGCCGCCCCCCCCACCGCCGCCGGCCGCGCCGGCCCCCCCCCCCCGGGGGGGGACACTCGCCCCGATGGGATACTCGGCGGCGGGTCCGCCCGCCCTCCCGATCGGAAGCGTTGGGGTCCAGGTGCCTTCGCGCGTGGACGGCAACCGCTTCTATTCGCCGTTGGTGCGCTCCATCGCCAAACAGGAAGGTCTCACCGCGCACGACCTCGGGCGCATTGCCGGCTCGGGCGCAGGCGGGCGCGTGACGAAACAGGATGTTTTCGCGTTTCTGAAGAGCCGGAGGCCCGATACAATATCGCGAAGCGATACACCACTTCTCGCACTTGGCGCCACGCAGGCAGGGGGCGCTGCCGTTGTGGGGACGCGCTACGACCCCACCATCCAGAAGATGGACCTTGCAGAGCTGCAGAAGAAATATCCCGCTCCGCGCCACGAGATCCTGCAGATGGAGAACATCCAGCAGCGGATGGCCGAGCACATGCTCCGGAGCGTGGCGACGTCGCCGCACGTGCAGGCCATCGACGAAGTGGACATGACCGCCATCGTGGACTATCGCACGCGGGAGGCGTCGGGTTTCGAAACGCGGGAAGGGTTCAAGCTGACATTTACGCCGTTCTTCTTCCATGCCGTCGCGAAAGCACTCGAAGCATTCCCGCTCGTGAATGCGTCGGTGGAAGGGGACAAGATCATTCTAAAGAAGTACATCA
>CAYIHQ010000721.1:0-1503 GCA_964362905.1 uncultured Ignavibacteriaceae bacterium
CCAAAGCTGTAGCCCACGAGGATGATGCGGTTCGTATCGACCAGCGGATGTCGGGAGAGATGGTCGACGGCGAGCATCACAGAGGGGACCATGTCCAAAAGCGCGCGGCGGACCGCGGGAAGGTCGTGCACAATGTCGAAGACTGAGTACGTGCGGCGCGGTGTGTAGGGATAGTCGATCGCCAGGATCACCGCGTCCTGCATTTCGAGGACGTAGTTGATCGCCTCCTTGCCCGTCGCTTTGCCGCCCAGGAGGATGAAGGCCGGCACACGCTCTGTCCCTTCGGCAGGCGACAGCATTCCACACTCCGCCACGAGGCCTTCGGAGCTGGTCAGCGTAATCAGCGTCCGTCGAAAGACAGAATCCATCCCGTCGTCACGCTCCACCCTGCTCCCCAGCCTTCCATGCCTATCGGCGGCATAGGAGTGGATGTCGATGGTCGCGAGGTGGATGAGGCAGAAGCAAGAAGCAAGGAGCAACAAAAGAAGCGCGGTGAGTACAATCCTGGTTCTGGCTCGGGGCTGAACTTGCGTCGCCACCGAAGAGATTGGACCATTTGGAGCTGTTTGGCCATTTGTTTGGGGTCTGGCCATTTGGAACGTTTGGCGTGTTTGCTTCTACTTCACTCCCACTCCGCTCCGCTCGTGGCTCCCCCGATGACCATGCCCACGATCACCACCATGATGATGATGTAGAGGAGCATGAACGCGATGGAGATGATGACAAGGATCTTGTGGATGCGGAAGTGTTTACCCAGGTGCTCGAGGGCTGTGCGGAGGTTGGCGGACTCGGGCGCGGCGGTGTAGGCGACGAACGACCCGGCTGAGTTCTTGAGCCGGAGTCCGGCAAAGATGAGCGGAATTCCCAGCGCGGCGCCGATGATCGTGATGCAGTAGATGGCTCCGATGACGATCTCGAAGATACCGAGGAACGTCATGTCGCTCGACATCGAGCGAAGTTGGGTTTGGAGCGTGCCGGGAAGGCCCGGCTTGGTGGTGGGCGCGTCGGACATAGTGCCTCCTTCGGAGGAAATATGCCAAACATACCAAACGCCAAACTCCAAACAAAGCCCAAAATCCCAAACCGTCAAACTGCAGAGTTGAGGGCCCTTTTGCAGTATTTCTTCAGGGGTTGACGCCACTCAGCCAACGGGCGGTCGGCGGAAAAGGCGTTGATGGCAACCCAGTCGGGGCCCAGGGGCGGGATAAGAAGTGAAATATCAGAAGGTAGAAATAGAACTCAGGGGGGAGGAGTCTTCATTTCTGCTTCGCCTGCAAGCCGATGAATAACTGAAACGGAACTCGATCGACATTGTAGTATAGTCGGATCTCGACTCCTTTATGCGCAGTTTCTCGGTAATATGTCCGTTCCGGTCGGTCGAGTTTGCCCTCCTTCATGATCCATTGTTGTGGTTCGGCGCCCTCGCCGCACACATTGCCCAGAATCTTCGCCATGAAATCGACGAATTCGGGGTCGATCGTCTCCTTTTCATACTGGATCACG